>NZ_QTKX01000002.1:600000-929619 GCF_018424685.1 Mesobacillus boroniphilus
AACAAAACGTAATTATATATTAATTCTCCTGTAACAGTAGTGAAACAATCATGGGGTATTATAGGAATAGAAATTGACCCCCTTTTAAAAATATAATCCTTTGACGGCACAGGTTATCCTGTGCTCTTTTTTTTGCATAAAAGTGAAACAGGCCGTTGTATCGGATTATAACACCATACGCTTACCGAAATTTGTATCTGCTAAACTCACTTATTCCTTAACAAAAATATCATCTTTGTATTCATTGTGGCGAAAAACTAAAAATAGTATAATGGAAAGAATAAAAGTTCGGCTTTTTTGCAGGACTGTTTTTTCCGCGATTGCTGCTTTTTTTGATGTTGATTGGAATCGAAAAACAGGAGCCATTTCTGTGTGAAAAACAGCAGAGCTTACGAAAACTTTAAAGTGCCTTGATGGCCTTTACGCACGCACATATAAAGAGGTGGATTTGATGCAGCGAGTGACGAATTGTGTTTTAGTAAAAGATAATAAGATTTTGCTGCTGCAAAAGCCGCGCCGAAATTGGTGGGTGGCTCCAGGCGGAAAAATGGAACCAGGAGAAACCGTGAAGGATTCATGTGTCAGGGAATTTCGCGAAGAAACAGGGATTTACCTGCGCAATCCGCAAATAAAAGGGATTTTCACATTTGTCATCAAGGAAGATGATCAAGTTGTATCCGAGTGGATGATGTTCACGTTTTACGCCACTGAGGCAGATGGCATCAACCTGGATGAATGTGAGGAAGGAACACTTGCCTGGCATGAGCTTGACGGCATAAAAGACCTGCCAATGGCAGCGGGAGATTATCACATCCTGGAATACATGGTCCATGGACAAGGAATTATCTATGGCACTTTTACTTATACACCGGATTTTGAGCTGATCAATTACAGGCTCGATCCAAATTGATACCATAAATAACTTTATTTGCAGGGGGAAAGAGATATGAGTACCGGTTCAAGCACTGATACCCAGCTCGTGATTATAACAGGTATGTCTGGCGCAGGTAAAACCGTCGCCATCCAGAGCTTCGAAGACCTTGGTTTCTTCTGCGTCGACAACCTGCCGCCAACTTTGCTGCCGAAATTCCTTGAGTTAATGAAGGAATCTGGCACGAAAATGAACAAAGTGGCACTGGTCATGGATTTGCGAGGACGCGAATTTTTTGACTCTCTATTTAAAGCGCTGGATGATTTGGCTGAAACTTCATGGGTGACACCACAGGTATTGTTCCTTGACGCGGATGACTCGACTCTTGTGCGCCGCTATAAAGAAACGAGACGTTCGCACCCGCTTGCTCCATCCGGACTGCCGCTTGAAGGCATCCAGCTTGAACGAGAGCTTCTGGAAGAACTGAAGGGTAGAGCGCAGCTTATCTACAAAACAACAGGAATGAAGCCGAAAGAACTCCGTGAAAAAATCCTTGAGGAGTTTTCGGTGAACAAGAAGACGATTTTTACGGTCAATGTCATGTCCTTTGGTTTCAAGCATGGAATACCAATTGATGCTGACCTTGTTTTTGACGTCCGCTTTTTGCCAAATCCACATTATATTGAACACATGCGTCCAAAAACAGGTCTTGATGAAGACGTGTCGACATATGTTTTAAAATGGAACGAGACGAGCAAGTTCCTTGAAAAGGTGACTGATTTGCTGGGTTTCATGCTCCCTCACTATAAAAGGGAAGGAAAGGCTCAGCTAATCATTGCCATCGGCTGCACAGGCGGCCAGCACCGTTCTGTTGCCCTGGCGGAACACATCGCCAGATTTTTCGAGAAAGACTATCATACCCGTGTGACCCACCGTGATATCGATAAAAGGCAGGGACATATAAAATGATGACGGATGGACTGCCAAAAATCGTCATCATCGGGGGTGGAACGGGTCTCCCTGTCCTGCTGCGGGGCTTGAAAAAACACCCAGTCGACATCACTGCGATTGTCACGGTTGCTGATGATGGCGGCAGCTCTGGCCGATTGAGGGAGGATATGCAAATTCCTCCACCGGGGGATATCCGGAATGTCCTTGCAGCACTTTCAGATGTGGAGCCGTTGATCGAAGAGATGTTCCAGCACCGATTCAATACAGCCAATGAATTGTCCGGCCATTCGCTTGGCAATCTAATCTTGGCCGCGATGACGTCGATCACCGGCAATTTTGTTCATGCGATACAGGAAATGAGCAAGGTCCTGAATGTGCGCGGGAAAGTACTGCCGGCGGCAAACAGGAGCGTTATGCTTAATGCGGTGATGGAGGATGACAGCATCGTCAGGGGAGAATCCAAAATACCTTACTCCGGAAAAAGGATCAAAAGGGTCTTTTTGAATCCAGAAGGAGTAAAGCCATTGCCTGAAACTCTCCAGGCCATCAGGGAAGCTGATTTGATTGTGATCGGGCCGGGCAGTTTGTATACTAGCATACTGCCGAATTTGCTCGTAAAGAGACTTGGCAAGGAAGTTTGCAAAGCCAAAGCACGCAAGGTGTATATTTGCAACCTGATGACCCAGGCAGGGGAGACACATGATTTTGCTGCCAGTGATCATATTAAAGCAATCTATGACCACATGGACTGTGCTTTTATTGATACGATTCTTGTGAACAGTGAGACAATCCCGCCGGATGTTGAACTACGTTATAAGGAAGAGCTTGCCCAGCCTGTCCATTTTGACCTTGACCGGCTGATGTCATTAGGGATTGAAGTCGTCCAGGATGAAATCGCTGAGCTGGATGGCAATGTCATCAGGCATGACACGAAAAAAGTTTCAGAAATTTTATATTCTATGATAATAAATGAAACCAAAAAGAGATATAACGCGTAAATATATGATGCAAGCGTTTGTCTCTTTTGAATGCATTGAGCAAAAAAATAAAAAAGACAGCTGCTGCGCTGGCTTGCCAGGGTGTCAGCGCTAAATAACAGGGGGTGAGAAGGTGTCGTTCGCTTCGGAAACAAAAAAGGAACTCACGAATATAGACGTGAAGGGCTGCTGCGCCGACGCGGAACTGTCCGCTTTAATCCGGATGAATGGTTCCCTTTCCTTCTCAAATCGCAAACTCATCGTAGACATACAGACGGAAAATGCCGCGATTGCCAGGCGTATCTATACCTTGATCAAAAAAAGTTATCAGGTTCAGGTAGAGCTCCTTGTGCGCAAAAAGATGCGGCTGAAAAAAAATAATGTTTATATTGTCCGCCTTAAGGAATCAGCCAGGGAAATTCTGGAGGATTTAAAGATATTAGGAGAAGGTTTTGAAATAATTTATGACATATCGCCTGAACTAGTGAAAAAGAAATGTTGTAAGCGTTCTTATCTAAGAGGCGCTTTCCTTGCGGGAGGTTCTGTGAACAACCCGGAAACATCCTCCTATCATTTGGAGATTGCCTCCATGTATCAGGAACATAATCACTCATTATGTGAGCTGATGAATACGTTCGGGTTGAACAGTAAAACGCTTGAGCGAAAAAAAGGCTTCATCACATATTTGAAGGAAGCGGAAAAAATCACTGAGTTTTTGAACATCGTTGGTGCACATAATGCGTTGCTGCGATTCGAGGATATCCGGATTGTCCGCGACATGAGAAACTCGGTTAATCGCCTCGTGAATTGTGAAACAGCTAACTTGAATAAAACAATTGGTGCTGCACTACGACAGGTAGAGAATATCCGCTTCATAAGGGATACAGTCGGCCTGCAAATTTTACCGGAAAAGCTGAGGGAAATCGCTCAGCTCCGTGTCGATTACCAGGATGTCACCCTTAAAGAGTTGGGCGAGATGGTAAGCGGTGGAACAATCAGCAAATCAGGAATCAATCACCGGCTGCGAAAGATCGATGAAATTGCGGATAAACTGCGTGCCGGACAAATTACAAATAAATAGAGGGTTAGAGGAGGAAAAGCAATGGTGGAAAAACAGGTGGAAGTAAAATTGAAAACTGGTTTACAGGCTCGCCCTGCGGCGTTGTTCGTGCAAGAAGCAAACAGGTTCTCATCTGATATATTTCTAGAGAAGGACGGAAAAAAGGTGAACGCGAAGAGCATCATGGGATTGATGAGCCTTGCCGTTAGTGCTGGCGCATCCGTGAACCTGATCGCAGAAGGCAATGATGAGGAAGAAGCAGTGGAAAAGCTCGCTGAATATATCCAGAAAGAAAACTAATCCTATAAAATAAGGTTGAAAAAACAAAAACTCGCTCCCTTTAAAGAGCGAGTTTTTAAATCGGATTATTTATCCTTCTTTTCTTCAAGCACATTGCGAGTGATGATCTGGTCAACAAGACCATATTCCTTCGCACGGTCAGCAGTCATGAAGTTGTCACGGTCAGTATCTTTCGAGATGACTTCAAGTGGCTGGCCAGTACGCTCAGAAAGGATTGTATTCAGCTTTTCACGAAGGAAAAGAATGCGCTTCGCAGCGATTTCAATTTCTGTCGCCTGTCCCTGAGCACCACCCAGTGGCTGGTGAATCATGACTTCTGCGTTCGGAAGTGCATAACGCTTCCCTTTTGTACCAGCAGCGAGAAGGAATGCACCCATGGAAGCAGCCATACCGATACATATTGTTTGGACATCTGGCTTGATGAACTGCATAGTATCGTAGATTGCCATACCGGCAGTGATGCTGCCGCCCGGGCTATTAATGTAGATGGAGATGTCTTTTTCCGGATTTTCAGCTTCCAGGAAAAGCAACTGAGCTACGATTGAGTTGGCAACATTGTCATCAATCCCGCTTCCCAGCATAATGATGCGATCCTTTAAAAGGCGGGAATAAATATCATATGCCCTTTCGCCCCGATTCGTTTGTTCAATGACTGTAGGAATCAAGTTCATGTTTGTTTTCCTCCTTTAACGTAAAGATCATTTACTGCCCTTAAAAAAGCAGTTACTGCCTTTATAAAGGCAAATTGCAGGCTGGCATAAACTGGTTCGTTTGCCAGAACACCTATGTAGTTTCATGATACACGCATGGTCAATAAAGGTCAAACGAATCGCTTGCATAGTCTGCAGAAACTGTTCGACAATAATATATATTCCAATTTACTGTACCGTATCCATCTTACCCAAGATTGTCATTTTTAAACAACCTTACTGGCTGCCCTTCCAAAAAATCATTCTTGCAAACCGGGAAAACTTAACCTATAATAGGTAAGCGTAACGCTAACTTGTAACATGCCCTCGTGGTGCAACGGATAGCACGTAAGATTCCGGTTCTTGAGATGTGGGTTCGATTCCTGCCGAGGGCGTCATTAAAATCCCGCTGAGTCCAATTTTGGCTCAGCGGGATTTTTTTTATTTTCAGCCACTACAATATGTGGATTTTCCTATTACTTTCAAAATAGTGTATACGACTAGGAGCATTCACCTAAACAAGCATTTGCTCTCTTTCATAGAGCAATAGAGAGGTGCATTTCCACCTCAATATTTTATGAAAGGAAGATGTAAATGCCACATTTTAAGTTATTGCAGCAAGTGCCTGACACGTGCTTTGAACCAGTTTTGATTGAAGTTGATGATGCAACGTTTCATATACTTTGCTGGATATCGAACGTTTTGGCACAGGTTATAGGTGGATTTACCGCATCGACAAAATAGACGCTGAAAGCGCTTTGAGTGATTGGGTATTAGGAATTGATGCACCTTGTCTAGATTTTATTGGCGAGGCTTTTATTAGTGAGGTTTTCACTGGAGATGATCTGGCAGATTTGATTCCATTGGACGAAGTTACAAGTGGTGAAACCTTTGAAAATCCTGGCACTGCCCCAGACCCTTGCCCTGAGGGATCTCCATGTAGTGAAGGTCTGCGGGTAACTGGTTTTAAATTTGATGATTTGGGAACAGAACAACCAGAAGGGCTTGGCTTTTTAGAAGCTGGCAGTTCCTAATTATTCGCCTTTGTCTTTAACCTGCCGCCAGTAGTCGATGAGGAAGTATGTGCAGCACTAAAATTTGGACCACTTGAAGCTTGCGGTGTTATTTGCGGTCCAGCATGTATCATATGCCCAGATGCTTGCGTATGCCCAGAAGAAGATATCGACACTTTTGATTGCACAGCAACAGTTCCTGAAAATTCGACATGTTTCACAATCCCGGAAGCTGTACCTACCGAAGTTTTACATGCAATATTGATGATAATCCATTCCCAGAAGAAACACTTACATGTGAGGATATTGACATTATCATCAACTCTGAAACAGTGAATGATGCAAGCACAAGTGCTGTTATCAACTATACAGTTGAGTTGCCTGAGTGTGTAGTACCTGAAGAAGAACCGCCAGTAGTAGGAGCACAACCTGGAAATTATTGTCCGCCTGCGCCAACTACTCCTATCCGCAATACTCAAATTAGAAACACTCCAGCCGTAAACAGATCTATCAGACGCAGAAGGTAACATGAAATCTTAGGAAAGCAGCGGAATCTTAGAGGATCCGGCTAAAATTTGCTGCTGAAAGCCTCTTGCCTGATTTCAGGCAAGAGGTTTTTTATATACACGAAGTAGATGTCATACCAAATTCTTTCCATACACGAAAGCCTGTTTATCATGTAAAATGATTGCAGGGGTGATTTTGATGGATTTGAAAGCTGGTTTATGGCAAAAACAGACGTTAAAATTGGCGATGACTCAGGAGCTGACCCAGGCAATCGCACTCTTGCAATACTCAGCACAGGAGCTTGCGGCATTTCTTGAAGCTAAATCAATGGAAAATCCCCTGATGCAAGTAGACTTTAAAAACATCTCTCATTTTGATGCCAGTATGGACCGTACACGAAAAACGAAAAGAAAGACATTCGAACGGGACCAGAAAAACTTGATTGAGCAGATTGGCTCGGGTGAGAGTGACACGCTCGAAGACTATCTACTTTCTCAATTGAATTTGCTAAAAGCGTTGCCTGAAGAAAAGTTGATTTTACAAGTATTGATTGAAAACATAGATGAAAACGGTTACTTGACCATTGAAAGAGAAAACCTCGGGGAAAAGTTCGGAGTGGAGGAAGAAATCATCGATTCCGCTTTCTTCAAACTCCAGTCATTGGACCCGGCTGGTATTGCGGCAAAGGACCTTCAGGAGTGCCTGTTGCTTCAATTAATAAGACAAAGCCGGACATCAGAAAATGAACTGGCAATAACGATTATCCGCGACCACTTCCTTCTTTTTGCCGAGAAAAAGTGGAAGGCAATTGCGAAAATGCTGAACGTTGGTTTGAAGGACATCCAGAAGGTCCATGACGATATCCAGCAGCTGAATCCAAAACCAGGTGCGACTTTCCAGCGTGAAAAATCTGCCTATATTGTGCCTGACGTGGTAGTCAAGCGTGATGGTGACGAGCTTTCAGTCAGCGTGTTTGACGCGCTGATTCCGAAGGTTTCCTTTAATGACGGATATTTCAGACAGCTATCTGGGCACCGGGACCCTGAAGTGAATAAATTCCTTCAGGAAAAGCAGGGGGATTACCAGTGGATTCAGCGCAGCCTGGAACAAAGGAAGGAAACGCTGCTGAAAGTATCGATGAAAATCATTGAAAAGCAGCGGGATTTCTTTTTGATCGGATCTGCCCATCTGAATCCTATGACGATGAGGGAAGTTGCCGATGAGCTCGAAATCCACGAATCGACTGTAAGCCGCACTGTCCGGGAAAAATACATGCAGACACCATCCGGCACATACGAATTGAAATCATTTTTTACAAGTGCGATAGCCACGACAGAGAATGACCAGGCTTCCTCACAAAAAGTAAAAGCAGCAATCGAGCACTATATTAAAGAAGAAGATAAAAAGAAGCCCATTTCAGATCAAAAACTAGTAGAAATGCTTGAGGAACGAGAAGGAATGGTCGTCTCACGCAGAACAGTCGCAAAATACAGGGACCAGTTGGGCATACCATCATCGTCGAAGCGGAAACGATTTGATTAGAATTGGTAAACTCTTCCGTTTTGCGAATGAATAGTGATTATTTGCGAATAAGTATATTTTTTTGCGAATAAAGCTCCTGGATTTGCGAACAAAATTCTTTTTTTGCGAACAAAGCACCTAAATCTGCGAATAACCACCAAAGTAGGCTAAGAAACCAGTCTAAGGAGACTAAAATGAAAAAAACAGTCAAACTCTACTCACGTCCGCGCTGCCATTTGTGCGAAACGGCACGCGAAATCCTGGAGGAACTCCAGCAAGATTGGAATTTTACAATAGAAGAGATCAATATCGACCTTGATGACAAGCTTGTCGAGAAGTATGGAATTATGATTCCTGTTGTAGAATTGGACGGCGAAGAGCTGCAATATGGCATTGTGAACAAAAAGTTCATAAGTGAAGCGTTTTCACGAAAAAACCTTGAGTTTATAAGTTGATTAAGGTTTTCACTCCTGTTAAAATGAAATTTGTAGCAGGGGTGATTTTTTTTACCGCAAGTGGGACATAATATGTCTTGGCGGGACATTTGAAGTCCAACACTAAAAGGAGAATATCAACATGGACCATTCGCTCATTGATATTCAAAAAAGAATATTGCCCGATTTACTGCAAGTTATGCAAAAACGATACCTCATCCTGCAGTACATAAACGTGATGCAGCCAGTCGGCAGGAGAAACCTTTCAGTTAGCCTCAATCTAACTGAGCGGGTATTGCGTTCTGAAGTGGAGTTTTTGAAAGACCAGAATCTGATTTCGATGTCGGTTCAGGGAATGACGCTGACTCAAGAGGGAAAAGATATACTGGAAAGTCTTGAAAGAGTAATGCGAGACATTATGGGTATAAACACCTTAGAACGTCAGCTTCAGGAGCGCATGGGCATACGGAAAGTCATTGTTGTTCCAGGGGACAGCGACCGGTCACCATGGGTGAAAAGTGAGCTGGGGCGCGCTACAGCCAATTGCATGAGAGATCTCCTCCAAAGCAAGAATATTATTGCTGTGACTGGGGGATCGACGATGGCGGCTGTTGCTGATATGTTGACACCCGACTTCGGGGAGAAGGACCTGCTGTTTGTCCCGGCAAGGGGCGGAATAGGCGAGGACGTCAAGAATCAGGCAAACACGATTTGTGCGATCATGGCGGACAACACGAATTCACGCAACAGAGTCTTTTATGTACCCGACCAGGTCAGCACGGAGGTTTATAAATCCTTTATCAAAGAACCGCTGATTTATGAGGTTTGGAATTTAGTCAAATCAGCAAGCATGGTTTTACACGGTATTGGAGACGCTATTACAATGGCAGAACGTCGCAATACCAGTCCAGAGGATTTACATAAGATCCTCGATGGAAAAGCAGTTGGCGAGGCTTTCGGCTATTATTTCAACGAAGCCGGGGAAATCGTCCATAAAGTACTGACGATCGGCCTTCAATTGGACGATCTTGAAAATGTGGGAGATGTCGTCGCGGTTGCCGGAGGAGAGTCGAAGGCAAAGGCGATCAGAGCCTACATGAAACAGGCACCTTCCTCAACCATCCTGATTACGGATGAAGGAGCCGCTAAACAATTGTTACAAGGGTAACACCTTAATATAAACAACACCTTTAAGGAATCAAAGGAGGAAATACACAATGGCAGTAAAAGTTGGTATTAACGGATTTGGCAGAATTGGACGCGTAGTTTTCCGCGCAGCATTAAACAACCCTAACGTAGAAGTAGTAGCAGTTAACGATTTAACTGATGCAAACATGCTTGCTCACCTTTTAAAATATGACACAGTTCACGGTACTTTAAATAAAGAAATTACAGTTGACGGTGACTACCTTGTAGTTGACGGCCACAAAGTAAAAGTACTTGCTGAAAGAGATCCAGCTCAACTTGGCTGGGGCGACCTTGGCGTAGAAGTAGTTGTTGAATCTACAGGACGTTTCACTAAGCGTGCTGACGCTGCGAAACACTTAGAAGCAGGCGCTAAGAAAGTTATCATCTCTGCTCCAGCATCTGATGAAGATATCACTATCGTAATGGGCGTTAACGATGACAAGTACGATGCAGCTAACCACCACGTAATCTCAAACGCATCTTGTACTACAAACTGCTTGGCTCCATTCGCGAAAGTATTGAACGACAACTTCGGAATCAAGCGCGGTATGATGACAACTGTTCACTCATACACAAATGACCAGCAAATTCTTGACCTTCCGCACAAAGACTACCGTCGTGCACGTGCAGCTGCGGAAAACATCATTCCTACAACTACTGGTGCTGCAAAAGCAGTTTCTCTAGTATTGCCTGAACTTAAAGGCAAATTGAACGGTGGAGCTATGCGTGTTCCAACTCCTAACGTATCATTGGTGGACCTTGTTGCTGAGCTTGACAAAGACGTAACAGTTGAAGAAATCAACGCTGCATTCAAGAAAGCTTCTGAAGGCGAACTTAAAGGAATCCTTGGCTACAGCGAAGAGCCGCTTGTATCAAGCGACTACAACGGCAACGCTTACTCTTCTACAATCGACGCACTTTCAACAATGGTTATGGAAGGCAGCATGGTAAAAGTAATCTCTTGGTACGACAATGAGTCTGGTTACTCTAACCGCGTAGTTGACCTTGTTGATTTCATCGCTAAAAAAGGTCTGTAAGCTATTATTGGATAAACCATCCATTAACGACTATAATGTAGTGGGATGAATTGGGGAGCGGGGAAAAGTCCCTCTCCTCTTTTTCTGCTTAAACGCGCATTAGCGCGATTTTAAAGGAGGTCTCTAGCCTTGAATAAAAAGACAGTTAAAGATGTGGATGTAAAAGGAAAACGAGTTTTTTGCCGCGTTGATTTTAACGTGCCGATGAAGGATGGACAGGTTACCGATGATACAAGGATCCGTGCAGCCCTTCCAACAATCCAGTATCTAGTTGAGCAGGGAGCTAAAGTCCTTCTTGCAAGCCACCTTGGCCGTCCAAAAGGGCAGGCTGTTGAAGAATTGCGTTTGACTCCAGTAGCAAAGCGTTTGTCCGAGCTGCTTGGCAAAGATGTAAAGAAAACAGACGAAGCACATGGCGAGTCTGTGAAATCTGAAATCGACAGCATGAACGAAGGCGATGTCCTGCTTCTTGAGAATGTCCGCTTCTATCCTGGCGAAGAGAAGAACGATTCTGACCTTGCACAAGCATTTGCAGAACTTGCAGACGTGTATGTGAATGATGCATTCGGAGCTGCCCACCGTGCGCATGCTTCAACAGAAGGCATCGCGAAGCATCTTCCTGCAGTTTCAGGCTTCCTAATGGAAAAAGAGCTTGAAGTTCTTGGAAAAGCATTATTAAATCCAGAGCGTCCGTTCACAGCTATCATCGGCGGCGCGAAGGTTAAAGATAAGATCGGCGTAATCGACAACCTATTGGAAAAAGTAGATAACCTGATCATCGGCGGCGGACTTGCTTATACTTTCGTAAAAGCACAGGGCCACGAAATCGGCAAATCTCTTTTAGAAGAAGATAAAATTGAGTTGGCTAAGAGCTTCATGGAAAAGGCAAAGGCGAAGGGTGTTAACTTCTACATGCCTGTTGACGCCATCGTTGCTGATGATTTTTCTGCTGATGCGAATACAAAGGTCGTTGCGATTGAAGAAATTCCTGCGGATTGGGAAGCTCTTGATATCGGGCCAAAGACAGCTGAAACTTACCGCGATGTGATTCAAAAGTCCAAATTAGTCATCTGGAACGGACCAATGGGCGTATTTGAAATCGACAAGTTCGCAGGAGGTACGAAAGCTGTAGCACAAGCTTTAGCCGATGCTAATGATACATATTCGGTTATCGGCGGAGGAGACTCTGCAGCGGCTGTAGAAAAATTCGGCCTAGCTGAAAAAATGAGCCACATTTCCACTGGCGGCGGTGCTTCCCTTGAATTCATGGAAGGCAAGCAGCTACCAGGCGTAGTGGCATTGAACGATAAGTAAGTTTTGTTTTATAGAATACAGGCGGTGCCGGCAGCAGTGTATGGGTGCGGATCTTGACCACTGCTGTAGCCATTATTTTTGAAAAATGGCTGTGTAAAAGCTTACTACATTTTTAACACCTGTTGATTGCAGTGGAAGGCGCGCAGACTCCTGCGGGATCAGCTGGACAGGTGAGACCCCGCAGACGCCAACGGCGACGAGGAGGCTCACCGCCAGCCCCGCGGAAAGCGAAGCGCCTGGAACGGAAATCAATAGTCTAATTTAACATAGCTAATTAAGCCCAACATCCAGAGGCATTTTTAAAAGCATTAAAATGCTGCATTGTGCAGCAATCTTGAAAGGAAGTGTCAGCATGCGAAAACCTATCATTGCAGGTAACTGGAAAATGCATAAAACGCTGCCTGAAGCAAAGGATTTTATTGAAAAAGTGAGCGGTCTTGTTCCTTCAAAGGACAAGGTTGAATCTGTTGTGTGTGCTCCTGCTTTGTTCCTTGGACAGCTAGTTGAGCTAACACAGAATTCAGCCGTTGAAGTCGGGGCGCAAAACATGCACTTCGAAGAAAGCGGAGCTTTTACAGGCGAAGTCAGCCCGAAGGCATTGGAAGACATCGGTGCGAAATATGTCATCATCGGACACTCAGAACGCCGTGAAATGTTCAATGAAACAGATGACTCTGTTAACAAAAAGACTTTGTCTGCATTCAAATATAACCTGACTCCAATCGTTTGCTGCGGTGAAACACTTGAGCAACGCGAGAATGGCGAAACAAATGAGTTCGTTGGCGGCCAGATCAAAGCAGCTCTTAATGGCCTAACTGATGAGCAGGTCAAGCAGACTGTCATCGCTTATGAACCAATCTGGGCGATTGGAACTGGTAAGTCTTCTACTGCTGAAGATGCAAACGAAACTTGCGCACACATCCGCAAGGTGGTTGCAGAGCAATTTTCGCCAGAAGTGGCTGAAGCAGTCCGCATCCAATACGGTGGAAGCGTAAAGCCGGCTAACATCCAGGAATACATGTCACAGCCAGACATCGACGGCGCATTGGTTGGCGGAGCAAGCCTTGAGACGGATTCCTTCTTGCAATTATTGGAGGCAGGTACTCATGAGTAAACAGTCACCAACAGCTTTGATTATTCTGGACGGCTTCGCGTTGCGAGGCGAACGGATGGGAAACGCCGTTGCCCAGGCGAAAAAGCCGAACTTTGACCGCTACTGGAACCATTTCCCGCATGCACAGTTAATTGCGAGCGGTGAAGCGGTAGGCCTGCCAGAGGGCCAAATGGGTAACTCGGAGGTTGGACACCTGAACATCGGTGCTGGCCGCATCGTTTACCAGAGTCTTACACGAGTGAATATTTCGATTCGTGAAGGCGAATTTGAACAAAATGAAACCTTCCTTGCAGCGATCAAGCATGCAAAGGAAAAAGGCACTGCCCTCCATTTGATGGGATTGCTGTCTGACGGCGGCGTACACAGCCATATTGAGCATATGTTTGCTTTGTTGAAGCTTGCTGCCAGCGAAGGTCTGGAAAAGGTATATGTACACGGATTCCTTGACGGACGCGATGTCGGACCGAAAACAGCGCCAGGATATATTGAACAAACATTAGAAAAAATGAACGAAATCGGTGTCGGTGAATTTGCGACGATTTCTGGGCGATACTATTCTATGGACCGCGACAAGCGCTGGGAACGTGTGGAGAAATCCTACCGTTCGATGGTGTACGGCGACGGACCTACGTATTCGAACCCTATGGAATTAATCGAAGATAACTATAATAACGGAATCTTTGATGAATTCGTTGTCCCATCTGTCCTTGTGAAAAAAGATGGTTCACCTGTTGCGACGATCCAGAACGACGATGCTGTAATTTTCTACAACTTCCGTCCTGACCGCGCAATCCAGATATCCAACACTTTTACAAATAAAGACTTCCGTTCATTCGACCGAGGCGAAGCTCATCCTGAGAACCTTCACTTTGTCTGCTTGACTCACTTCAGTGAGACCGTTGACGGTTATGTGGCGTTCGAGCCATCTAACCTTGATAACACAGTCGGTGAAGTGATTTCACAGGCTGGAATGACTCAGCTTCGTATTGCTGAAACGGAAAAATATCCGCACGTAACGTTCTTCATGAGCGGCGGACGTGAGCAGGAATTCCCTGGCGAAAAGCGGATCCTGATTAACTCGCCTAAGGTTGCAACATATGACTTGCAGCCGGAAATGAGCGCTTATGAAGTGACGGATGCATTGCTCAAGGAAATCGAAGCGGAAAACTTCGATGCGATTTTGTTGAACTTTGCGAACCCTGACATGGTTGGACACTCAGGTATGCTTGAGCCAACAATCCAGGCTGTCGAGACAGTTGACGAGTGCCTCGGACGTATCGTTGACCTGATTGTTTCAAAGGGTGGAACGGCGATCATCACTGCTGACCACGGTAATGCAGACGAAGTCGTGACACTTGAAGGAAACCCGATGACAGCCCACACAACAAATCCCGTGCCTGTCATTGTCACAAAGGAAGGCGTTGAGCTTCGTAAAGACGGAATCCTCGGCGACCTTGCACCGACTATGCTAGAATTACTTGGACTCGATAAACCAGCCGAAATGACTGGAACATCATTGATTAAAAAATAACTTTTAACAATAAGGAGAGATTGCCATGCCATTCATTACAGACGTATATGCACGTGAAGTATTAGATTCCCGCGGTAACCCAACAGTTGAGGTAGAAGTTTTCACAGAATCAGGCGCATTCGGACGCGCATTAGTTCCAAGTGGTGCTTCAACAGGTGAATACGAAGCAGTTGAACTTCGTGACGGCGATAAAGGCCGCTACCTTGGAAAAGGTGTATTAAAAGCAGTTGAAAACGTGAACGAAATCATCGCTCCATTCTTGGTTGGCGAAGAGTTCAACGTTCTTGACCAGATCGGTATCGACCAGGCGCTAATTGAATTAGATGGAACAGAAAACAAAGGTAAGCTAGGCGCTAACGCAATCCTTGGCGTATCCATGGCTGTTGCCCACGCTGCTGCAGACTATCTAGATCTTCCTTTATACCAATACCTTGGCGGCTTCAACTCCAAGCAGCTTCCAGTTCCAATGATGAACATCGTTAACGGCGGCGAGCATGCTGACAACAACGTTGACATCCAGGAATTCATGGTCATGCCTGTTGGCGCTGAAAACTTCCGTGAAGCACTTCGCATGGGAGCTGAAATCTTCCACAGCCTGAAGGCAGTTTTAAAAGAAAAAGGCTTGAACACAGCTGTAGGTGACGAAGGCGGATTCGCTCCAAACCTAGGTTCAAACGAAGAAGCTCTTCAAACAATCGTAACAGCGATCGAAAAAGCAGGCTATAAGCCAGGAGAGCAAGTAATGCTAGCTATGGACTCTGCATCTTCTGAGTTCTACAACAAGGAAGACGGCAAGTACCACCTTTCTGGTGAAGGCGTTGTTAAGACATCTGCTGAAATGGTTGACTGGTACGCAGAAATGGCTTCTAAATACCCAATCATCTCAATCGAAGACGGTTTGGATGAAAACGACTGGGAAGGCCACAAGCTACTGACTGAGCGCCTTGGCGGCAAAGTTCAGCTAGTTGGTGATGACCTGTTCGTAACAAACACGAAGAAGCTTGCTCAAGGTATCGAGCAAGGCGTTGGCAACTCAATCCTGATCAAGGTTAACCAAATTGGTACTTTGACAGAAACTTTCGACGCAATCGAAATGGCGAAGCGCGCAGGCTACACAGCTGTAATCTCTCACCGCTCTGGTGAAACAGAAGATTCAACAATCGCTGACATCGCAGTAGCAACAAACGCTGGTCAAATCAAGACTGGTGCACCATCACGTACAGACCGCGTAGCGAAGTACAACCAGCTTCTTCGCATCGAAGACCAGCTTGGCGAAACAGCTCGCTTCAACGGAATCAAATCTTTCTACAACCTTAAGAAGTAATATTACGGAGTCAACTTAACTCTCCGTAAAATATGACGCCGGTAGCATGACGATGCTGCCGGCGTTTTTTTGTAAGCTCTAAAGGACAAACAGAAGAGGAATTTCGAGAAAAGTGTCCGATAGTAAAAGTACTCTGACGGTTACTGGGTCAAAATTGGCCTCAAAAAACATCCTCTCCAAGAAATAAACTGGCTGACAAATCCTCACAATAGTAGTTAGAAACTAAAAGATTGGAGCGGATCCAAATGAAGAGAATCATCCTGGCTGCTGCCCTGATGATGGTTTTAACTATAAATACTGTCGAGCCAGCATCAGCCACACCTTCCTCAATCAAAAGAGCAAAATTCGAGAAGACTGGGCATGTTTATTGGGATATTCCTGTGGAGGAGAAGTTAGTTGCCTTCACATTTGATGATGGGCCGGATCCTGCCTATACTACGCAAATCCTTGATGCTTTAAAGAAATACAATGCTAAGGCTACTTTTTTTGTGATTGGTGAAGAAGCTGAAAAATACCCTGAAATCATTGAAAGACAGGCAGATGAAGGGCATGAGATCGGCAATCATACGTACCGCCATCGTTTCCGCGACGGCTACTCATCAGCCATGCTGAAAAAAGAACTCGAGAAAAATGCCGCTGTTATCAAAGGGATAACTGGTGTCACCCCAACCCTCTTTCGGCCAATCGCTGGTTATTATGACAAGGAAATCGTCGACACTGCCATAGAGGCTGACTACAATGTGATTCTCTGGTCATGGCATCAGGAGACAAGGGATTGGAGCAGGCCTGGAGCGGCAAAAATCACACAAAATGTTATCTCTGACACAAAGTCTGGAGATATCATTATTTTCCATGATGCAGGTGGAGACCGTTCGCAAACGGTAAAAGCGGTGGAAGACATTCTTAAAATCTTATATAAAAATGGATATCAATGTACGACAGTTTCTGATTTGCTATACAGATCTCACTCTATTCTCCCGGCTCCATTACGCTAACAGTTAGTTTTTTATGCATAAATTAGGAACTGTTCGGACAAGTATTGTTTCATTCCTGAAAATGTGATAAATTAAAAATACTGTTAACAGTTTTATCGGGAGGTACGTCATGCATACATTGTTAGTTGTTCTTTTAGTGATCGTCAGTATTGCTCTTATTGGAGTTGTTCTTCTTCAATCAGGAAAGAGTGCTGGTCTGTCCGGTGCGATTTCGGGCGGCGCTGAGCAATTGTTTGGCAAGCAGAAGGCAAGAGGCCTTGATCTTGTCCTGCACCGTGTCACGATCGTGTTGTCTGTTTTATTTTTTGTTTTGACTATTGCCGTTACTTATTTCGAACTATAATACACACAATGACCCGGCTTCATAGAGGCCGGGTTTTATTGTGTTTACTTAAGCAAAAAACTCACATATTTCTGGTGAATATGGGTATTTACATATTTAAAGGCTTTTAATTGAATGTTACAAGTATGTTTGTTAAAACTAAGGAAGATATCTGATAGAGGGAGTAGGAAAATGAGAAAGTTAGTACCAAGACCTTTTACATTTAAATCTGGAAAAAGAGCGGTATTGCTGCTGCATGGATTTACCGGTAATTCTGCGGATGTCAGGATGATGGGCCGATTTTTAGAAGGAAAAGGATATACATGCCATGCGCCTGTTTTTAAAGGACATGGTGTCCCGCCTGAAGAACTGATACATACTGGTCCTGAGGATTGGTGGCAGGATGCGCTTGATGGCTACGAATTCCTTAAAAACGAAGGCTATGAGGAGATTGCGGTAGCTGGTTTATCTCTGGGCGGTGTCCTTTCGCTGAAACTCGGATATACAAAGCCACTCAAGGGAATCGTGCCAATGTGCGCACCGATGCATCTTAAGACGGAAGAGTTGATGTACCGGGGTGTCCTTGAGTATGCACGCGAATATAAGAGGATGGAAGGCAAGCCTGAAGAGCAAATCGAGGCGGAAGTAAAGGAGCTCGAACAAAAATCGATGGCCACTCTGAAAGACCTCCAGGAACTCATCAAGGAAGTCCGAGGAAGCATCGACATGATTTATACCCCGACGTTTGTTGTCCAGGCGCGACATGATATCATCATTGACCCTGACAGTGCGAATATCATCCATGACAACATCGAGTCTGAACATAAAAAGCTGAAGTGGTATGAGGAATCAGGGCATGTCATCACTCTTGATAAAGAACGTGATCAGCTGCACGAAGATGTTTACGAGTTTCTTGAGTCATTAAATTGGAAAGAATAAAAACATATGAAAAATTTATTGTGTTGTTTTTTTGCACCATGAGCGACAATATTACGAAAATAGCCCAATAAAGGAGGGATTTATTAATGGATGAGAATATTAAAGGCCATATAGACAGGCTATTGCATTATATGAAGGATGAAGCTTACAAACCTCTTACAGTCCAGGAACTGGAAAGCGCCTTTGGGATCGAGGACTCCTCGACATTCAAGGATTTTGTAAAAGCGCTAGTGGTTATGGAGGAAAAGGGGCTAGTCGTTAGAACTCGAAGTGATAGGTACGGACTTCCTGAAAAAATGAATCTCGTACGCGGACGTTACAGTGCTCATGCCAAGGGGTTTGCATTTATTATCACCGAAGAACAGGGCATGGACGATATCTTCATTCCGCCGAATGAAACGAGCAATGCGATGAACGGTGACACAGTCCTTGTGCGAGTATCATCGGACAGCTCTGGGCAGCGCCGAGAAGGAACAGTTGTCCGCATTCTCGAAAGAGGTGTCTCGCAAATCGTTGGTACCTATACCGAAAGCAAGCATTTCGGTTTTGTGATTCCGGATGATAAAAAGTTTACAAGTGACATCTTTATTCCGAAAGAGGCAGGGATGGGTGCAGTCGAAGGGCATAAGGTCGTCGTAAAATTGACGAGCTATCCTGAAGGACGGAAAAGTGCTGAGGGTGAGGTTACCGCGATCCTCGGCCATAAAAATGACCCGGGCGTCGATATCCTGTCGGTCATCCACAAGCACGGATTGCCTATGGAGTTCCCGGATGAAGTTCTCAAGCAGGCGAATGAAGCGCCGGACCAGATCAATGAGAGTGAGATTGCGAACCGCCGTGACCTCCGTGATGAAGTCATCGTCACAATTGATGGCGCCGATGCAAAGGACCTTGACGATGCAGTCCAGGTCACAAGACTTGAAAACGGCAACTATAAGCTTGGTGTCCATATCGCCGATGTTACGTACTATGTAACCGAGGATTCTCCAATTGACCGTGAAGCAGAAGACCGTGCAACGAGTGTTTATTTGGTTGACCGGGTTATCCCAATGATTCCGCATCGCTTATCAAACGGTATTTGCTCGCTGAATCCGAAAGTCGACCGACTGACGCTGTCTTGTAATATGGAGATCACTCCAGATGGACAAGTCGTAGACCATGAAATCTACCAGAGTGTCATCAAGACGACAGAGCGAATGACGTATTTCGATGTGAACAGGATTCTCGTTGATCAAGACGAAGAAACGCGCTCACGTTACGAATCTCTTGTGCCAATGTTCGAGATGATGGAAGAGCTTGCCGCTATCCTTCGTAAAAAAAGGATGGAAAGAGGCGCCATCGATTTTGATTTTAAAGAATCAAAGGTACTGGTTGATGAAGAAGGTCACCCAACGGATGTCGTTTTGCGAGAGCGTTCAGTCGCTGAAAAGCTGATCGAGGAATTCATGCTGGCGGCGAACGAAACGGTCGCCGAGCATTTCCACTGGCTTGATGTGCCATTCATCTATCGTATTCACGAAGATCCAAAAGAGGATAAGCTGAGAAAATTCTTTGATTTCATTACAAACTTCGGATACCTTGTCAGAGGATCCGCAAACGGAGTGCACCCAAGAGCCCTGCAGGAAATCATCGAGGAAGTCCAGGGGAAGCCGGAGGAAATGGTGGTTTCAACTGTCATGCTCCGTTCGATGCAACAGGCGAAATACTATCCAGAAAGCCTTGGACACTTTGGTCTATCAACAGAGTTCTACACGCACTTCACATCACCAATTCGTCGTTATCCTGACTTGATTGTCCACCGCTTGATCAGGACCTACTTGATCGAAGGCAAGCTCGACCAGGCAACGAAGGAAAAATGGAATGCAATGCTGCCGGATATCGCCGAGCATTCATCCAATATGGAGCGCAGAGCTGTTGAAGCCGAACGTGAAACAGATGAGCTGAAGAAAGCCGAGTACATGGAAGATAAAGTTGGGACGGAATACGATGGAATCATCAGTTCCGTTACGAACTTTGGGATGTTTGTCGAGCTTCCTAACACAATTGAAGGCCTAGTACATGTCAGCTACATGACAGATGATTATTACCGCTATGATGAACGCCATCTAGCGATGATTGGCGAGCGAACAGGCAATGTCTTCAGAATCGGGGATGAAATCACCGTCCGCGTCATCAAAGTCAATAAAGATGAGCGCTCTATCGATTTCGAAATTGTCGGCATGAAAGGTACTCCAAGACGTGAACGCCCTGCGGCACCAAAGGTCTTCAAGACTGGCAGCAGCGAGAAGAAGCCGCGTCGCGGAAAAGAAGAGGAAGGCAAACGTGGCGGCCGAGGATCTGGCGGAAGAGGATCAGGAGGCGGCAGAGACGGCTCAGGCTCCGGTTCAAAACCAAAGAGCAAGAAGAAAAAGTTCTTTGAGAACGCCCCAGCCGCAAAACGCAAACCCAAAAAGAGAAAATAGGCAAACTGAAAAAGAGAGCTCCTGATGAAGGGGCTCTCTGTTGTCCTTTAATAAAAAAGTATACTTAGATTAGTGTCTAGCTCCAGCGCCTAGCCCCTCGAGCCGCTTCGGTCCGCCCAATGAAGTCAAAGAGCGACTTCACTGGTCGGCCCTCCGAGGCACACGATGTGCTAGACCCGCCAGCCACAGGACGTGGCGTTATCGGCGGGCAGCGCTTGTCGGGGCTGACCAAGGCGCTTGCGCTTTTCATTGTGACAGCGTTCGTTATTTGCTAAAATGTTAAACAATAGAAGGGGGAAGTTTTTATGCCAAAAGGTGAGGGAAAAGTCGTCGCACAAAATAAAAAAGCAAACCACGACTATTTCATCGAAGAAACTTATGAAGCCGGAGTAGTTCTTCAGGGAACAGAGATTAAATCAATCCGTAACGGACGCGTCCAGCTAAAGGATTCATACGCGAAAGTCCATAATGGTGAGTTATTCTTATATAACCTGCACATCAGCCCATATGAACAGGGAAACCGTTATAACCATGACCCGCTGCGGACAAGAAAGCTTTTGCTTCACAAACGCCAGATCAATCAGCTGATTGGTGAAACGAAGGAAGCAGGATATGCGCTGGTGCCATTGAAGATTTACCTAAAGAACGGATACGCGAAGGTTTTAATCGGTCTTGGTAAGGGTAAAAAGAACTATGACAAGCGTGAGACGCTAAAGAAGAAGGAAGCAGGCCGTGATATTGAGCGTGCATTCCGCGAACGCCAGAAAATGTAAGCTTGTCAGCTGAGGAAGAGTGTACCAGTTGAAAAAAGTACTCAGTGTGTTATAATAATAATTGTCACCAGTTAGTGACAGCATAACTTAATGCTCGGCTTACCGAGTTCTCCTAACGTCTGTATCATGGATACAGCAACCTTTTATATGGGGACGTTACGGATTCGACAGGGGTAGTTTGAGCTTAGGTGGCGAGTCGAGGGGATCGGCCTCGTAAAAACGTCAACGCCTATAACTGGCAAAGAAAACAACAACTTCGCTTTCGCAGCTTAATACTGCATAGCGGTTCGCCCCTCCATCGCCCATGTGGTAGGGTAGCGGACTCACTCTAAGTGGGCTACGCCGGATTCCACCGCCTGAGGATGAAGGAAGAGAACAACCAGGCTAGCTGGCCGGCCGCCTGTCGGTAGGCAAAAGGACCAGCGAATCGCCAATATGCCGACTACACTCGTAGAAGCTTAAGTGCCAATATCTTTGGACGTGGGTTCGACTCCCACCGTCTCCACCAATACATATGTTGGTGGATTTTTATTTTGTTTTGTGACGTAAAGCATAAAATTTCCGTTTGGAAACTTTATGCTTTATTTTTTTTGGTGATTTTTTTTGTGATATCAATTCTATGTACAAAGCCAAGCACCCATATCGGAGACTTTCTATATATTAGTACATATTAGTTTGAATTGAGGTCTTTTTAATGACGATCAGAAGAGCGACTCAAGCAGAGGCAAACTATATTGTTCAGCTTTCTGGGAAGGTGATGAAGGAGAGCTCGATGGGATACGCAGAAAACAGTGTTCAAAATGCTTATAACTTATTTATGCCCATCATCCAATCCGGGGGCTATTTTCTCATTGATGAAGAGAATCGCCGGCTGAAGGGATGGATATTGTTGGCTACAGAGTTGAATATGGTGAAGAATCAGGTCATTGGGAACCTTCTTAGTGTATATGTATTTCCAAAATACAGAAAATCAGGTATTGGCAAGGACCTAACAGCAGCGGCGATTCAAGAGTTTAAGGGACAGGGGATAAGGACGATCCAGCTTAATGTGTTCGAAGGGAACCCTTCCAGAATCCTCTGCGAAAACTTAGGTTTTAAACCGATTTCAACGGTAATGGAATTGGATATTTAACAACGATTCGGCAAGGATGTAATGGATTTACTTGATGTAATACGAACTTCATCTAGCACAATTCAATGACCTACAGTTTTGGCTCCACTTTAATCAGTCATGACTGTATGAACGCTGATTTAAAAAGAACCCCGGTCTCAATACTCACTGGGCCCAAACGAAAACAAAGGGTGGTGCATATAACATTAAGAAGAGGAGGTTCGTCAGTATGTATCCATATGTGAATTACAATCAACCAAATGACTATAGATTCGGCGCTGGTATCGGATGGTGGCCGTTTTTAGGTGGTTTAGCAGGTGGGTTTGCGGGTGGATTACTTGGTGGTGCATTTTCTTCACCACGTCCATTGCCACCGCGACCATACGGGTATCCTGAAGCTGGATTTCCAGGAGGTTCCTACCTTCCTCCTGCCGGTTATCCTGGAGCAAATATAGGAGGATATCCAGGCGCGGGTATAGGAGGATATCCAGGCGCGGGTATAGGAGGATATCCAGGCGCAGGTATAGGAGGATATCCAGGCGCAGGTATAGGAGGATATCCCGGTGCAGGTATAGGGGGATATCCGGGATCTGTCGGAGAGGGCTACCCAGCTTTAGGCGGAGCCGGATACCAGGATAATGCGTACCCATTTGTCGGCTATTCGGGATTAGACTCGGTAGGATCAGGAACAGGATATCCTCCAGGTGCCCGAACAGCTTATCCAAAATTTTATGGAGTATAAAAAGGTCCTTATGTAGGCCCGACAAGTTTTTCAAGCAGATAAAAATAAGGAGCTCAGAGAATATTTCTGGGCTCTTTTTTGCTTATAGCTTGTTTATTGTTGCGGCTTTTGTCTGTCCAGCCGCTTTGTAAGCCAGAACGGCAAATATAAAATAAAGAAGGTAACAAGCGTAATGGCTTCTAATGAAAGGATGTACCACGGCCATGGTCCGAGATAGTCAATCAGCGACGGATTGACGGGTTTTTCGGAGATGTACATATAGTTTCCTTCAATCAGGAAGTTGACGATAAATACGATGAGTGTATAGACGTTCAGCCAGAGAAACGCTTTCCAAATGGATTTCCCGGTCGGCCTGTATCCGGCTACAAATACCATGAACAGGTTGGCTACCACAGTTCCTCCATGGGAAACAAAGAAATGGATATAGCGGTAGTGTGGGAAGGTATACAGGCTGATGTCCGGCGTGATCATCGCCTGCAGCGCGCTGCCGACACCGACAAAATAGGTGAATTCAAACAATGCATATCTTTTGGTTAAAAGTAAAAGGGCTGAGAGGATGAGTGAGATACTGCTCAGATGAAGGGGCAGCGAATATTGGTAGCTCCAATGGCCGCTCCACCAAAGCCAAGCCTGCAGGCTAATTTCGGAAATGATCAGCACAAGAAATAATCCAACCCGTGCAATAACATTAATACGGGGATTTCTCAGCGGTTTACGAAGCGAGAATAGCAGGATTATCATCAGCAGGAATGCTGCAAGTGTATACTGATGAACACTAGAAAATAGCTGAAAGACAGCTTCTGTACCCGGCTCAAAGAGTTCCCTCATAAGCACTCCTCCAATCGCAATTTAGTTTTATTTTTCCAAATCACACTCCTACTTTAACATATTCTCAGCTAGCATATATATGGTTAGAAAAACATACATTTCATACGATTACATTTTTGAGGAGGGGAGAACATGCAGTTCTACTATGGCCAGCAGATGCCCTTGCGGATATTGGATGAAGCTGAGTTCTGGAAACATCAGGAGGAGGAACATACTGTTGTGATCAGGGAGTTAACGCCTGATCTGGAACAAAAATATGTAGATGCCCTGAAGCAATGGGAAAAGGTATTGGGGGAGACCCGCCATCAAGTTTTAAGATTCATCGAGACGGTGACGAGGTCGGCCAATTATATACCAGCCCAGCTTCATCAGCATGTATTGAAGCTGACCTCTTATTATTTGCAGGAAAGTCTCGAGTTCATTAAATTGTGCGAGCAAATTAAAAATGAAAGTGAAGCGGTGAAAAACAACCCAACCGCCAAAGTGGTACTGGACCATATCATCCGGGAATCAGAATACTTTGTCGGGATTGCACAGGCGCTCTTGTATCAGCAGACAACTCAATAATAAAATCAAAATAAGCCATGTTATTGAGACTGAAATCCTAGTTTTAAAATATTCGCTTATAGAAAGAAATCTGTTATGATTATATTGAAAAAAAGAAAAGGAGGAATTTTCCTATGTATGATGTAGCAATTATCGGAGCAGGCCCCGCAGGTGGAAGCGCAGCAATTTTCACAGCAAAGGCTGGCAAAAAAACAATCGTGCTGGATAACAATAAAAGCGTAACGAAGCGTGCCTGGATGGAGAACCACTACGGCGCTCCTGAAATCGCAGGACCTGACTTAGTTGAAACTGGCATCAATCAAGCCAAAAAACACGGTGCTGAAGTTGTTGAAACAACAGTGACTTCTGTCAGTAAAACAGACAACGGCCTTAAAGTCGTAACGGAAAACGGCGAGTATGAAGCAAAGCATGTCATCATCGCGTCAGGCATGATGACTGATGTAGCGGAAGCATCAGCTCTTGCAACAAAAGATGGCACAGAGCCAAGAATCAAGACGATTTTCGATGTCGATGCTGCCGGTAAAACAAATGTTGAAGGCGTTTGGGCTGCAGGCACTTGCGCTGGCGTAAGCATGCACACAATCATCACAGCTGGAGACGGTGCGAAGGTTGCAATCAACGTCATCAGTGAGCTGAACGGCGAGCGTTATGTAGACCACGATGTGTTAAAAGCTTAACTGTAAAAGCCTTGCAGTAATCTGCAAGGCTTCGCTTATTTTAATAGATTGCCAGAGACATTTGCCATTTGGTTAAAGTGATACTCTGCTAAAAATGTCCGTGATTCTTAGTTGTTATATTTAAACTGGTCCTTGATCTTCCCATCCTCGTCGTGGATGTAAGCCATCGTTCCGGCTTCCTCTGCCATTCGCTTAGCTTCGCTCACAGCCTCGGATCTTGAGTCAGTAGTAAGTTCCGGGTCATTCTGTCCTTCTTTTTTAACAGCCCAGCCTTCTTCATCATGGGGAACAGCGTGGAATCTAGTATCACCCGTTCCAGCGCGGTCCTTGAAATAATCTTCACGTTCCATTCTGTTGTCATTATTCTTTGCCATGTAAATTACCTCCTCGATTGCTGGATTACCTATTAAAGGTATTATGAATTTACCCGAGCTAATCTGAAGGAAACAAGAATATTTCTGCTTTTTAACCAGTTTCATCCAAATGATCTCTGGTGGAACCCAACGCCTGGATAACGGATCCAGCTGCCTGGATCCAGCTTCCTGCGGTATTGATATTATCGCCGTCCCGACCCCGAAGCTCAATGATGCCTGCGATTGCTTGCATGGAATTCCCGATAATTTGAAGCAGGTTTCCATATATATTGTAGAGGGATTCAGCTGACCGTTTCTCTCCTAAAGTGTCTGTGAGGGCAGCACTGCCTCCGAGAGCCTGCATTAAATTTCCTCTGATATCGAGTTCCTGTCCCGTGACATCTTCCACAGGAAGAATAATGCCAGCGATTACAGTAAGGTTCCCTGCTGCCTGGATTTGGTTTCCTATTTTCTCCATTGTAATAAGGACTTCACTATCTGCAATCAGTGCATTTCCTAAAGCCTGAAGCTCGTTCCCCCACAGATTAAAGCTGGTCAACTGGCTTTCGGTAAAATTCTTCAAGGGGGTGCTTCCGATTGCCGCGAGAGTGGTTCCGGATGCCTGAATCCATGCGCCAAACAGTTCCTTACGCTCATTTTCCATGGTAATCTCCACCTTTGACCTGCTACCATCTTATACAGGCAAAAGGGGATTTGTTATACAAAAGAACAAGAAATCTGTATAGCCCAAGCTTTTGAAAAATAGGATTAGAAGTGAAGGAGTGTAGCCCGAGAAACAGGTGGGTTATCCCCCTATGTACTGAGAATCCGATGGTGGAGGTTTTGCCATGGCAGTAGTAAAGCATACGGAGGCTGATGTCGATCTGTTGGCGCGATTGTTAAGAGCGGAGGCTGAAGGTGAAGGGCAGCAGGGCATGCTGATGGTGGGAAACGTAGGGATCAACCGGATACGTGCAAACTGTTCAGATTTTAAGGGCTTAAGGACTGTGCCACAGATGATTTATCAGGAACATGCTTTTGAAGCAACACAAAAGGGTTATTTTTATCAGCGGGCAAGAGAGACCGAGAAGAGACTCGCAAGGCGTGCGCTTAAAGGGGAGAGGCTGTGGCCGGCAAAGTTTAGCCTATGGTATTTCCGTCCGCCAGGGGATTGTCCACCGACATGGTACAATCAGCCACATGTCGGCCGATTTAAGCTTCACTGTTTTTATGAACCAACAGGTGAAGAGTGTGCGAATATTTATAACACCTTTTAAATAGCCGGACTGCCTGGGTTATACCTGGCAGTTTTTTTGTGTTCCTATTGAACGGGCAGGAGCAGATTGTTGCAAACCTCCCTAAGCTAAGAAATGATTTGACTGGAATAAGTGCCGGACAGCAGCAGTTGTTAGCCGGATTTGGCACCCAGTTGAATCAGCTCACAGACGTAAGAGTATAGGCAAGGCAGATTTCGAATGAATCATAGTTTTGAAAATAGAACACACATGAAAAGAGGCATATCATAATGGCTGCCTTTCTCTACTGTTAGCACCCATCCACTCCGCATTGATAAACTTTCAGGGAAATTTTTATTGCCTAAAATCCACGGAAACCATAAGATGGAAATATCAAACTTAAAGGGGATAGAATATTGCGTATATATAACTTGTTTTTTTCAGATGAAGAGGTGAAATTAATACTAGAATAGGAGAAAAAATAATGAAAACGAATCTTTTTCGCGGACAAACACTAAAGCTTACAGCTAAAAGGGAAGGGGATACAGATATCATCGCTTCCTGGGATGAGGACCCGGAGTACCTGAGAAATGTTGACACAGAAATTGCGATACCTCGGCCGGTGGAGCATTTTGAAGGTGAGGGGGATCCTAGTTCGAACAGCTTTTACTTCCGCTTACGTACTATTGAGGATGACAGGCTGATTGGATTTATCGTTATCCACAGCATCGAATGGAATAATAGGGCAGGAATGCTTGCAATGGGCATCGGAAACTCCAATG
The DNA here is from genome assembly GCF_018424685.1 of Mesobacillus boroniphilus. Taxonomy (NCBI): domain Bacteria; kingdom Bacillati; phylum Bacillota; class Bacilli; order Caryophanales; family Bacillaceae; genus Mesobacillus; species Mesobacillus boroniphilus. The sequence continues at coordinate 627,618 of NZ_QTKX01000002.1, forward strand.
ATCGAGGTAAAGGATTCGGGTCCGAAGCATTGCAGCTCATCCTTCGCTATGCCTTCCAGGAGCTGAACCTGCACCGCGTCGGCCTGGATGTCATCGAATATAATGAGCAGGGGATACGTGCATATCAAAAAGCCGGCTTTCAAATCGAGGGCAGGATCAGACAAGCAGTTCATCGTGATGGCAAAATTTACGACCGAATCAATATGGGAATCCTAAGGTCGGAGTGGGAAGAAATGAATAGCTAAAAAAAAAGGACCGGGCACCTCATGCCCGGTCCTTTCATTCTATCTGGTTTTTACTCTGAAGCCGTCTTTAACTCTTTAGATGGTACCAGCCTGTCAAAAGCCCAACCGGCAAGTGCGCCAACTAGCGCAGGCAGAAGCCAGCCCAGTCCCTCCGCATAAAGCGGCAATGATTTTAGAAGGGATGCGAGTCCTTCTGATTCAACTCCGAATGTCTTCAAACCATCAACTACGCTAACAAGTGTGGTTGCAAACACCGCCCCGACATAGACTCCGCGTGCTCCCTTGAAGAAGCGGTCCAGGAAGGATAGGATGACTAGCACGATTGTAATCGGATAAAGAACGATCAATACGGGTACCGAAATTGAAATGATCTGGTTAAGACCAAGATTGGCGATCAATAAGCTGACCAATGTTACAACGAGTGTGTAAGTCTTATAAGAAACCTTTGGCATCATCTTGGCGAAAAATTGGCTTGTAGCTGCTACAAGGCCAACTGCCGTTGTGAAGCAGGCAAGCGTTACGATCAGGCCGAGCAACAGCATGCCAGGTGCCCCGAACATCAGCTTTGCCAATTCTGTTAAAATCGTACCGCCATTTTCGTATTCACCAACCGAAGCCATTTTAGCTCCAAGAAGGCCGACGGTTACATAGACAAAAGCTAATCCGATGCCAGCGATTATGCCAGCTTTCAATGTTTCCCTTACAACCTGCTTGCGTTCCAGCGCTTTTTTCTGCTGGATAGCCCCAACAACAATGATTCCGAAGGCCAAAGCAGCAATTGTATCCATTGTCAGGTACCCTTCAAGGAAACCAGTAGCAAATGGCGCTGCTGCGTATTTTTCAGATACCGCTCCAAACGATCCATCCAATTTTAAAAAGCTGCTAATCACGAGCAGAACGATTGCAGCAAGCAAAACAGGCGTCAAAACGCTGCCGATCCTTTCGACCATTTTTGAAGGATTTAATGTAACCCAGAAAACGAGTGTGAAAAAGACTAACGTAAATACTAAAAGTACTAGGGAATTCGTACCAGATTCCCCAAGGAAGGGCTTAACGGACATTTCAAAAGCGACATTAGCGCTTCTTGGAATTCCAAAGAAAGGCCCGATTGAAAGATAAACAGCAGCGCTGAAAACAATGGCAAAAACAGGATGAACCTTTGAGCCGATTTCTTTTATCCCATCCTTAGCCATGGAAATGACAACAACAGTCAATAATGGGAGTCCAACTCCCGTTACAACAAAACCTAGCATGGCTGGCCAAAAATTCACTCCAGCTTCCTGTCCTAAAAACGGCGGGAAAATCAGATTCCCTGCTCCAAAGAATAATGCAAATAACATCAGACCGATTGTGAGTGTTTCTTTACCCCTTAAGCTTCCCATTCTTTTTCTCCTCCTAATATAATGTTCTGGCACTGAGAGTATAGGAATTCCGGAACGGAATGTTATAAAATGAAAAACAAAAAACTCGCCCCTGAAAATAGGGACGAGTTGCGCTCGCGTTACCACCCTGATTCCGCACAAACATGCGGCTCTCATCAACGTACCATCATACGTGTTCCATTTAACGGCGGACAAGCCGGCAAAAGCTTACTACATCTAGGATTCAGCTTTGCATCTCAGAGATGATGTTCCTCTATAATCTGAACACCGGCTTGCAGCAAATCACCGGCTCTCTGGGGATCAGTTTCCATAAAGGACGTGTTCTCGTCATCGATTTTATTATTGTAAAATATATTTACAAGAACTATATTAATATTCAGATAATAATATGTCAATACTATTTTGAAAGTAAAATTTTGCATCGTTAAATATCTTGCCTATAATGGGCCATTCCATATTAAAATGAATATATAGAAGTCGGAAATAGAAGATGGAGTAAAATGATGAATCTAAAAAAGCTAGAGGCATTCATAATGGTTGTCGAAAAGAATAGTTTTTCCGAAGCAGCGGCCGCGCTCAAAAGCTCACAGCCTTCTGTCAGCCTGAAAATCAAAAGCCTTGAGGGTGAGATAGGATTTGAACTGCTTGACAGGGGAGCGGCAGGAATCAGGCCGACGCCAGCAGGAATGCTGGTTTATGCAGCGGCAAAGGATATTGCCAGCCGGTGGAGAACGCTTGAGGGAGAACTTGGCGAATTCCAGGGAACCTTAACAGGCACACTGACAATTGGGGCGAGTACAATACCTGGAACCTATTTACTTCCCGGCTGGGTTAAAAAGTTTCGCAGCCTTTTTCCAAAGGTGGATGTCAAAATCGAAATTGGTGATTCGAAAAAGATACTTGAAAAACTGCAGAACCACCAGATTGATGCTGCGATCATCGGGATGAAGATCGAATCCCGCTTGTTAAAAAGCAATCCGGTTGCCGTGGATTCCCTGGTGTTAGTTACGCCAGAAGATCATCCATTAGTCCATACGGCATCAGCAGATTTTTCGCAATTTCAACAATATGATTTCGTCCTCCGTGAGGAAGGGTCTGGCACGCGTAAAATGATGGAGCGTTACTTAGCCGAAAAGGGTCTATCGTTTGATGATTTGAAGGTTGCTGTTTCCATTGGAAGCACGGAGTCTGTCATAGCTGCCGTTGAAGCGGGGCTGGGAATTAGCTTTATTTCCAGGCTGGCAGCTATGCCTGCAGAAGGAGCCGGACGCATAAAAATCGTCGATACCTTTGAACCATACGAACGGGAGTTTTATATCGTGACCCATACAGATGATGAAAATCGGCCAATTATAAAGCAGTTTACTGAAATAGTCGATGCAGCCAGCCGACATTGAAGAAGAAAGAGCTAATGACATTTTTCATTTTTCAATTTATTATTAAATTAGGAGAAAGGGGCGTTTGGGATGCAGGTTAAGGTATTTGCTAACCTTAGGGAGATTTGCGGAGGCGTAACCGTCGAAGTGAAGCCTGATGGAGACCGGGTAATGGATGTACTTGATAAAATGTGCGAAATGTTCCCGGATTTACACGAAGAAATTTATACAGAAGAGAAGACGCTCAAGCCATTTGTACATGTATATATCAATGGCCGTAACATCGTCCATGACAATGAACTTGAAACGCATGTAAAAGAAAGCGACCAGTTCGCGCTATTTCCTCCGGTTGCCGGTGGCTGATATGGTTGAGAGAATACTAGAATTTCGCGGAATCAACAGGGAGCATCTTGGCATGTACTTTGAAGAACTGGGCGGCACGCTGGTGACCGATTCCTTCCCGTTTGTGTATGAAGCAGAGAACTGGAGAGCGGAAATTTTAAGCGAGGATGAGCTTGCTTTTACGAAAACGTTCATCGTCAATGCCGTACATATCCGCTTTGAGGCGGCAAGCCTGGAAGAGCTCGAGCAGCTGATTAAAAATTACCGTTATAAAACAACCCGGGTTGGCGGGTAGCAGGTTTCGGCATATGATTGCCGGAACCTTTTTTATTTTTGCTATCTGAAACTATTATTTTCCGGTTGAAATCGGGGATTATGGCACTGCATATGGCTTTTTTAACGATTATTAGGAAAAAAAGAAGGGAATTCACACCTGAAACGAGTTCACTTTTAAATATATCGACCACATTTTGAATTTTATTGGCGAATTTTGAATTATATCGACCACATTTTAAATTTTATTGGCGAATTTTAAAATAATTCGACCACATTTTCAATTATTTCGACCAAGTTGCTCCATCCGCTTATTCAAGTCTTTCAATATAAAAAAACCAGGCAAAAATCGCCTGGTTTCTTTGAAAATATTAAACTTCTTCTGTAGCTGGAGATGTTTCTTCGCCAATGATGCCCAGTTCGCGAAGTTTTTCTTCTGTAACAACGCCGTCTTTCCAGCCGCGGACATTGTAGTAATCATCAAGCATGATGTCCATGCGGGAAACAAGTCCTTCACTGTTGCCTGAAGCGCCTTCTTCAGTGAAGCGTTTTGGCAGGAAGTCGTCCTCACGCTTGTTGAAGCCAGCGAGGTTATTGTAATAACGCTCAAGGTTATAGATTCTTTCTCCTGCAAGCATGACATCATCAGCTGTCATCGGAATGCCAGTCATTGTGCTGTATTGCTCAGCATAGTGCTCTGCATTTTCAGAGAAAGAAGAGAACTTACAGATATTCATAGAGTCAGAGAATGAAAGCAGGTTCTGGAATACATTCAGAAGCTCAGCTTTGCCTTCTGCTACTGTACGGTCAGTTGGTTCAGGAATGCCGGCGATTTCAGATGCGATTGTGTAGCCGCGAAGGTGGCAGGCACCACGGTTACTAGTCGCATAGCCAAGGCCGATACCCTGGATACCGCGTGGATCATAAGCTGGGATAGACTGGCCTTTAACTGACATCGACAGTTCAGGAACACCCCATGCAGCTGTCGCGCGTGCAGGACCTTCAGCAAGGATGCCGCCGAAGCCTTCACGGAACGCGATTTTGCGAGCAATTTCAATCATGCCGTCAGCGTCGCCCCAATCAAGCTTCTCTTCAACGATGCCTTTTTCATAGGCTTCCATTGTGACAGAGATAGCGTGGCCAAGCTCGATTGTATCCATACCGTATTCGTTACAGATGTCGATTAAGTATGCGATCGCTTCAGAGTCGCTCAATCCGCTGTTCGCACCAAGTGCCCATGCAGATTCAAACTCAAAGCTTTCTACGCGAGTCTTATATTTGCCTTCCTTGACTTCAACCTCAATCTTACAACCAACCGGGCAAGCGTGACATGTGTTGTTGGCAACAAGCAAATGCTCGTTAACCCACTCGCCGGAATGCTTTTCTGCTTCATCCCAGTGTGTCAATTGAGAGTTGCGAGTTGGAAGCGCTCCCACTTCATTGATCAAGTTAGTAAGGACGTTTGTTCCGTAAACGGATAATCCGCCTTTATTAGGAGCAGTCAGGCCGCCTTCAAGAATCGCTTTAACCGCTTTCTTGTTAGCCTGGTTGTAATCATCTTTCTGAGCAGGTTCAGGCATATTGCCTTTTTGCGCTGCCTTGATGACGATTGCCTTCAATTTCTTGAAGCCAGCAACCGCACCAGTACCACCGCGTCCAGCTGAACGGTCATGCTCGTTCATGAAACCAGCAAAACGTACGCCATTTTCACCAGCTTGCCCGATTGTCATAACGCTTAGGTTTTCTTCGCCATGAGCGTCTTTCATAGCCTGTACAGTCGCGCGAGTGCTCAATCCCCATAATTCAGAAGCATCGCGGATTTCAGCCTGGCCATCTTCAATGTATAGGTAAACCGGCTTGTCACTCTTGCCTTTGAAAATAACGTTGTCGATGCCAGCCCATTTCAAACGAGCAGCAGTCCATCCACCCATGTGTGAGTCAGTAACCGTACCAGTCAATGGCGACTTCGTAACGACTGCAAGACGTCCGCTCATCGAAGAACGTGAACCTGTAACAGGCCCTGTCATGATACACAGGATGTTTTCCTCTGACAAAGGCTCTACTTCAGGCCCGTTGTCAAGAACATACTTAACTCCAAGACCGCGGCCGCCAACATACTTTTTCACGTCGTCTTCATTGATGCCTCTGTAATCGACCGTACCGTTTGACAAATCAACTACGACTTCTTTGTTTTTAAATCCCCCAAAATTCATCTTAACTAATCCACCTCTTTCATTTAGTATGGATAAATAATAATACAAGAGGCCTATTTTCCTCTTAATCTTAAGTATAGTGAAAATTCAGCCTAAAAAAAAGATTTATTTAAAGATATAATCTAAATAGAAGTGAGGGGATTTGCATGAAAGAAATGGAGCGTTATTCACGACAGATTTTATTCCAGCCAATTGGAAGCGAAGGTCAGGAGAAACTTTTAAAAAGTTCTGCAGTCATTGTCGGCATGGGCGCGCTTGGAACGGTGATTTCCAATCATTTGGTCCGTTCAGGTGTCGGGCATGTGCGGATTATTGACCGTGACCTGGTGGAGCTTTCCAACCTCCAGCGCCAGACTCTCTATGATGAAGATGACGCGCGTGAGAATCTGCCGAAGGTCATCGCCGCTGAAAAAAAACTGAAAAAAATCAATTCCGAGGTAAAAGTAGAGCCAATCATCGCTGATTTGACGCTCGACAATGCAGAGGACCTGCTTGCAGGCTTTGATGTGATCGTCGATGGAACCGATAACTTCATGGCCCGTTATCTCATAAATGATGTGGCCGTCAAACATGGCATTCCGTGGGTGTACGGCGGCGCTGTCAGTTCACGTGGGATGTTCGCAGCCATCAAACCGGGGGAGACCCCTTGCTATAGGTGCTTGTTCCCATCCGTTCCTGCTGGACTGGGAGAGACATGCGACAGCATTGGAGTCTTGTCGCCCATCACTGATATCATTGGATCCTTTGAAGCAGTCGAGGCGATTAAGCTGCTCGTTGGGGCAGAGTCGAACCCAAATCTTGAACAGATGGATATCTGGTATAACTCCACCTTACAAATGGACGTCAGCAAGGGGCGCAATCCTGAATGCCCGGCATGTGTCCACCACAACTACGAATTTTTAGACCGGTCTTCCGACCAGCAAATAAACTTTGCATCCTTATGCGGGCGCAACACGATCCAGATCAACCCGAGGCAAAAAACAAAGCAGGATCTGGAAAAGCTCGCTGGCCGACTGAAAAATAATGGCGAGGTCAAAGGCAATCCATTTTTGCTACGCTTCATGCCGGATGATGAAATAACGATGGTTATTTTCCAGGATGGGAGAGTGCTTGTACACGGCACGAATGATACGGTAAAAGCAAAATCGTATTATGCGAGATACCTGGGTTCATAAGAGGAAAATACTAATTTGCTAGATGATTTTTTAAAAAAGGGGAGATTGACTTGGCAGGCTATATTGATGAGTTGAAGAGAGTCATAGGTGAGGAACTTGTAACTATGAATGAGACAATATTGGAGCTTCACGGACGGGATGAATCTTATCACGAACCACGCCTGCCGGATGTCGTTGTATTCCCGCGGAATAAAGAGGATGTCAGCAAGGTGCTCAAATTTGCGAACGAGCGGAAGATTCCAGTTGTCCCATTCGGATTGGGAACAAGTCTTGAAGGGCATGTCATCCCAGTGAATGGCGGGATTTCTCTCGACCTTTCACAGATGAATGCCATAATCGAAGTGAAGGAAAGTGACTTTCTTGTCAAAGTCCAGCCCGGCGTCACGAGGTCGGTCCTGAACAAGGAACTAAAGAAATACGGCTTGTTTTTTACAGTCGATCCTGGAGCCGATGCGACACTTGGCGGGATGGCGGCAACGAATGCGAGCGGAACGACCTCTGTCCGCTACGGCATCATGCGCGATCAGGTCAGGGACCTTGAGGTTGTGCTTGCGAACGGTGACATTATCCATACTGGCAGCTTAGCCGCGAAATCTTCATCAGGTATCCACTTGAACGGCATGTTTGTTGGCTCGGAAGGAACACTTGGTGTCATAACAGAGCTCACCCTGAAAGTATATGGAATCCCAGAGGCGATTACCGCAGCACGGGCTGTTTTTCCTTCTGTAAAAAATGCCGTCGACGCCGTAGTTGGTATTTTAGCTGGCGGTATTCCCGTAGCCCGGATTGAGTTCGTCGATGCCGAGTCGGTGAAAAAAGTGAATGAATACATGGAAACAGATTACGAAGAAAGCACGACGCTGTTCATGGAATTCCACGGCAACGAAGCGGGACTGGCCCAGGATGTTGAGTTCGCCAGTGAAATATTGAAGGACCACGGGTGCTCGAACTTCCAATTCGAGGCAGACTCAAAAGCGCGCAACCAGCTTTGGGAAGCCAGGCATAATCTGCTTTACGCCTATAAACACACAGCCGGCAAGAAGAAAATCATGCTGACGGATGTCAGTGTCCCGGTTTCTGAATTGACCGGCGCGATTCTCCACACCCGTGAATTGATCGATGCTTCTTCGATCGAAGGCTCGATCGTCGGCCATGTCGGGGACGGAAACTACCATGTTTTGCTGCTGATGGATAATGAGAATCCTGAAGAGGTAAAAGAAGGTGAACAGATCAATGAAGAAATCGTCCACTACGCACTGAAGCGAGGCGGCACCTGTACCGGAGAACATGGAGTTGGTCTTGGAAAAGCGAAATACCAGCGACTTGAACATGGCGCTGCCTATGAAGTCATGAAATCCATTAAGAAGACCCTTGATCCCAATGGAATTTTGAATCCTGGGAAGATATTTATAGATTAATATGAATGGAAGCGGCGGCAATTGCCCCGCTTTTTGTCTTTCTCTACGAAATGAAGGATAATCTCTATGAAAAGGCTGTTTATCTCTACAAAATAGACGATAATCTCCACGAAAATCTACTTAATCTCTACGTTGTAAACGATAATCTCTACTTTTTCCAAAACAATGGAAAGGTTTAAATCATATTTATAGGCTTGATTGTTTTTCAAAAAAATACCAAAAAAAATAGACCATCACTAGATGGCCTATTTTTAGATAGGGGGCACATTTTACTGCAGTTAAACAAAAACCCGAACCAACAAATACCCAAACACCGATAGCAGTACCGAACCGGCAAGCCCTGCTGACAAAGCCTTTCCGCCCATCTGCCTGAATGATTTAAAGTCAACATTTAATCCCAGTCCTGCCATTGCCATGCCGATGAGCAAATAGGCAAAGCTGACTATTGAGGATGCTGCGCCTTCGCTGATCATTCCAGTCGTATTGAACGCACTCACTGCCAGGAATCCGAGGATGAACCACGGGATTGGCAGCGTGGATAAAGTCATTTTTTGACCAGCGTTACCGCTTTCCTTCCGTTGGATAAGCAAACCAATTAAAATCGCAACCGGAACAAGCAGCGCCACCCTGGTCAATTTTACGATAATGGCGAGGTCGAGTGCAGCCTGGCCGGCCGGGTCGGCAGCAGCGACGACATGTGCGATTTCATGCAGGGTGCCTCCCGCAAAAACACCATAGTCAAGTGCTTTCAAATCAAGATAAGAGAATATCAAGGTATAAAGTATCGTGAAAATCGTGCCGAGCACAGCAACATTGGCTGCACCCACAGCGGTTTCTTTTTCATTGGCCTTGATGACTGGCGCGATGGCGACAACTGCTGCCGCTCCGCAAATTGCTGTCCCACAGGCAGTCAGGATGCCAAGCCTTTTTTCGACCTTGAAAAGTCGGCTTAATCCATAGACAGCGATTAAGGCAAAGGTCAGATTCGCGAATGCAATTAAAAACACCGTTGATCCGGCATTGTAAATATCGTACAGATTCAGCCTGAATCCTAGCAAAATGATTCCGAGGCGGAGCAGCTTTTTGCTGGAATATGAGGCACCTTCCAACAGCCCGCTATTCACTCCGATAGACGCCCGCCACACCATTCCCAGCATGATGGCAATGACAAGCTGGCCCATGATCGAAAAGAAGGGCAGGCCAGCAATCAATCGAGCAGCCAGCGCCAGCGCCAGAGTAAGGGCAATACCCTTGATGACGGGCAAAGTAAAACGGGGCAAAAGTTCATTCATTTTCATTATTACACGTCCTTCAAATCTGTCTAACTACCACTTTACCGAATAAAAGAAAAATAGCAAAACCCATATGTGTATCTTAACTGAATTGTCAATATTCACAAAACGGATATATGTCTTCTAAGCAGGGGTCTTGGATGGTGCTTATAATATAGATATCTATATCCTCCTTAAGCAGGTGAGTAAAATGGAGAAAAGCATGTCAGAGGGAAGGTTTCTCTTATATATTATAGCTGCGGTCATGCTTTTGATGTTGATTCATCTCTATCATGCCGACCTTTCGTCCTATTTGAACCCTGAAAATTATATTGCCATCCATACGATTTTGGAATTTTTCAGTATAGCCGTTTCTTTTTCGATTTTTTCATACGGCTGGAAGGCGTTTGGCTTTTCGCAGTCCAGAAAAATCCTGCTGCTGAGCTTTTTATTTTTCATTGTTGGGATGCTCGATTTATTGCATACACTTACCTTTAAAGGAATGCCTTTTTTTATAACCGAAAGTTCCATCGCGAAAGCGACTTGGTTCTGGGTGGCGGCCCGAATCATTGAGTCATTGTTGATAGTACTTGTCCTCATCCTGCCCGAACGGAAGCTTCAGCAGGATCCAAGGCGCATCTGTTTGGCAATTTGCACTGTAGTAATAGGAGCCATTATGTTCGTGATTTTCAAGTACGAACAAAGCCTTCCGCTGCTGGTCATTGAAGGCAAAGGGACAACCATCTTGAAAAATCTAATAGAATACGGTGTCAGTTTTCTGCATTTCATCTCAATTGTCATATCGCTTTATTTTTATAATGAAGGCAAGAACGGACAGCATCTGTACGTAGCGCTGGCATTCACATTTTTATTTTTATCCGAGCTCGTTTTCACCATCTACCAGAGTGTTTATGATATCGACAATTTCACGGGCCATCTATATAAGGCGCTTGGTTACTTTTTCATCATGAGGGGATTCTACTTCTCTACGCTTGCGGACGACAGCTTCCTGAAGGATCCTCATGAAAAATTATGGCGTAAGACGGAGGAGATGATCCAGAGCCATTATGGGATCATTTTCAAGATTTCAAAGCAGGGCGATGATTTCATCCACCACATTATTGGCGGCGGGCTGCTCGATGACCTTGGCTTCACCCCGAATGAGATCAATGGCAAGACCCTGGGTGAATTCCTGCCCGATAAGGCGGGGAGGATTGAAAGATACTATGACTGTGTCTGGAAAAATAATGAGAAGATTGTCTTCGAAATCGAAATTGGCGGTCATACTTATGCGATATCGCTCATGCCTGTTATGAACAATGGAGAGGTAGTGGAGATTGCCGGAGCCGTTATGGGAATCGTCAAGTATTCACGGTTGGACCGCTGTGCACGAAATACAAAAGCAAATGCTTTGTAAGATTGGATTGAGCCTGCAGGAATGCAGGTTTTTTTGTTTCAAAGATAAGAAAGTATAAATTTCACTTTGAGAAATGTCCAGCTCCAGCGCTTGTTGGGGCTGGACAATGCGCTTGCGCTTTTCTAATTGCCCTCCAGTGCCGAAAGGAATTTTATAAAAATCAGCGAATAAGCTATAAGTATCAGCCCTGTCCGAGTTAAGGGCGACGAACTCAAGAAGGGAGCGCTTGATTTCTTTGAAGACGAAATATTAAAAATAGTCTATTTTTAGGATATTCTTTAGGGAGTCGAACTGTTAAACTGGGTGTGTGTTTACAAATTTCTACAATGTTCCTGAAAAATGTAAGCATTTACAATTTTAATGGAAGAGGTGTTGAAGGTGCTAGGATTTTTACAAAGAATCGGGAAGGCTTTGATGCTTCCAATCGCTGTTTTACCTGCAGCTGCTTTATTGCTGCGTCTCGGGCAGCCGGACTTATTGGATATTCCTTTCATTTCTGCAGCAGGTGACGCGATTTTTGCCAATCTTGCATTATTGTTCGCGATCGGTGTGGCAGTTGGTATTGCCAAGGATGGGAATGGTGCGGCTGGACTCGCAGGTGCGATCGGCTATTTCGTTTTGACAAAGGGTGCAGGTGCTGTCAATGAAAGCATCAATATGGCCGTGCTTGGCGGGATTTTATCCGGGGTAATCGCCGGTTTGCTCTACAACCGTTATCACGATATTAAGCTGCCGGACTGGCTCGGCTTCTTCGGCGGAAAACGTTTCGTTCCGATCATTACTTCATTGGTGATGATTGTTTTAGCCGGTATTTTCGGCTATGTTTGGCCGCCAATTCAGGCAGGCATCAATAATGTCGGTGAATGGATCGTCGGCGCCGGTGCGCTTGGAGTAGGCGTATTCGGTTTCTTGAACCGTTTATTGATTCCGATGGGCCTTCACCATGTTCTGAACACGCTTGTCTGGTTTGAATTTGGTGAATTCACGAATGCAGCAGGAGAAGTTGTAAAAGGTGACCTGAACCGTTTCTTCGCAGGTGACCCTAAAGCCGGTATCTTCATGAACGGTTTCTTCCCAGTCATGATGTTCGGACTTCCAGCTGCAGCATTCGCGATGATTGCCGCAGCGAAAAAGGAACGCAAGAAGGCTGTTACAGGTGCGCTTGTCGGTGTTGCCTTCACCTCTTTCCTGACCGGGATCACTGAACCAATCGAATTCTTGTTCATGTTCCTATCTCCTGTCCTTTATGGAATTCACGCTGTCTTGACTGGTTTGGCAATGTCCATTACCTATGTGCTTGGTATCCATCATGGATTCGGATTCTCAGCCGGTGCAATCGACTATGTGCTGAACTATGGGATCGCCCAAAAGCCATTCCTGCTCCTCGGTGTCGGCCTAGTTTACGCAATTCTGTATTTTGTGATTTTCTACTTCCTGATCATCAAGCTTGACCTCAAGACTCCAGGACGTGAAGACGAGGTTGAGGGCGAATTCACGGAAAGCGGTGCTTCAAAAGGCAATTACGCAGAGCTTGCAGATCATTACCTTGCAGCATTAGGCGGCAAAAGCAACCTCAAGGAACTAGACAATTGCGTAACACGCCTTCGTTTAAAAGTCGATGATATGGCAAAAGTAAATGAATCAGAGCTGAAGCGCCTTGGCGCAAAAGGCGTGTTAAAACTTAATAAAACAGACCTTCAAGTCATTGTAGGAACCGATGTAGAATTTTTGGCTAATGAAATGAAGCGGAAATAGGAAAAGCGCAAGCACCTTGATCAGCCCCGACCAGCGCTGCCCGCCGAAAACCGCCACGTCCTGTGGCTGGCGGGTCTAGCACATCGTGTGCCTCGGAGGGACGATTAGTGAAGTCGTTCTTTGACTTCATTGAGCGGACCGAAATCGAAAAGTATAGCCGACTGCGCAGAAACGCAGAAACTGGAGACTCCGACAAAGAAGCGCTTTTTGCTTCTGCCGGCGGAGTTGAAGTTTCGGAGTTTCTAGGAGGCGACACTAGACAAATCGAAATGCGGAGGCGACTGCCCAACTCCGACAAGCGCTGGAGGGCCAGGCAGTGAAGTCGCTCTTTGACTTCATTGGCAGGACCGAAGCGTCTCGAGGAGTTAGGAGCCGCAGCAAGACATGCGACTCGAGCTGCTCAAAGCTAACGCTTCTCGCAAGATACTCGAGGAAGCCCTCTCAGGGATGAAAACTGGCTAGGTGCTGAAGCTAGACACTAAGGAAGACAGACTTGGCGGTATTTCTTCGCCAGGTCTTTTTTTATAGAGGCTTGTAATGATCGACTCAATACTTCAAGGACGATCAGAATGATCTATCTAAAATGAAGTTAAAAAGAAAAAGTTTACGAAAATAGTCAAAAATGGGGGGATATATAATGAAGCGTCTGCTTGACTGCACAGCATCTGATTTTGAACAAATGACGGGCCAGGATTTGAAGAAGGCGATCATCGCTTCGGAAGGACGGACGATTTTATCTGAGGTAATTGGAGCATTTTCGCCGCTTTATCCTGCCGTGACGAATGCGGAACTGGCAGCGGCATTCGGTGCGGACCTTATCCTGCTGAACTTCTTTGATGTGATGAACCCTTCCATAGAGAGCTTGCCAGATGCAGAACCGTCGGAAGTGGTCCGCCAATTAAAGAAGTTAGTTGGCCGTCCTGTAGGCTTAAATCTTGAGCCTGTTGACTTCGAGGCGGACAAGCTTGAGGCGTTACAGCAGCTGCCTGAAGGTAGGATTGCTACTGATGCTTCCCTTAAAAGAGCGAAGGAGCTTGGCTTCGATTTCGTCTGCTTGACAGGCAACCCAAAAACAGGTGTGACGAACGCTGAGATTACAAAAGCAATTGAAAAGGCTCGTGCAGCATTCGGACCAGAAGGAATGATCATTGCCGGAAAAATGCATGGCGCAGGAGTGGCCGGTGAGACGGGCAGCTCGATGATGACGGAAGAAACCTTGCATGCCTTTGTCGAGGCGGGAGCAGACATCATCCTGATACCGTCACCGGGCACTGTCCCAGGTTTTACGGTTGGAAAGACTGCGAAGCTTGTTGAACTTGTCCATCAAAAAGGAGCTCTCGCCATCCTGACGACAGGAACAAGCCAGGAGGGGGCAGATGAGCAGACGATTAAACAAATCGCGCTAAATAGCAAGATGGCTGGTGCTGACCTTTACCATATCGGGGACGCCGGGGCAGCGGGCATTGCTTCTCCGGAAAACATCATAGCCTACTCAATCGTCGTTCGTGGCAAAAGGCATACGTATGTCCGGATGGCAGCTTCAGTTCGGAGATGATTCCTTATTTTTCAAGTTCGTATCAGCTATAATCCGGGTAAAAGTAAAGCATAACGCTGATACTAACATCAGGAGGGATACAACATGGATAAGGATAAGTTTGTCAATATCGATTCAAAAGCGAAGCCTGTAAATCCAGATTCTGAACAAGAACAAATGGAAACAGCGGAAGCGAACATGAAGCTCCAGGATGCTTTTTACGATGAAAACAAAAGCAACGGAGTAGATCCTGCAAACCTGAATAACCAGACAGCCATCCTGACTGATATGGACTAAAAGCCGGCAATCGTTTGCCGGCTTTTTCTAGCTCTTTTATTCTCAAAAGCATTCCTAATGATGTTGGTCTGTTTTATCGCTCTGGTCTTTGTTGTGTTTGTTCCCCTTGCTGTTGTCCCCGCTCGTCAATTCACCAGAAAACTCGGCCATCTGGTTTCCGAGCTTGGGAGAATTTTGGTTTTTGCTGCCCTTATTGAACTTTTTCGTCATTACAAGCCCTCCTTATAGTGAGTACAAAACTAGTTTTCCCGGTATAAGGCTGGCAATACACGGAGAGGATTTTATCTGGGCGTTGAAATCTTGAAAAACAAAATTTATTTGCAAGGATTATACTTTTATTCGCAAAACCGCACTCTTATTCGCAAACAAAATAAATGAATTTTTTTCAAATCAATACAAAAGACAGCTTACAAAAGCTGCCTCTTAGAATCACTTTTCAATTAGTTGGTCAATTTCTTCCTCGTCAACTAATGCAACCTCGGCGAGACCTTTCAACTCTTGAATCAGCTCGT
Source organism: Mesobacillus boroniphilus (assembly GCF_018424685.1). Lineage (NCBI taxonomy): Bacteria > Bacillati > Bacillota > Bacilli > Caryophanales > Bacillaceae > Mesobacillus > Mesobacillus boroniphilus. The sequence continues at coordinate 642,828 of NZ_QTKX01000002.1, forward strand.
TTGCTTCCTCATACAGCGTGTCGTCCGTAAATACCTCTGAGTAGTAAAGGGAATCATTCAGCACAGCTTTCACGTGGAGCCTTGTGCCGGATTCTGTGTCTTCGTCACCCAAAGTGACAGCGGAGCGTGAGGTTTCGTGCTGATTGAGCAAGACTTTATTGCCATTGCTTTCTTTCTTCACAGCTTCAACAATTTCCACCAACGAATTAACTCGTTTCAATGACATCACCCCTCTAGTTATGTATTCCATGTTTCAGGATTTTAAAACCATTCAAATAGTGATTTCGAAAGTTGTACCTTTGCCCAACTCGCTTCTGAGCGAGATTTTTCCGCCATGCGCTTCTACAAGCTCTTTTACAATCGCAAGTCCGAGTCCTGAACCTCCTAAAGCTTTTGACCGTGACTTGTCGACCCGGTAAAAGCGGTCAAAAACCCACGCCTGGTCTTCTTCAGGGATGCCTTTTCCTTCATCCTTCACTGTGATATGAACTCGGCCGCTCTTTTTGAAAACCTGGATTGTTGTCGTAGACCCTTCTTCAGAATATTTTCTGGCATTATCCAGCAGATTAATGATGATTTGTTCAAAACGGACCGGGTCAGCCTCGATATAGAATTCCCTGTGACAGGCAAAATTAAGCGTCATATTTTTTTCGATAAACGATGGTGCCAACCTGGAATGAATTCCGCGTATGAAGGCACAAAGCTCCAAACGTTCTTTTTGAATGGTAAAAGTGTTTTCGTCCATTTTTGCGAGGTCAAATAATCCTTTGACCAGACCAGAAAGCTTAGTTGCCTCTTCATGGATAATTTGCAAGTACTGGCTTCTGTCCTCAGATGTTATTCCTTCTTTACCTGCGATGTCTGCATACCCTTTTATATAGGTGAGTGGCGTCCGCAATTCATGAGAAATGCTCGCAAGGAACTCATTCCGCTGCCTCTTCATGTGGCTAAGGTCGTCGGCAAGCACCTGAATCGATTCTGCAAGCTCGCCCAATTCATCGTTACCACGGTGGGGCAGAGTGACGGAATAGTCGCCCTGGCGGATTTTTGAAGTCGCTTCATTCATCTTGATGACTGGCTTAGTAATGAATCTGGATAAGAAAAGGGTAATCACAGCCATTGAGGTCAACAGCAGGATTCCAGCAAGCCAGAAATGCTTGTTCAGCTTGGCAATCAGGCTTTGGACCCGCTGGGTGTTTTTGAACATATAAACAGCACCGTTGTTCTCCAGGGGGCTGACTGACGCAATATATTGCTTATCCTGCCAGTCATCTTCTAATATCAAGCCAGTCTGGGGAGCATCCGATGGGGCTTCTGTGATGATGTTTTGTATGGAGTCATCAGCTGGAACGGAAGAGGAAACGATCACGCCTGTTTGATCAGTGATAATAACATGGGTGTCCGTTTTCGATTCCATGGTGGTGATATGGTGGATTGTTTCCTGGGAATAGGAATTTTCCAGAATATCACGATGGTTATTGCCTCGCGTTTGCAGGGAAGCCAGCTCCTCATCGATCCTTGAATGGATGATAGAAGAGTGAAGGTAGTAGAATAAGATACCTTCGACCAGCAAAATTGTTATGAAAAAAACAGCCCCGATTTTAAAAGATATTCGATCCATTTATGACACTCCCATGATCAATCTTAAACCCATCATACTAAAAAAATATCCAAAAACAGAGCAGAATCATAAATTGGTGGATAAATTGAAAAGAATATTCCCTTCTTCATCGAAACCAATGGAAAAGCCCAAATCTACCAGACGAAGGAAACAAATATAATGCAAAAAGACGAAGAAGTAGTGCTCCTTCGTCTTTTGAAATCATAACAAATCATTCACCTTATAAATCTTCCCATTTTCAAGGTTATCAGCCAATGCAAGTTTTACAAGTGCTTCAGCAACATTATCAGGGCTGCGAAGACTGCCGCTTTCTTTGTAATTCTTGAAGGTATCCACATCTGCGAATGCATCTTCGGAGGAAGAACGGATTGTCACCTGCATATCAGTATCCATCAGACCAGGGCTAAAGGCGATGACCTTACTGTTGCTTCCATTGTTCTCAAGCTCAAGTCCGGCGGTCATCGTGAACATATTGACTGCCGCTTTCGTGCTGCAATAAATGCTCCAGCCCTGAATTGGGCGCTCACCAGCGCCAGAGGTTACATTCGCAATGATGACTCTGGTGCCGGTCTCTTTTGCTTTTTGTAAAAATATATTACTGATCAGGATCGGTGCCGTCAGATTGACCTGGACATTGGTCTGGACTAATGAAGCGTCAAGCTCCCCGGCCACATCAATCGGTTCGATGACTCCTGCATTATTGATGACATAAACGGCTTCTGCATTTTTAAAAACATCCGCTGCAATTGCTGCGAATACGCTTTGGACCTGGACCTCGGAGCTTAGGTCGCAGCTGTGATGGGTATAGCCGACCCTGGCTTTTTCTGCAGCCTGCTTCAAAAGATTGTTTTCATTACGAGACACGGAAATCACATGGATACCTTCGGACAGCATTCGCTGTGCGGCAGATGCCCCGAGTCCCCTCGATGCCCCCGTGATGATTGCGTATTTCATTTCAGACACTCCTTTATGTAAGGATTTTTAAGGTCAGTTTCTTTTTTTTTCAAAATCAGACTGGAATTGCCCCAGTTCTGACTGATTCAAGATTTTTCAAAAGCCAGTTTTTATTATCTTCATGTTCAACTTTTTCAGCCGTTTGCAGCGCCAATGAAAGATATTTTTCCTGTTCGGCAGAATTGTCAGCAACATGATAGGCACGCGCCAGTGCTTCATAGGCGAACCCAAGGTCAAAATCACCAAGATGGTGCTCTGTGCAAAGTGTTAATGATTTCTTGGCATGCTGGCGAGCAGCCTCGCTTCTTCCAAGTATCGCATAGACTCTTGAAATCTGCCATTCGCCGCGGGCAAAATTCAGGGGTGTGCCTACTATTCCCCAGTGGTAGCGTGAGGCCATCGCCGCATAAAGCATCGTATCATCTTCTGTTTCCGTCCGATCCTGTTTCTCAATCAAATCCCAGGTAAGGTTGAACAAATCAACCGCCATTTGTTTATGGGTTGTAAATTCCGTATTCATTTCCATGTTAGCAGACTCCTTTGAAGGTTTTATAAAACATAATTAGACAGTTATTGTGAATTTCCTCTTTTTAGGAAAAAAAAGAGCACGGCTTTCTGCAGCCATGCTGGTGGACGAGCTAATTGATAAGGCTTTTCCAGTCATTTATAAAGGTGGCAGTGGATGTGTTTGGGGATGACAACACTTCTTCTGTGGGACCGGTTTGCTTCAGCTCGCCATCCATCAGTATCGCCAGCGTTCCGGCCAGGTATTTCAGCTCCATAAGGTCGTGGCTGACAAACACGGTCGTCGTTTTCGTCAGGGCAATGATCGACTTAATGTCCTTTAATAGCTGCACCTTGGTAGGGAAGTCAAGGGCAGAGAAGGGTTCGTCGAGGAACAGTACTTCTGGCTCCAGCACCATTGCTCGTGCCAGGTTGACACGCTGGGCCTCACCGCCTGACAGATGTGCTGCTTGCTTTTTGGCAAGATGGCTGATCTGGAATTTATCAAGCCAGTAGGCGACCTTATTTTTCACATCCTGGCGGGGAAGATTCCTTAGTTTCAGTCCAATCGCGATGTTCTGGAAAACGGTCGTATCAAGAAGCAGCGGCTGCTGCATCGCGACAGCGAACTTTCTCCGTATCTCCAGCGTAAGGTCAACAGTAATATCCTGTCCCTTTAAAAAAATTGAACCCTGGGCAGGTCTTTCTAGCAACGATAATGCTTTGATGAACGTACTTTTTCCTGCGCCATTCGGACCCATGACCCCAAGGACTTCCCCCTCTTGAATCTCAAAATGGGGGATGGAAAGCAATTTCTTTTTACCTGCTGTCACTTCTAATTCTTTAACAGTAATCAGTGGGATCATAGGCTTCGCTTCCTTTGCTGTAAATAAGTCAAGCTGAATGTAATGATGAATGCCAGCGTCATCAGGATGAATGAAAGTGCCAGGGCAATGTCGAAGTTTCCTTTGGATACTTCCATGACAATAGAGGTCGTAAGGATTCGCGTCTCGCCGCTGATATTGCCGCCGACCATCATGGCCGCGCCAACCTCGGCAATGACCCGGCCAAACCCGGCAATAATCGCCGCAAGGATGGCAAGCTTGACTTCCTGCATTAAAATCCAGTACATCTGGAGCTTAGTTGCTCCGAGTGCTTTAATCTGAAGGATCAATTTAGGGTTGATTTGCTGGAATGCTGTGCTTGTCAATGCTGTCACAATTGGCAATGAAACCAAAATCTGCGCAAGGATAATCGCTGTTGGCGTATAAAGCCAGGACAACTCGCCAAGCGGACCTGACCGCCACAGGAAAAGGGTAATCCACAGGCCAGCGACGACAGGAGGGAGGCCCATGCCGATATTGATGATGGCAAGGATGAACCGCCTCCCTGGAAAACGGGCAAGACCCAGAAACATCCCTGCTGGAATGCCAATGAATGTGCTGATCAGCACGGCCGTAATCGACACCCTCAATGTCAGCAAGGTGATCTCCAGGATCTCGGGGTCACCTGACAAGATCATCTCTATTGCTTTTTTTAAACCTTCTAGTAAAAGTTCCATGGGCAATCAGGCTTTCCTTCTAAATTTTCTGCATAGTGAAATTATACATTATCATTCAAACAGGAAGAATAGAGGCTGGCCGTATTCTTCCACACCAAAGTCCTTGATGATCTTCTTTGTTTCTTCGGAAACCATAAATTCTACGAATGCCTTAGCGCCTTCAGCATTCACTTTTTCATGCCTTTCATTATTGACCTGCATGACATGATAAATATTCAGCAGGCTCTCGTCGCCTTCTACTAAAATTTCAGTGTCAGGCATGTTTTTCTTCTGAGCCAGGAATGTCGCGCGGTCTGTTAAAGTGTAGCCTCTTTTCTCTGAAGCAATCTGGAGTGTCGCACCCATGCCTTGTCCGGTTTCGATGTATGATTCACCAAGGCTTTTCTGGTCAAGTGATGAGTCCTTCCAAAGCTGAAGCTCCTTTTTATGTGTACCTGAATCATCACCACGAGATACAAATGAAGCTTTTGATTCGATGATCTTCGTCAATGCCTCAGGAACAGATAAACCTTTCATTTTAGCCGGGTCTTCAGCAGGGCCGACCAGGATGAAATCATTGTACATGACCTTCTGGCGGTTGATGGCATCGCCGCTATTAACAAGTTCCTCTTCTGCAGCTGGAGCGTGGACAAGCAGGACATCCGCTTCGCCGCGCGTTCCCATTTCAAGTGCCTGGCCAGTGCCAACAGCAATGATTTTAAGGTTATAATTGTGCTTCTCCTCAAATTCCGGACCCAGGACATCAAGCAGCCCGCTGTCCTGAGTGCTGGTAGTGGTCGCAAGAATCAGATCCGTTTTTTTCTCTTTTGCAGAAGTTTCCTTTGGCGATGAATCCGAACAACCAGAAACAAGTGCTAACATAAGTACAAATAAGATAGAAAAAAATTTTTTCAGTTTCATTGTTTTATGCCTCCGAGTTACCATAAATGATTTTTCCGAAATCCTCTGCATTATAGCCATCCAGTTCTGCGATGCTTTCTTTGAAATTGGTGAGCTGGATCAGGTCGATTAAATGCTTTAGTGCCCCTTTATTTTCGGGAGTCCAGCGGAACACGATGTCGAACTGTTCCCTGGTGGCTGGGATGAAATCCAATCCAAGCTGGCTAGCTGCGCATTTGATCCCAAAAGCGGCATCGGCTGTACCTCTGCTTATATGTGCCGCAGCGCCCAGGTGAGTCCATTCCTCATTTTCATATCCTTTTACAGCTGATGGCTCAATTTTTTCGTTTGCAAGGAAGGAATCAAGCAGGAAGCGGGTTCCAGCTCCTTTTTGCCGATTGATAATTTTGACATCATTCCTTGCCAGGTCTTTGACTCCGCTGATGTTCTTTGGGTTTCCTTTTGCGACAATCAAGCCCTGTTCCCGGGAAGCAAGCCTCATCACTGTAATTGGCTCGTGGACGAACAATTGACGGATGAAAGGAAGGTTGTATTGCTGTGATGCCGGATCCAGCAAATGAACAGCAGCTATGTCAGCACTCCCACGATAAAGCATCATCAACCCTTCAAGACTGCCGATGTAAGAGGGAGTAATGGAAAGACCAGTACTCTCTGAAGCTATGTACTTAACAAGCTGCTCAACAAGGAAATCATGGCTGCCCGCCAGCTGCAGGGTATGCAGGTCCTTTGATTCTTTAGTTCTCGCTGAAGTTGCGGACATACTGGCTTTATATCTTTCAAACTCACTTTCTTCTATTCGCATTTTATTGCCCACTTTAAAGGCAGACAGGTCACCACGCTTAATCAATTCATAGACGGTATGCTTAGAAATTTTCAGCATCGAAGCAATTTCATCAGGAGTATAGATTTGCAAATGTATTCCCTCCTTTTCTTACTAATCTAAATATAATAAAATATTAGTTGGAAAGGTATAGTTTTTTGTTAAGTTTTGTTAAGTTTTGTTTGGTTTTATCATGATGTTATCGAAAAATGTTCACAATTAAGGTAAATGATTACCAAAAATAGTCCGTTTTTTCCAAATACAACCTTCACAAAATACTCAGGGCAGTATTGTGTATTTCTTATAGATACCATGGTAAACTAAGCGTTAGACAGAATTGATGTAGAAAGGAAAAGGGAGAATGCAGATTTCAGATAAAGCACGCGACATCTTAAAAGAAATCCTCGGTGAGCGCAACGCAGCAGGTATCCGCGTCTACTTCGGCGGCTTTGGCTGAGGAGGCCCGCAGATTGGCCTGGCTCTGGAGGAGCCGGAAGAAGATGATCATGTAACAGTAATCAATGAAATCCAAGTCGCAATCGAATCCAATATCGTCGACTATACTCAAGGTATGGCACTTGAATATGACGAGTATCGTGAAGGTCTGGTCCTGATGGGCGGAGACGGCGGCTGCTGATAAAATAGAAAATGCACACCATTTTTGTGAATGGTGTGCATTTTTTATACTGATGGACAATTGGAAAAAAACGCGCGAAATTTCCAGTTTGCCAATAAATCTGGATTATCGCCAATAAAATTGTGAAAATCGCCAAAAAAATGAAAATATCGCCAATAAAATTGTGAACTCCGCCAATAAAATTGTGAACTCCGCCAATAAAATGAAATTATCGCCAATAAAGTTGTAAAGCATCGCAAATTAAACTTATAAAGCTGTGAACTACCGCCATAAAAACAGCTTTTCATCATTATAATTTGTAAACATCGCCAATAAAATGAGATTTTCTCCATTAACCAGATTTAAAACTGCCCGGTGAACTGAAAATACAAGACAACAAGCCCCATTAACCACACATAAATAGCAAAAGGCTTCAAAGAATGATTTTTCAAATAGCCGATCATCCATTTTACAGCGATATAACCGAAAATCGCAGCTGAAATGATGCCGATTAACAATGCCTGAATCGAAATTGTCTCACTTCCGCCGCTGAAAAGGTCTTTTCCTTGCAGGACGATTGCTCCAAGAATGGCTGGTGTCGACAGCAGGAAGGAGAAGTATGCCGCAGTCTCACGGTCTAGCTTACGCCAAAGCGCTGCGACAATCGTCAAACCCGAACGGGAAATCGCCGGAAAAATGGCCGCCGCCTGGAAGCTGCCAATCACCAGCGCATCAGTATAGCTGATATCATCCATCTTTTTGCGGCCATTTTTGATCGAGTCGGCGAACCACATTAATGTCCCGGTAATCAGGAACTCCCAGCCAATCGTCATACCCGTCTTGGATATCTCATCAAAATAATCCTCAAACAGCAATCCGACAACAACAGCCGGCAGCGTACCGACAACAAGGAGGAAGGTCAACTTTCCAAACGGATTTTTCAAAATCTTGATGAATTCATATCTATAAAACACAAAAACCGCCAGCAGCGTACCTAGGTGAAGCATTGTGTCGAGCAGCAGCCCGGCCTCCTCAAGACCGAACAAATTTCTGCCCAGATAAAGGTGTCCAGTACTGCTGATCGGCAAAAACTCAGTCAGCCCCTGGATAATCCCAAGAAGGAAAGCTTCAATTTTTGATAGCATATAGAATCCCCACTTTTTCAAAGACTTTGTCCCTTACAAAGCTATGAAACATGTCCCATCAGTATGCACGAATATTTACAGCGGACACCCTGACGGTCACAAATCCTCGGTAAAAGAAAAAAACTGTCCGTCATCAGGCCAATAGTGACGAACAGAGATAAGTCATTCTATTGCTTACCAACTACCACTAGAAGGGTAAAGCAAATAATTTAGCCCAACAATCAAAAAGGAAGCCTGATCCATTTACCTGCGCCCAATTGCCTGAATTAAAATATTTAGATATGTAATAATAACCATTTCATAGTCAGAAGTTGTGATTTATTGTCGAAAAAAATATAATGAAGTATTGAACAGTTCTTCATTTAAGGTTCGATTCTAAGCCTTATAAAAAACTTCCTTAGTTCTCAGTTGGAAACTGCCTTCATTTAAAAGGGGAATAAAAATGACTTCGAATCCAAAAACGAATTCCCGGCTCGACTACGGGCTGGTTACGATATTGATCTTATTATTTCTTTCAAGCTGTGTTGCGATTTACAGTGCACAGACGACGGGGCAGTATGGCTCTGAAAACTTTTTGATTAAGCAAATCATCTGGTACACCATCGGTGCTGGCATCATTACCGCGGTCATCACCCTTGACTCGGACCAGCTGCAAAAGTTGAGCTGGTACGCGTATGGCTTTGGATTGGTCCTGCTGGCAGGGCTTATCGTAGCGCCGTCAACCATCGCTCCTGTCATCAATGGTGCGAAAAGCTGGTACAGGGTACCGGCAATGGGGACACTCCAGCCATCGGAATTAGTGAAGGTCTTCATCATCCTGGCGCTGGCAAGGGTCATTGTTGAACACCATCAGAAATACCGCTTGAAAACGATTCAAACAGACTTCTGGCTTTTGCTTAAAATCGGTATTGTAACGATGGTGCCGCTCCTACTCGTCATGCAGCAGCCTGACCTTGGTACTTCGCTTGTTTATATTGCGATCATGCTTGGAATGATTTTCATTTCCGGCATCACCTGGAAGCTGCTTGTGCCTATTTTTGGGACAGGCCTCACCCTGATCTCCATCATTTTTTATTTTGTGATCTGGAGGCCTGAAATCCTTGAGAAATATCTTGGTGTGAAAGAATACCAATTCGGCCGGATCTATTCCTGGCTTGATCCTTATAACTACCAGAGCACTACCGGTTTCCAGCTTACGAGGTCACTGCTGGCAATCGGCTCAGGTGAAACAGTGGGGAAGGGCTACGGTACAAGGGAAGTATATCTGCCTGAAAGTCACACTGACTTTATTTTTAGTATCATTGGCGAGGAATTCGGCTTTGTCGGAGCAAGTATCATCGTAAGCTTATTTTTCCTGCTGATCTATCAAATCACAAAAATCGGCATGGAAACGAAAAACGATTTTTACACCTATATTTGTGTAGGTGTCATCAGCATGATTACCTTCCACGTCTTCCAGAATATCGGTATGACGATCGGACTGCTGCCAATCACGGGTATTCCGCTGCCGTTCATCAGCTATGGCGGAAGCTCGCTGATGGGAAATATGCTTGCGGTAAGCTTGATTTTCTCAATACGGTACCATTATAAAAAATATATGTTCTCAACAACTTCATGAAAAAGAGCAGGAATCAGCGGATTCCTGCTCTTTTATTCAACGACCCCTACTTCTGTGATAACAGCATCTGATTTGACCTGTACAATTAAATTCTTATAGTCATCTTTCCATTTATTATAATCGAAGCCTCTTGTTTTGCTTTTGACAAAATGCCCTAAGCCAAGTGGGTCAATACCTTGCTCCTGGAAGCTGGCGATTAATTTTGAAGCTTCTTCGTTAACCTGTTTCTCGACGTTTTTCTCGATTTTTTTTATGGTCGCTGGCTTCAACATTTCTCCGGTGTACTCTCTGATGACACCTTCAATTTCAATTTCAATCAAAATCTTGTAAGGGTCTCGCTTAACGAGCTTTATCTTATGCTTTGACTTCAGGTCCTTGATAGCAGCATGCTTGCTATCTATATTAACTTTAAAGCTTCCCTTACTGAACTTATCTGTCAATAGCTTAAAAAAGAACATTTTATCTGGCGGTACAGTATCGACCATTTTATCTCCTGAAAAAAGCGCGATACCGACGATTTCAATGACTTCGGGCTCAACTTTTTTTAAAATAGGCAGGTAAGGGGTATTCCCCTTTTGATAAAAATCAAAAAGGAACAAATGCAGATTGGTTTCTGGTAAGTTTTTATTTTCCATATTATGCCGGATTAAATCTGATAAATGAATGCCATTCCCTCGGTTTCCGTATGTCCCTGTTAGAATATCCTTTGCGTTCTCTTGGCCAACGGCAAGAAATACCCTTGCTCCGATACTTGGGTCCCTTTCAAATGAGTCGATTACTTCGATGATTCCATTCTTGGCCATCTCCTCGCCAAAGACAGCGATTTCAAGTGATCCAGTAACAATAGGCTGTGCGGATTTTCGCTGGATTTCCTGCAGTAAATCCCTGCTGCTGGTTGCTGTTGCGGAATAGGTGAAATTGCCAATATTCTTGTCAGGTTTGAAGATAGGCACCATGATTGTCCCTTCAAACTCTTCCTTTTCTTTGAGGTCATAGCCGATGCCAGTTTCGATGTTAACATCATCAATGATTTCTTTCTCGACGCAGCCAGCCAGCAAAAAACAGGCGGCGATTAATGGAAGGAATTTATTTATTTTCATTTTTTTTCACCTTCTTGGTAATCATGGTGGCTATAAACAAGAAAGGTATATAAATAAACGTAACCATAAAGCCGATCTTCCCTGTCCAGTCGTTGAGAAAATTTATTTTTGCCCGGTCATCAAAAAAAGTGATTGCAACTAAACAAAGGAGGGCTATAATGATAACTCCTTTTCTTTGCTTAAGCTTAAAGGCTCTTTTTAAAATCATGCTTGATCCCCAGAGGGAGATGCAGATGTTAGGCAATACAATCAGGTTCCAGTTCGCGATGCCGATGTATTCAAATCTTTCCACAAAAGGCATACTGACAATTTTCCACATTTCAAGAGTAGCCCAAATTGACCCGGCAAGCTGGTCTTCGGAAAAATAGGAGAAAGTAATGATTGCCAGGATGGTATAGATGATTGTCGTTAATAGGACGCCTAAATGTGCCCATTTCTGGGACTTTGGGGCGTCCTTGATAAATGGGTAGAAAAAGATTGGGATTTCAAAACCAATGTAAGTGAGTGACATGTTATAGGCGCTGGATAGCAACTCTTTTGCCGAGTGGTCAAGCACAGGCATCAGGTTCCTGAATTCTGCAAATTTTAATGCAAAACCAAAAGTCAGAAGTAAATAGCTTGGGAGGACAAGACCGAAAAACGCAATTCCTGTCACAGTCCGGAACCCCCCATAAACAATGTATATCGATAAAAGTAAAAAAACTGCGCTGAACCAGAAAATACTCATTTCCGGAAAAATCCATACCTGAATCACTTCTATGAATGTCCGCAAAACTGCTAAAGCAAAAATCACCAGGTAAATGACAAAAAAAGAACTGATCATGTTGCCGATTATTTTACCGAAAACATAAGCGTTAGCAGAAACAATGTCCCCATTGGTGACAGCACATATTTTATAAATCATCCAGATGATGATATGTATACTTAATCCCGCCCCAAGCACCGAAATCCAGGCATCATAGCCAGCAGCCTTGGCAATGATTCGCTGGTAGCCCAGGACCCCGATTCCGATTTGCATGGACATGATTAAATAAAGGACGAGAAACGGCGATACTTGCAATCTTTCAGGTACTGGCTGCTGCATATTTCAAGACCTCCAATGTTTATTCATCAATGTCCTTCTTTTCCTTAGCCTTTTGTTTGCTGAATCGCACCGGATTTTCTGTCCTTAAGTACTGCGGTCGTAAATACTGGCTGGTGAATGGCAGCCGAATGATCGCATCCTTGAAGTCTGTTGCCCTAGGTGGGTACAAAGGTTCCAAAAATGGCCTTCCCAATGAAGTAAGCCTAAGTAAATGTGTCAATAAGTATGAAAATGAAATGACAATCCCTAGCAAGCCCCATAGCTCGGCAAAAAATAAAAATGGAAAGCGGAGCAAACGGATTGTATTGCCCATACGGTATACAGGTGTAGTAAACGATGCAAGGGCCGCCAAAGCTACAATGATAAGCAGTACGTTACTGGTCAGTCCAGCCTCAACCGAAGCTGTCCCGATAACTATTCCGCCCACGATACCGATTGTCTGACCGACTTTGGTAGGGAGGCGGGCTCCGGCCTCACGCAGGAGCTCAATCGTCAGTTCAAGGAACAAGGCTTCCAAAATAGGAGGGAGCGGAATCTCTCTTCTTGACGTAATTAACGTACTTAGCAGGTCCTTGGGTATCAATTCGTAGTGATAGGACAGGGCAGCTACATAAATCGGCGTGATCAGGATCGAGAATGCAACGGCGAATAAACGGATTAGCCGGAAAAAAGAAGACAGTAAATAATTTAGGAAATAGTCTTCGAATGATCCGAAAAATTCTACTAAGGTCGTTGGCCCAATCAAAGCGTGCGGCGAGCCATCTACAAGTATGGCGACTTTTCCTTCAGCAAGTATTGCCGCAATGCGGTCCGGTCTTTCCGTATCGAGCAACTGCGGGAAGGGAGAATTCTGGTTGTCTGAAATCAGCTGGACAATATAAGAGCTGTCAGTGATTTCATCAAACTCAATCTCTTTGACCCGCTGTACAACAGTATTGACGTTATCTTTATTTGTAATCCCATCAATATACAGGATTGCCACGGCTGATTGGGAAAGCGAACCTACAGTGTAATTTTCGATGACAAGCTCTTTCACAGGGACCCTTTTGCGAATCATATTGAGATTCTGGTCAATTGACTCCACAAAAGATTCTTTTGGCCCGATGACGCTGAACTCTACTTCAGGCTGTGCGACTGTTCGGACAACTTCCTTTTGGGCGGCAATAAAGGCAAAGAACTTCTCTTCACCCTCGAGCGTCAGGAGAACGTATCCATTAAACATTTTTCTTTCAATTTCCGCGTTGTGTTCTGAAACCTGTACATCGGCAATAGGAATCAGCTTTTTAACATCTTCGATCTCCCTGAAATCCCCTTCTAATAAATAGGGTAGGGCATTGTTCTGAAGAATGCTTTCATCCACAAGTGTTGACATGAAAGAGAAGCAGAATTTCTTTCCAGTCCGTTGATTTACATAAAATGTTTTCTTAAAATCATGGGATCTTAAGAGCAGGTTTTCCCATTCATGATCATTCAGATATTGATCAGGCTTTTGGCCCTCTGTATCCTGTCTTGCAGCTTCTTTTTCAATCTCTTTCATCAGTTTATTCTTGAATAACTGTTTCATAGCAATCTCCGCCAATCTGGATTTACGCTTATCATTTCCGAAAATGGGAGGATTATGAAAACTCTTTCCGTAAACTTGTCATTAATATAGCCAAAAAGAAAAACCCGCAATTTTTTGCGGGTTTTCTGCTTATATATATTGGGAAGGATTAGTTTAATAAAATCTTGGGGGGATTTTATTAAAAGGCTGCTTTCGTAACGATTGTTAACGGATATGAATCCATTTTGCTTTTCTGTATTAAGTTTGCAAGCTCTTTTCTCATAATAGAGAGTCAAGTTTGCAAAGAAAATATGTCATTCAATGCTATTTTGTAATCAAAAGCAACAAAGTTTGAGAAAAGAGCCTATTTCAACAGATGTTTTTCAAGATCATCCAGCATCAGATTAGCAGCCTTTACGCCGCCTGCTGTATTCCAGATTGCGTCATCTACTTTGTAGACTTCACCTTTTTTCGCTACCTCAAGGTTTTGGAATAGTGGGTCCTCGATCCATTCCTTTTCAACTTCAGTCGCTTTGCCGTCACCTTCATCATATGTGAAGTAGAAGAGGATATCTCCGTCCATTGCCGGAATTCTTTCCTTGGTTACGCCTTTTTCGGCAAAGTCATCTTGATCCTGGCTTTCTGGACGAGCCAGGCCAATCTGTTCAAGGATGACGCCGGAGAATGAATCTTTGTGATAAATACGTACGTCACCGGCCATGAAACGGACCATGGATACTTCCATATTTACTTTATCTCCAAGCTTTTCTTTTAAGTCTTCGATACGCTGATCATAAGCGGCAAGTACTTCCTTGCCTTTTTCTTCTTTGTTTACAGCTTTTGCATAAAGTTCAAAGTTGTTTTTCCAGTTTCCGCGGAGATCCTCGGCAAACACAGTAGGTGCGATAGCTTTAAGCTGTTCATAAATATCTTCCTGGCGCATTTTATTGCCAATGATTAAGTCTGGCTGCAATGCCGCGATTGCTTCTACGTTAACCTGGCTTTCGACACCGACAACCTGGACATCCTTCATTTCATCGGCGATATGGTCATACCATGGGTCACCCGTCCAGGACTGGACTGCCCCAACAGGAGTTACTCCAAGCGCAAGAAGTGCTTCCGTACCTTCATTTGTCAGGATCACGACTTTTTCAGGAGTCTTTTCCAAAGTGGCAGTACCCATAGCATGTTCAACAGTATAGCTTTCATCTTTTTCCTTCGGTTTCTCTGCTGTGTCTTTTTCCTGATCTGCACCAGTGCCGCATGCAGCTAAAAACAGGACTGTGAGGATGGTAATAAGAGTCAGTAAGAGTTTTGAAGCTTTCATATGTATTTCCTCCTAGAATGTGATTGATAATCATTTTCAATTACTGCATCCTTATGATAAAATGCAAGTGAAGACATTGTCAATACTAATTGATAATGATTTTCATCATCATTGACGATTTTGTGAACATGTCAGGTGAACTGGTGAAAATATTCTTCTTATCACGTAAAGTTAAATAAACAATATAAGCAACTTCTTAACATAGAAAGGTAAATGAATCATGCTGCTGAAAACCAACGGCCAAAGATGGATTGGTCTAATGATCGCGATTTTGTTTGTTTTATTTTTAATATGCGCAAGTATTGTTTACGGATATACAGATACAACATGGGTAACCGCGTATGATGCTTTCACGGATTATGACGGTTCAAATGAACATATTATTATTCAATCAGTTCGCCTTCCAAGGGCATTGATTGCAGCTGCAGTTGGTGCAAGCCTGGCAATCGCAGGTGTCCTGATGCAGACATTGACGAAAAACCCACTCGCATCACCTGGTATTTTTGGCGTAAATGCGGGGGCTGGTTTCGCTGTGGTAGTAGCGGTGACGATTTTTTCTGTCGGCAGCCTCCAGGCGTTCGCATGGATTTCCTTTTTAGGTGCTGCTCTGGCGGCAGTCAGTGTCTATGTCATTGGCTCGGCAGGCCGTGAAGGATTGACCCCAATGAAATTAACGCTTGCCGGCGCGGCGATGACCGCGATGTTTTCATCGTTCACCCAGGGCTTGCTCGTATTGGATGAGGCTGCTCTCGAACAGGTCCTATACTGGCTTGCAGGGTCTGTACAGGGACGTAAGCTGGAAACACTCATCGGTGTCCTGCCATATCTAGCAATTGGCTGGATAGCAGCCATTATTATTTCCTCGAAAATGAACGTACTATCAATGGGTGAGGACGTAGCGAAGGGGCTTGGTTTGAATACAGGCTTTGTCAAGCTTGGTACTGGTGTCATTATCGTTCTTTTATCGGGTGGGGCTGTCGCTGTCGCTGGTCCAATTGGTTTTATCGGGATTGTGATCCCGCACTTGACGAGGGCAGTCGTTGGCATAGACCACCGCTGGGTCATTCCTTTCTCGGCGATTTTTGGAGGGATGCTGTTATTGGCGGCGGATATCGCTGCCCGATACGTGTTGATGCCGCAGGAAATCCCTGTTGGTGTCATGACGGCGATGATCGGAACTCCATTTTTCATTTATATTGCGAGAAAGGGGTTCAACGGAAAATGAGCCAGTACAAAAGCTTAAGATTTTTTAAGGATAAAATCTCTTTTTTGATTGATAAAAAAGCCGCCGCAATTTTTCTCGGCCTGCTGGTTACGGCATTTGCCGTCTTTGTTATCAGTACGGGCCTGGGCGATATGGATATAAGCCCAATTAGTGTGCTTGCTGTATTTTTTGGCGGGGGAAGCGATATGGAGAGATTGGTCGTGCAATCGTTCCGTCTTCCAAGAATTATCGTTGCTTTGATGGTTGGAATAAGTTTGGCTGTTGCCGGGGGACTTCTGCAGGGGATGATTCGGAATCCGCTTGCTTCACCAGATATTTTGGGAATCACCGGTGGTGCATCGGTGGCAGTTGTTGGATTTTTAGCTATTTTCAGTGATGATAATAATGCTTTGACAGTAAGTATAGAATGGATGCCGGTTGCCGCATTCGCAGGTGCCGCAATCGTAGCATTCCTGGTTTATTTTCTTTCCTGGAAAAATGGAGTTTCGCCTGTGCGCCTTGTATTGATTGGCATCGGGATTTCCGCAATGATGCAGGCTTTGACTACACTGATGATGATCATGGGTCCAATTTACCGGGCTAGTCAGGCGAATATCTGGATCACGGGTACGGTCTATGGCTCGACATGGGGAAATGTAGCGGTGCTCGTACCCTGGACACTCATTATGCTCTTGATTGCCTTCATCTTTGCCAGGAATGTGAATGTGCAAGAACTTGGGGAAGATATAGCCACAGGTGTTGGGGGGCATGTCCAGCGCCAACGCTTTACGCTTTTGCTAGTCAGCACGGCACTAGTTGCCAGCTCAGTTGCTTTTGCGGGAGGAATTGGTTTCGTTGGCTTGATGGCCCCGCATATGGCCAGAAGGCTTGTCGGGTCAGCATTCGGTGCTCTTTTGCCAGTTTCAGCTTTGATTGGCGGGATCCTTGTCATGCTTGCTGATTTGATTGGGCGCACAATGTTTTCACCATTAGAAGTCCCGGCGGGCGTTTTTACTGCAGGGATTGGAGCGCCATATTTTATTTACCTGCTATTCAAGACACGAAATTCTTAAGTTGACAGAAAGGGGAATGGACATGACCCAGGCAATCGAAACAGATAAACTGACGCTCTCCTATGGAGATTCGATTATCATAAATGAACTAGACATACAAATACCTAAAGGCGAGATTACTGTTTTTATCGGAGGAAATGGCTGCGGAAAGTCGACCTTGCTCCGCTCGATCGCAAGGCTGCTTAAACCCAGAGAAGGATCAATCCTGCTTGAAGGCGAGTCTATTGCAAAGCTGTCAACAAAGGAAGTTGCCCGCAAGATGGCCATCCTTCCCCAATCTCCTTCAGCGCCAGAAGGGTTGACGGTCCTGCAGCTTGTGAAACAGGGCAGATATCCTTATCAGACATGGCTGAAGCAATGGTCGGAAGAGGATGAAAAGAATGTTGAAAATGCGCTGAAGGCGACAGGCATCGATCATCTCAAGGATCGTACAGTCGATTCATTGTCGGGGGGACAGCGACAGCGAGCATGGATTGCGATGACCTTGGCCCAAGACACAGAGATTATACTTCTTGATGAACCGACAACCTATCTGGACATGACACATCAAATTGAGATTCTTGATTTGCTGTATGAATTGAATGAAAATGAAGGCAGAACGATTGTCATGGTTTTGCATGATTTGAACCTTGCCTGCAGATATGCTCATAACATCGTGGCGATAAAGGACCAGAAAATCTTTGACCAGGGAAAGCCGGAAATTGTCATTAACTGTGGCCTTGTGAAGCATGTATTTGGAATGGATTGTGAAGTGACGATCGATCCGCTGTTCGGTACACCATTATGCATTCCTCATGGAAAAGGACGATGTATCCTTAAAGATAAAGTGGGAGCAACAACATGATGGCTGAACTAACCCAAAATGAAATAGCAATTCTCGCGAACTATCGTTTTGTTGTTGCTGAACCTGAAAAGGATGTGCAAATCGATTTCAGGCCTTTTTTGGATGAAGCCACGATGGGCGTTTACTTGAAAAGGTTCAATAAAGGGCTAAAGGCTCCTGATATGAAGACGGCAGCATCTGTTTTTATGAAAAGGCACGCTTTTCTCGCAGTCCTCTACTTATATTCAATGAGCGTTTTTAACAAAAAGCTGAACGTTTCACCTGGGAATATCATTCTGGCAGATGCCATTAAGGATGGACTTTGGCTGCCGGAGTTTTATCTGAAAAACAAAAGCACCGACGTGTGTCCAGCTGCTGGGAAGCGAGAAGAGTGGAGGATGGAAGCGGTCAGGCATTTGTTTGTGGATAATCTGTTTCCGGTTATGGATGCCATCTCGAAATCTGCGAAAATCTCAAAATTGATCTTATGGGAAAATGTTGCTGTCTATATTTTCTGGCTTTATGAAAAGATCTTAAGCCAAACCGAGGATCATGATGTGAAGGCGAGAGCAGCAGAAGACTTTTCTTTTCTGGTCAAGTCGGCCCCCGGCAAGCTATTTGGACGCCATCATAACAATCCAATTGCGAGATTTTACAGTGAACCAGTCTATCTGGAAGAGACAGATTCTTATATCAGGCTACGAAAAACCTGCTGTTTCAGCTATATGCTCAAGGAAAAAGGCAGTTACTGCAAAACCTGTCCCAGAACATGCGGATTAAATGAGGGAGTGTGAAAATGGATAAAAATATTACAGAACAAATCGATGGATTGCTGGAAAAATACACAGAGCTGGTGGTTGGAGAAGGTTCCGCTGAGAATGTCGAGAAGGTAAAAACATGGATATTGTACAGCCATATCGCCAAGTCGATGCCTCCTCTAGCAAAGCACTGGAATACAGAGTATCCGGATGCCAAGGATCAAATCAAGAACGTAATCGCACAAGTCAAAGAAATGAATGAGAAGAACCGCCAGAAATAAAGAAAGACCATCTCACGTGCGAGGTGGTTTTTTTGTGCATAATAGGTTGAAATTTGTGGCGATATTAATAAATCTATTTTCAGTCCCAAAATCCAAGAAGGGCAACGCAATGGGGCTTTCAGCACTCCAACGATGGTGAAAAGGGATGAAAGGGAAATTAAACGAGGTGAAAGGTGGAGAAGGAAAGAAACCGAAGTTTAAGTGCCCGACCGATAGTGAAAAGACTAAGAAAGGGAAAGCAGCCGATGTACTGTGAGAGTATCATCATGCCCGCAAGGAATCTACGAAAAGAACCGGGCGTATTTGCCCGGTTCAAGAATGCCGAATCATCAAGCTAAGACGTAATTTATTGAAGCTGTTGGCCGCCGTATGGGAATTGGTTTGAGTATCCCTGGAATTGTTGGTGTGACTGCTGCAGTTTTTGCGCATCTGCCGCTTCCACTCCATACCAGCCTTTTTTGAACATGAGATTATATAGACTACGCTGAGCATTGGCTGTTTCTGTATAGATGGCAAGTAAATCCTGATAGAGCTGGTCATGGCTTAATTCATTTAGCGCCGTATCATAACCTCGAGTCATGTATTTTTCAGTCGTTAAAATATCATTGATGAAATCACGGTCATTCATCTGCGGTGTTTTTTGGACTTGTGTCTCTGGATTCTGGATTTTTTGTTGGTTCTGGTTCTGATTCATCCGCTTTTCCTCCTGTAAAATTCAGATATTTTGCAGCCTTGTTTATTGCATACCTGGAGTTCCTGAATAGGCCTGGTTTTGTGGGCTATTAAGGTGTGTCAGGATCTTTTGATAATGTTTCTGATGCATTTGGCCGCACTTTTCGATTTCCATCTTCAGCTCCTGGTCCTGGCACTGCTGGGCAAAGAAATGTGCTTTTTTCATGGCAAGTAAATTCCATGAGAGCATATCAGTTAAATATAAAGAATCTTTAGTTGAAACGACAGACGGCGGCGTCTGCATGATTCCTTGCTGCTGACCCTGAAAATTCATGTTTTGCTGCTGCATATTTGAACCTCCTGATTTTTGATAATTCCATCGGATATTATCGTTCCCGGGGCGAAATAAAGTATACAAAACAAGATTCGTCAAAAAAGAACATTTTTCTACGAAAGTAATATTCAAAGTTCTAAAAAAGTGATAAAATGATTCTGCAAAATAGATATAGATGAAGTAATTTTTTTAAAGGGCATTGTAATCGTTTTCATTAAGGGGAGGAAAAGCTATGGAACAATTAATGAGGAACTTTTTTCTTTTTTTATCGAAAAATAAATTTTTCACGAAAATGGCCAAGAAATACGGTCTTCGTTTAGGGGCAAAACGTTTTGTTTCAGGCGAAACGGTTGAACAGTCAGTGGAAGTTATCAAGGAACTAAATAGTAAGAACCTTGCGGCTACCGTTGATTTTCTTGGCGAATTCGTCGACAATGAAAGAGAAGCGAATGAGAGAGCCGAAAGTTCAATTGAGATGATAATAGCGATTGGACGTGAAAAATTGAATGCCCAGTTGAGTGTTAAGATGACTTCGCTCGGCTTTGATATTTCTGAAAAAGTAGTTATGAATAATATGCGCAGGATCATGGACACTGCCAAAGAAAATAATGTTTTTGTGACCATCGATATGGAGGACTATGAGCGCTGCCAGAAGACTCTTGATATTTTTAAACAGCTGAAGTCCGAGTACGATAACATCGGTACGGTCATCCAGGCTTATCTATACAGGACTGAAAAGGATATCGAGGACTTGAATCAATATTCCCCGAACCTCCGTCTTGTTAAAGGAGCTTATAAAGAGTCACCAGAAGTGGCCTTCCCAGAGAAGAAAGATGTCGATGAAAACTTCAAGAAGATCATCAAAATGCATTTGTTGAATGGCAACTACACTGCAGTTGCTTCACATGATGACAATATCATCAACTTCACAAAAGAATTCGCCAAAGAAAACAATATCCCGAAAAGCCAGTTCGAATTCCAGATGCTTTTTGGAATCATGCCGGAAAGGCAGTTGCAGCTTGCGGCAGAAGGTTACACGATGCGCGTCTATGTCCCATTCGGTACTGACTGGTACGGCTATTTCATGCGCCGCCTTGCAGAACGCCCGGCAAACGTGGCATTTGTTTTAAAAGGAATGTTGAAGAAATAAACATCAGGCTGACCGTGTCAGCCTGTTTTTATTTACTTTTTATACTGGCTGTTCTGGCTGTTCTGTTTTCTTTCGCCGCCCTGTCCCATTGACGGGCCCGCATCTCCTTTGACGCTGGCTGCACTGACTCCAGCCTTTGATGGATTCTTTTTCATCCTTGCCATGATCATTACCTCCGTGTTTTTTAATGATAAGAGTATCGCTTGTTTAGGATGCCCAAGTCTTTGGAAATAAGCATAAGCATTAAAAATTCAAAAAATTTTCTTTTTTCCGCACCTTATTATTGCGGAAATTTTTTAAATATTTTATAGTAGTAATTAACAGAACTCATTTATATGCATATTTTTTTGGTGCAAAAATGAATGAGTATTCATTCAAAAAGAGTCAAAGGGGGAGACAAATTTGATGCGACAAATTCAAAAGGCAGCGGTGCTTGGTTCAGGTGTCATGGGATCAGGGATTGCCGCACATCTGGCAAACATCGGGATTCCGACATTGCTGCTGGATATTGTACCTCGGGAATTAACGGAACAGGAAAAAGCGAAAGGCCTGACACTTGAAGACAAGCAGGTGCGCAACCGGATAAGTGCAGGAGCACTGCAAAAGTTATTGAAGCAAAAACCAGCGCCTTTGGCCTCCAAAAAGAATCTTGCTCTAATTGAAGCGGGCAACTTCGAAGATGATATGGAAAAACTTAAGGATGTAGACTGGGTAATCGAAGTAGTAGTTGAAAACCTTGATATTAAAAAGAAAGTTTTTACTGATGTAGATAAATACCGCAAGCAGGGAAGCATCATCAGCTCAAATACCTCAGGAATCTCTGTCGAGGCAATGGCTGAAGGACGTTCCGAAGATTTCAGGAAGCATTTCCTTGGCACGCACTTCTTCAACCCGCCACGCTACTTGAAGCTGCTTGAAGTGATTCCTACTAAAGATACGGATCCTGAAGTTCTTTCCTTCGTGAAGAATTTCGGTGAAGACCAGCTCGGGAAAGGTGTCGTTGAAGCGAAGGATACACCTAACTTCATCGCGAACCGAATCGGTACCTACGGATTGCTGGTCACAGTAAGAGAAATGGTAAAAGGCGGATTTAGTGTTGGTGAAGTCGACTCAGTGACTGGTCCAATGATTGGACGTCCTAAGAGCGCAACATTCCGCACACTGGATGTAGTTGGTCTAGATACTTTTGCACATGTTGCGAAAAACGTGTATGACCAGGTTGAAGGGGAAGAAAAGGAAGTCTTTGAAGTACCTGGATTCATGAAGAAGATGCTTGAGAACGGGTGGCTTGGAAGCAAGTCAGGGCAGGGATTCTTCCTGAAACAAGGAAAGGAAATCCTCGAACTTGATCCACAGACACTGGATTACGGACCGCGCAAAAAATTAAAGACAGCGTCTACTGAAATGGCCAAGCAGGAAAAAGGGCTTGCCAATAAAATGAAAGCGCTTGTTTATGCGAAGGACCGCGCTGGTGAGCTGTTATGGAATATTTTCAGCCCTGTGTTGGTTTACTCCGCTGACCTTCTCGGCACGATTGCTGACGATATCGTCGCGGTTGACCGAGCGATGAAGTGGGGCTTCGGCTGGGAAATGGGTCCTTTCGAAGCATGGGATGCACTAGGTGTAGAAAAGGCCATCAGCAAAATGGAAGCTGAAGGCAAGACTGTCCCTGCATGGGTAAAAGAAATGGTCGAACAAGGCTTCACTTCATTCTACAAAGAAGAAGATGGCAGACTGAGCTATTACCACAATGGTGAATACGTTGCAGTAGAAGAAAATCCAAAGGCAATCAACCTGAAGCTTTTGAAGAAGCAAAATGGAGTCATCAAAAAGAATGGCGGAGCAAGCCTGATCGACCTTGGCGATGGCATCGCATTGCTGGAATTCCACTCACACAGCAACTCAATCGGGCCTGACATCCTTCAGATGATCAACTTCGCGATTGATGAAGTTGAAAAGAACTATAAGGGTCTTGTAATCGGCAACCAGGGCAAAAACTTCTCAGTTGGTGCGAACCTGGCAATGATCCTGATGGAAGCTCAGGACGACAACATCTGGGATCTTGATATGGTCGTTCGCCAATTCCAGCAGACGACTATGAAAATCAAATACAGCTCCAAGCCAATTGTAGCTGCTCCATTTGGAATGACTCTGGGCGGCGGAGCGGAAATGTGCTTGCCGGCAGCCCATATCCAGGCTTCGATGGAAACATATATGGGACTCGTAGAAGCAGGTGTAGGCCTGATTCCAGGCGGCGGCGGAAACAAGGAGCTTTACATCAAGCATCTTGAAGGACTGCCAAAAGGTGTTGATTTTGATCTTCAAAAGGTTGCCAATAAAGTCTTCGAAACAATCGCGATGGCTAAAGTCTCCACTTCAGGAGAGGAAGCCCGTGAAAATAACTTCCTGAATGAAGCAGATGGCATCAGTGTGAACAGCGATCACTTGTTATATGATGCGAAACAGGCTGCATTGAATTTATATGAAAGCGGTTATAAGGCGCCAGTGAGAAAGAAAGTACCTGTAACGGGCGAGCCGGGATATGCAACACTGCTGCTGGGTGCTCAAACAATGCAACTGTCAGGTTACATTTCTGAACACGACTTGAAAATCGCCAAGAAACTAGCGTATGTGATCTCTGGCGGAAAAGTGCCATACGGAACCGAAGTAGATGAGCAATATTTGCTTGACCTAGAAAGAGAAGCGTTCCTAAGCCTTGTGGCAGAACCGAAATCACAGCAACGCATGCAGCATATGCTTGTTAAAGGAAAGCCATTGCGCAACTAATAGATTGATAGTTTCAAAGTGAAATATACATTTAACATCAGAGGAAAGAGAGGGAATGAGATGAGAGAAGCGGTAATCGTAGCTGGAGCCCGGACACCGGTCGGAAAAGCAAAAAAAGGAACTCTTGCTAATGTCCGGCCTGATGATCTTGGAGCTCTTGTAGTAAGAGAAACTCTAAAACGAGCAGGCAATTATGAAGGGAATATTGATGATTTAATCATTGGCTGTGCAATGCCAGAAGCAGAGCAAGGCTTGAATATGGCGCGTAATATTGGTGCACTTGCCGGACTGTCACATGAAGTGCCGGCGATTACAATCAACCGTTATTGTTCTTCAGGACTGCAGGCGATTGCGAATGCATCGGAAAGAATCATGCTTGGGCATGCAGATACAATCATCGCTGGAGGAGCGGAATCAATGAGCCTGGTGCCAATGATGGGCCATGTCGTCCGCCCGAATGCGAAATTGGCTGAAACGGCTCCGCAATATTATATGGGAATGGGCCATACAGCTGAGGAAGTAGCCAAGAAGTACGGAATTTCCCGTGAAGAACAGGATGCTTTTGCAGTAAGAAGCCATCAGCGCGCGGCAAAAGCAATTCAGGAAGGCAAATTCGAGGATGAAATCGTTCCAGTCGATGTAACCCTCCGTACAGTAGGAAAAGACAATAAGCTTGTTGAAAAGACAATCCAATTCAAACAGGATGAAGGCGTACGTCCTGACACGAACCTGGAAACACTTGCGAAACTGCGACCGGCCTTCAATATCAAAGGGACAGTAACTGCAGGGAACTCCTCTCAGACTAGTGACGGAGCAGCGGCAGTCATGGTCATGGATCGCGAAAAGGCAGAATCTCTTGGATTGAAGCCGCTCGCTAAATTTAGGTCATTCGCTTTAGGTGGAGTACCGCCTGAAATCATGGGAATCGGTCCCGTGGTAGCGATTCCTAAAGCATTGAAGCTTGCTGGGCTGCAAGTTTCAGATATCGGTGTGTTCGAACTGAACGAAGCCTTCGCTTCCCAATCGATCCAGGTCATCCGTGAGTTAGGCCTTGATGAAGATAAGGTCAACGTGAACGGCGGAGCGATCGCATTGGGCCACCCGCTGGGAACAACTGGTGCGAAACTGACTTTAACAGTGATCCACGAAATGAAACGCAGAAATGAGCAATTCGGTGTCGTTACAATGTGTATCGGCGGCGGCATGGGTGCAGCTGGAGTCTTTGAACTATTATAAAACAATACATGGAGGGGCTGAGGCCCCTCCCAAAAATGGATAGGAGGAACAATAAATGGGTAACCAAACAGAAAAGCTTGTAAAAGGCGGAAGTTTCTTAATCGAAGACGTAACATACGACCATGTCTTCACTCCAGAGGATTACACAGATGAGCACAAAATGATCGCAAAAACAACTGAGGATTTCGTCACGAACGAAGTATTGCCTCAGGTTGAATATATCGAGCAGCACGAGTTTGACCGCACTGTGAAACTATTGAAGGAAGCTGGAGAGCTTGGCCTTCTTGGAGCAGACGTTCCAGAAGAATACGGCGGTTTGAGCCTTGATAAAATCAGCTCAGCTTTGATTGCTGAGAAAATGGCAGTTGCAGGCGGATTCTCTATCTCCCACGGTGCACACGTAGGAATCGGTTCATTGCCGATCGTGCTTTTCGGTAATGAAGAGCAAAAGCAAAAATACCTTCCTGCACTGGCAACTGGCGAAAAGCTTGCAGCCTACGCACTTACTGAGCCAGGTTCAGGATCAGACGCATTAGGAGCAAAGACAACAGCTAAGCTGAATGCTGAGGGCACTCACTACGTGCTTAATGGTGAAAAGCAATGGATCACAAACGCTGGCTTTGCCGACGTATTCGTTGTTTACGCTAAAATCGATGGCGAACAATTCACAGCTTTCATCGTTGAAAGAGAATACCCAGGAGTATCAGTCGGTGCAGAAGAGAAGAAAATGGGTATCAAGAGCTCTTCTACTCGTACATTGATTCTTGAAGATGCACAGGTTCCAGTTGAAAACCTACTTGGTGAAGCTGGAAAAGGCCACCTTATCGCATTCAATATCCTTAACATCGGACGCTACAAGTTAGGTGTAGGCGCAACTGGCGGAGCAAAGCAGGCATTCGGGCTGACTGTAAAGTATGCTAACCAGCGTCAGCAGTTCAAGACGCCGATTTCCCAGTTCAATCTTACAAAGGAAAAGCTAGCTACAATGGCTTCCAAAATCTATGCAACAGAAAGTTCTGTATACCGTACAGTAGGTTTGTTCGAAGAGAGAATGAACCAGTTGTCTGAAGAAGAAATCAACAACGGCAAAGCAGTTGCTGACTCAATTGCTGAGTACGCAATCGAGTGCTCGATGAACAAAGTATTCGCAACTGAAACACTTGACTATGTTGTTGATGAAGGTGTACAGATCCACGGTGGATATGGCTTCATGCAAGAGTATGAAATCGAAAGAGCTTACCGTGACTCAAGAATCAACCGTATTTTCGAAGGAACAAACGAAATCAACCGCTTATTGGTACCGGGAACATTCCTGCGCAAGGCAATGAAGGGTGAGCTTCCATTATTGCAAAAGGCACAACAGCTGCAGGAAGAGCTAATGATGCTTATGCCTGAAGAGCCAGGCGATGAGCCGCTGGCACAGGAAAAATATCTTGTGAAAAACGCGAAGAAAATCGGCTTGCTTGCAGCTGGTTTGGCAGCTCAAAAGTTCGGCAAAGCATTGGAAAAAGAGCAGGAAATCCTCGTTAATATCGCGGATATCATCTCAAATGCTTATTCTATGGAATCTGCTGTGCTTCGCACAGAAAAGGCAATCGACAAAGATGGGCTTGAAAAGAGCAAGCAAAAGCTTCTTTACACACAAATCTTCTGCCAAGAAGCATTTAATGAAATCGAGCGTGACGCAAAAGAAACTCTTGTTGCAACAGAAGAAGGAGACGCGCTTCGCATGTTGACTTCAGCATTGCGCAAGTTCACAAGACATACTCCAATCAACGTCATTGCGAAGAAACGTGAAGCAGCTGAGAAGCTGATCGAAGCAGAGCGTTTCATCGTTTAATCTGATGATATTTGAACACTTCTCCTGTTTTCTGGGAGGAGTGTTTTACTTTTTATGAACTACCTTTTAATTCATGCAGGAATTTTGCGAATTATGTTGAATTAAGTAATGGATGCCGAAAATATTGGGGAAATTAAACACGGAATGTTAGTATTTTTCAGCCTTATTATGTTACTATCCGATTAGAGGGTTTCATTAATGGGATACTAGCAAAGGGTGGTGAAAAATATGGCAAAGACGTTTTATTGGTACCCTAAATGCGGTACATGCAGGAACGCCAAGAAATGGTTGGACCAGCATGAAGTGGACTATAATGAAGTACATATTGTCGAAAATCCACCTTCCCAATCTCAGCTTGAAGAAATGCTGGATAAAAGCGGCCTCGATATTAAGAAATTCTTCAATACGAGCGGCCAAAAGTACCGGGAACTGGGGATGAAAGACAAAATCAAGACAGCATCCAAAAGTGAGCTGCTGGAACTGCTTGCATCTGACGGCATGCTCATCAAACGCCCGCTGATGACAGACGGGGAAAAAGTAACTGTGGGCTTCAAAGAGGAAGAGTTCGAAAAAGCCTGGCTGTAATTTTGGTCCCATCGATATTAATCGATAGAGATATACAATTGGAGGGATAGTCAATGAATGCACCGAAAGAGTTGCGTTATTCTGAAGAACACGAGTGGGTAAAAGTTGAAGGAGAAAAGGTTACCATCGGAATCACGGATTTTGCTCAATCTGAACTAGGCGACATCGTATTCGTCGAACTGCCAGAAGTAGGCGACGAAATCACTGTTGACCAGCCATTCGGAAGTGTAGAGTCCGTAAAAACGGTATCAGAGCTTTATGCACCAGTAAGCGGCAAGGTAGTGGGAATTAACGAAGAGTTAAATGACAGCCCAGAATTCGTTAACGAATCTCCATACGAAAAAGCATGGATGATTACTGTCGAGCTATCTGACAGCAGCGAAGTAGAAAAGCTTATGACAGCTGAACAATACGAAGAAATGATCAAAGAATAAATTCGCCAAAACGCCTTGATGCATTCAAGGCGTTTTCTATTGAGAAATATTTTATTGTTAAATCGAAAATTGTCTAGCTCCAGCGCCTAGCCCCTCGAGTCGTTTCGATCCGCCCAATAAAGTCAAAGAGCGACTTCAGTGGGCGACTCTCTGAGACACGGGACGTGTAAACCCGCCAGCCACAGGACGTGGCGTATTAGGCGGGGAACGCTTGTCGGCTGAACAAGTTGCTTCTGCTTTTCTAATAAGCTCCTTCATTTTTCCATCAATTCATTCCACGAAATAGGACAAACTAAAAGTAATCGACTATCCAAGAAGGGTGAAAATGATGACACTAAACAAACAAAAACTTGATATAACTGACAGGGTGACAGGAAAGCTTGTAAACGGCCAGGTACAGCTTTATCTGGAAAAGGAACACATTGGAACAATAAAGCTTCCAGAAGGAATGCAGATGGAATTGGAGCATCACTTTGAAGCGGAACAGAATAAGATTTACCAGCATGTATCAGTGCCGGATCAATCGGAACCTCGGTATACTGATTGTGATGAAGGCGGCTGGTGTTAAACAAATCCAAACAGCGGCCAGCCATGCCGCTGTTTTTTTATAAGGGAGAGTTCTCTATCAGCCCGAATGGAGGGGCAGGTTCGCAAAGGTCGTATAGAAAGATTCTATAAGCCTATAAAGGAAGTTAGACGGCCTACAAATTCACATAGGCAAAGTTATTGTAAAAATAAAGCATAATGTCGTACCCGCAGGCTGGTCTAAATTTTTGCAATCTCCCATAAAAACAGTAACAATAGAAATACGAAAGTTAACCGCACAAATGAATTATTAATGTTTATAATGTTGTAAAGTAATTATTTTCTGGTGCATAGGTGGTTATGACGATGGACGAAAATCACAAGGTGATCATAGTAGAGGGTTCGTCAGACAAAAAGAAAGTGCAAGCCGTGCTAAATGAACCGGTCGAAATTATTTGTACAAATGGGACGATTGGTGTTTCAAAGCTTGATGAGCTGATTGATTCCCTTTTTGATAAAGACGTATATATCCTCGTGGATGCGGATGCATCAGGGGAAAAGCTGAGAAAGCAATTCAAGAGGGAATTTCCTGAGGCTAACCATTTGTACATTGACAGGATGTACAGGGAAGTGGCGACGGCACCGGAAAATCACATTGCTACAGTTTTAATTGGAGCAAATATCGACGTTCATGCAGAGTATTTAGAAAAAGGATGACTGTAGATGGAAGAATGGACAAAGGCAGAGATGGAAAACTTCCTGGAGGAAAAACGATCAGGATACCTATATTTCTACACGCCAATGTGCGGAACATGCCAGGTGGCAAGTAAAATGCTGACGGTTATAGAGCAGCTGTTGCCTGATGTACTGTCGGGAAAAGCAGACTTAAATTACCTGCCAGAGATGGCAGCACGCTTTGAAATACAAAGTGTTCCATGTCTGATTGTGTTAAAAAAAGGAGAGGTTCAGGAGAAAATTTACGCTTTTCAATCTGTTCCGTATCTATTCGAAAAACTTAAAGAGGTAAAAGTTTAAATAAGCGGCTTAGCCGTTTTTTTTTGTCTAATTTACATTCAGGTAGTACAGAAATTTTACATAACTTCATTAACTTAAAAAACATTTACATATCGTTCCAAAAAGATTATATTTAGTATATCGAAATAATTGAGGGGCGAAATAAAATGGCTCTTTATCATGAATGGGCTACCCACATTAAAAGCTATAATCGAAACATAAAACTTACATTCTTGGCAAATATCCTCACCCAGGTAGGCCTTGGAATCTTCATGGTTATTTATAACTTTTACATACGTGAACTGGGATTCAATGAACTGGTTAACGGAAAAGTGATTTCTATGACTTCTCTAGCAACAGCCCTGATTCTAATTCCAGCAGGAATTATGAGCGACAAGGCTGGCAGGAAAAAGCTAATGTTTTATGGGGCTATATCGACAGGTTTTATCCTATTCGCCCGGAGCATGGTCGAGACCCAATCTTTGCTGATTCTGTTTGCGTTCGGGACCGGACTGGCGTCAGCATTCATTCAGGTTTCGATTATTCCCTGGCTTGCGGAAAATTCTAAGCCCGAACAAAGAGTGCACCTATTCAGTATTCATTTCGCTGCGATGACTGCCGCAAACGTGGTGGGAAGCCTTTTAGGCGGAATTCTTACAGATTTATTTTCTATGGCCGTTCCTGAATTGGAGAGTATTCGGTACACATTGATCATTGGTTCGGGTCTATTTATAGCTGCTCTTATCCCGATTATGAGCTTGAATGAAAATCGGCCATCTCTTATATCGGTTAGCGATATAAAAGAAAAAACTAAGGGCATTCCCCACAAAGTCAGCTTCAAAATCATTCTGCTGTTTGCTGTAGCGCAATTGATGATAGGCTTCGGCGCAGGTTTGGTCATTCCGTATTTGAACCTTTATTTTGCAGACCGGTTCATGGCTTCCAATTCATTGATTGGTTTGGTTATTTCACTTGGGCAGGGTGCCACTGCTGTAGCAATGATTATCGGGCCTATGGTCGTACGCAGACTTGGTGAAGTGAAAGCAGTAGTTGTTTTGCAAATGCTCTCGCTGCCGTTTCTGTTGCTGACAGCGTATACACAGAATTTTTGGCTGGCTGCTCTAGGATTTTTGTTTCGACAGGCACTTATGAACGCCGGCAATCCGATCCAGATGTCGTTAATGATGTCGAAGGTTGATGATTCCATGAAAGGTTTGGCCAACTCTGTAAATCAAATGGTTTTTAATCTCGGTTGGGCAGTTATGGGACCGGTGTCGACTGGAATCGTCCTGAAGTACGGTTCATATTGGGGATACGCGACTGTATTTACCATTACTGCAGGTTTATATTTAGTAGGATCCTCTTATTTCTTCATAGTTTTCAAAACGATGGATAAGCCAAATTCCGGCATGGTGAATACAAAACCAGCTTGATTACTGTATTTCTTTGGATATATTTCTCGGGAAATGAAAGACAATGCCGAAATATAAAACGGTATTGTCTTTTTTACGTTATTCACAATGCAAATTCCATTATTAGCGAATTATTTGTCGAAGGATTCCAACAGGTTTTTCCCAAATGGCAAGGAATATTTAATATAAGGGAGTTGATCGGAATGCGAGAAATAATTGACAGGTTTGTGAATGAAATTCCGAACAAAGAGCATGTTCTTCAACTGGTAGATAAACTAGACTTAAACTTAAAAATAGTAGCAGAGAGTGACACATACTACTTGTTTTTCAGGGATGGCAAGGTGGATTGCTGCGAAACCTGGATAGATACAGGAACCAATGCAAAGATTTCAGGAAGGGATGCACATTTAGAGCAATTATTTAATGGAGATCTTAAACTGCGGCAGGGAGTAAAAATGAATTACTTTACAATCGATTGTCCTTTTCGAGCCCAATTGGTGCTGGAATCGTTATTTTATCTTGCAAGACCACTTCCTGTATAAAATTTTATCTGAATAGTCTAAATATATTGACTGTTAATTTGGGACGTGATATTATCACTTTAACGCAGTAAAAACGAAATTGAATATTCTTATCCAGAGAGGCGGAGGGACTGGCCCCATGAAGCCCGGCAACCGGTTGTGAAACACGGTGCTAATTCCAGCAGAGTTTTTGCTCTGAAAAGATAAGGAGAGATGATAAATGACCCTCTTCTTAGGAAGAGGGTTTTTTGTATCAATTTTTCCAGATAAATTATTTAGATTGGAGAGATGAAGATGGCTAATGGGCAAAAAAATTACAGAATTGAAACACTAGGGGTACATGGTGGCCAGGCACCCGACCCAGTAACCGGTGCAAGGGCAGTTCCCATTTATTCGAGCAATGCGTTCCAATTTCAAAATACAGAGCATGCAGCAGATTTATTCGCGCTTAAAGAACCGGGCTACATTTACTCACGGATACATAATCCGACAGTTACTGCCCTGGAAGAAAAAGTGGCATTGCTTGAGGGTGGTATAGGTGCTCTCGCATTATCAAGCGGGATGTCTGCCATCACGATGGCCATCCTGAACATTGCGCATGCGGGTGATGAGATTGTCGCTGCTTCTAATCTATATGGAGGTACTTACAATCTATTTGCTGTAACCCTGCCTAAGTACGGAATAAAAGTTCATCTAGTCGATTCAACTGACCCTGACAATTTTAGAAGGGCAATCACTCCGAAAACAAAAGCAGTCTATGCAGAAACAATCGGCAATCCAAGTCTCAGGGTCCTGGATATTGAAGCTGTTGCGGAAGTTGCCCACGAAGCTGGTGTTCCGCTGGTTATCGATAACACATTTGCAACACCATATCTTTGCCGGCCAATTGAACATGGCGCAGATATCGTCATCCACTCGGCAACCAAATGGCTATTAGGAAATGGCACTGTCATGGGCGGGATCATTGTGGATGGAGGGAAGTTCGATTGGAAGTCTCCTAAATTCCCAGGCTTCAATGAGCCGGACTCCAGCTACCATAACATTGTGTATAGTGAGGCAATCGGAGCTGCCGCATATATCGTTAAGGCAAGAGTCCAGCTTTTACGTGACCTTGGACCGGCGATCAGTCCTCAGAGTGCATTCCAATTCAATCTTGGGGTAGAAACTTTGCATGTACGGATGAAGGAACATGTTGTGAATACATGTAAAATCGTAGAATACCTTGAATCGCATCCTGCTGTTACCTGGGTCAGTTATCCGGGGCATGAATCCCATCCTGATAAAAAACTCGCTGATCGATATCTTCCGAAGGGAGCCGGAGCAGTTGTCATATTTGGAATCGAAGGTGGCAGGGAAGCCGGGGCAAAACTGATAAACTCATTAGAATTATGGTCCCACCTTGCGAATGTTGGTGATGCAAAAAGCCTGATCATCCACCCAGCAAGCACAACACACCAGCAGCTAGATTCAGACGGTCTTAAAGCAGCGGGAGTACCTGAAGATTTAATCCGACTTTCCGTTGGGATTGAAAATGTCGAGGATATAATTGAAGACCTGGAGCAGGCAATCGAAAAGGCGACCGGTGTGCCAGGAATCCCGGCAAGGGCTTAAATATCCATAATATCCTAAAAAATATTTAAAAATAATTTTTATTGACACTCTTTTTTACTACGTGCTACAATCACACTCGTAACTTAAAACCGATTAGATAATTTAATAGCGTGCTCTTATCAAGAGAGGTGGAGGGAAGTGCCCTATGAAACCCGGCAACCGTCAGTAAGCATTGCTTGCTGAAATGGTGCCAATTCACACAAAGCAGATCGCTTTGGCAGATGAGAGAAAGGAATCCACTATTACTATGCCTTTCTGCTCACTTGCAGGAAGGCTTTTATTTTGCCCTTTTCGAAAAAATGCTTAAAAGTTATAGCCGAAAAGCTTGTTCGAAAAGATTTTACCACAAGAGCACAATCTTCCCGTTTAGGATAAGAGACTATTGCCCGTTTTCGCTGAGTTTGAATTTTTTCGGTTAGGGAATGGGAAACTAGATTGATAACCTTCTTATTTTTAGGGAAATTTAACGGTTTTAATAAGTGTGTAATACTCGGTTGCAAAGAGGGGGAGTCAATTGATTACGATAAAAAATGCCAGAAAGATTTACCCTTCCAACAAGGGAGAGGTTAAGGCGGTAGATGATGTCAACCTTGAAGTCAAGGAAGGCGAAATTTATGGAGTCATCGGCTACAGTGGTGCCGGCAAAAGTACTTTGATCCGGATGCTGAATGGCTTGGAAATCCCGACATCAGGCTCTGTAGTAGTAGCTGGCAGGGAAGTTTCAAAGATTAAGGGAGCGAAACTGCGTATGGCTCGCCAGGAAATCAGCATGATTTTCCAGCATTTCAACCTGCTCTGGTCAAGAACAGTAGCAGAGAATATCTCGTTCCCGCTTGAAATTGCCGGAGTGCCAAAGGCTGAGAGAGAGAAACGGGTAAAAGAATTAATCACACTTGTAGGTCTTGAGGGCCGGGGAGATGCCTATCCTTCACAGTTAAGTGGCGGTCAAAAGCAGAGGGTTGGAATCGCCAGGGCTCTGGCTAATAACCCTAAAGTACTTCTTGGGGATGAAGCAACTTCAGCGCTTGATCCGCAGACGACTGACCAAATCCTTGATCTTCTTGTGGACATCAACAAGAGGCTGGGTCTTACGATTGTCCTGATCACTCATGAAATGCATGTTATTAGGAAGATTTGCCATCGAGTCGCTGTAATGGAAGGCGGAAAGATTGTTGAAACAGGACCTGTATTGGAAGTGTTTAAAAATCCTCAGCAGCCGATTACGAAAAGATTCGTCCAGCAGGTGACAGAACCGGAAGAAACAAAGGAAACAGTTGACCACTTGCTTGAGCGATATCCACACGGTCGCGTTGTACAGCTGACATTCGTAGGTGAAGGAACAGAACAGCCTCTGATCACCAACTTGATTCGTGAGTTTTCAATAACGGTCAATATTGTCCAGGGGAAAATTTCGCAGACCCAAAATGGTTCGTATGGAACTTTGTTCATCCATCTTGATGGTTCCGAGGGCGAATTGGCTCGGGCAATTGAGTATATCGGCCAGCATGAAGTCGGCGTGGAGGTGATCTCAAATGGTTGAAACATTGTTCCCGAATGTTAACTGGGACCGAATGTGGGAAGCGACAGTTGAGACACTATACATGAGTGCCATTTCCGTTGTGGCTACCTTCATTCTTGGAGCAATCCTTGGACTGCTGCTCTTTTTGACCTCTAAGGGCAATATATGGGAAAACAAACCGGTCAATTTAGTATTGAGTGCGATCGTGAATATTTTTAGGTCAATACCTTTCATTATTCTAATCGTCCTTTTAATACCTTTTACAAAGTTCATTATTGGAACGATGATTGGGGAAAACGCGGCATTGCCAGCATTGATCATTGGGTCGGCTCCATTTTACGCAAGGATGGTTGAAATTGGCTTGCGTGAGATTGATAAGGGAGTCATTGAAGCAGCAAAATCAATGGGAGCCAAGACGACGACGATTATCTGGAAGGTGCTATTGCCGGAATCGATGCCAGCACTGGTTTCCGGTATCACGGTGACGGCAATCGCGCTAGTCAGTTACACAGCGATGGCCGGGGTCATCGGAGCAGGCGGTCTTGGCAACCTGGCATATATGGAAGGTTTTCAGAGAAGCCGGAACGATGTCACCTTGATGGCGACAATCGTTATTTTAATTATCGTGTTTATAATCCAGTTTGTTGGTGATTTCTTCACTAGAAAATTAGATAAAAGATAAAGGAGAGATTTGAATTGAAAAAATGGTTATTAGCTCTATTAGCATTAGTTTTAACTGCAGGACTTGCTGCTTGCGGAACTTCTGAGGAAAATACTGGAGGAGAAGGCGGCGATGAAGAAAGCAAAAAAATCGTCGTCGGTGCTTCAAACGTACCGCACGCTGAAATTTTAGAAGAAGCTAAATCGCTTCTAGAAGAAAAAGGTTTTGAAATGGAAGTCAAGACATTCAATGACTATGTTGTTCCTAACCAGGCTCTTGAGTCAGGAGAGCTAGATGCAAACTACTTCCAGCATATCCCTTACCTTGAGTCACAAATGGCTGAACACGGCTATAAGTTTGAAAATGCTGGCGGAATCCACATCGAACCAATCGGTGTCTATTCTCAGGAGCACACTACTCTTGACGATTTGCCAAAAGGTGCCCACATTATCATGAGCAGCTCTGTCGCAGACCATGGCCGTATCTTGACAATGCTTGAAAAAGAAGGCTTGATTACTCTTAAAGAAGGCGTAGATAAAGTAAAAGCGACTGTTGATGATATCGCAGAAAACCCTAAAGAATTGAAATTCGATACAGAATATGAAGCAGCATTGCTTCCACAAATCTTCAACAATGGCGAAGGCGATGCCGTTTTAATCAACTCTAACTATGCAATTGACGCTGGATTGAACCCATTAAAGGATTCAATCGCAATCGAGGAAAGCGATTCTCCATATGTGAACGTAATTGCCGTTCGTGAAGGAGACAAAGACAAGCCGGCAATCAAGGCGCTAGTTGAAGTACTTCATTCAAAAGAGATCCAGGATTTTATCCTTGAAAAATATGATGGTGCTGTCGTGCCAGTCAAAGAATAAATTTTCGAAAGAAGCAGGCGTGCAGCCTGCTTTTCTTTTTTGCCGCATAACCGACTCCGAAATTTAACATACTAACCGAGAAAAAAGCAGAATGGAGTGGAAGCAATGGAGCATCATTATGAACCTCGAAATTCAACAGAAGCAGCTCTTCATGAATATAAGCAAGGACTGGGAGTTTTTACCCAAAAAATGCCTGAGCTCGCCAGCCATTATAATGCGTTCACGGAAGTTTGTTTCCAGGAGGGTACATTGACGCAAAAAGAAAAGCAATTGATTGCTTTAGGGATTTCATTGTATTCACAGGATGAATATTGCATTATCTATCATTTAAAAGGCTGCCTTGACCAGGGGGCGACTGAGGAACAAATTCTGGAAGCTGTTGGAGTTACAGCAGCATTTGGCGGCGGTGCGGCAATGAGCCAGGCCGTGACTCTCGTCCAGGAAGCAATGGTCGAACTGAATACTTTGAAGCAGTAAAAGCTGTTTATTAAAGATAAATTGGCTGTTAAGTAACAGGATAGGCTTCATTTGGGAGGAATTTGCCAGTATTCTACGAATGCCAGAGCTGAAGTAGCGTTAAGCCCCCTTATTCCACCACATCCAAAAATTAACGGTTTTAAACGCTTTGATAGTGGTAAACAAAAGGTGTTACCATTGCAATAACAAAAAAACGCTTATTAAAGCGAAAAACCGAAGGGATGATTCACTATTAGTCAGCTAAAACTGAACTACACAAGTGAAATGGAAAAAGCGATGCATGGAGCTCATGGAATTAGTTACGAGGTATACAGCATGAACCATGACGCAAGAATGGAAGTCGAAAGAAAACGTGAAAGAGACTATATCAAAAGCCAACGGATGGTCGCTGACCTAGACAGAAAAGTTCACTCATAAGCAATAGAATATATAATAGTAGAAATGCTTTGGAACCAGTGTGATTTATGCACTGGTTTCTTTATTATGTGATTAACATGAAGATGTTTTGAAAGCACCTGTAGGATTTGTTTTTTGAGATGTCTAGATTGTCATGTCCCCGAGCTGTTGTGAGGGGGAAAAACGAGAAGCTGTCTGGATCAAGCCGTTATTATGACAGGTTTGAGGTGTTAGGAGGAAATGCTGTCAAGAAAAGGCTGTTATTGTGACAGCTTCGGGGTTTCAGAGTGAAAAGCTGTCAAGAAAAAGCCGTTATTGTGACAGGTTTGAGGTGTTAGGACGAAAAGCTGTCAAGAAAAGGCTGTTATTATTACAGGTTTGAGGTGTTAGGACGAAAAAGCTGTCAAGATTAAGCCGTTATTATGACAGGTTCGAGGTGTTAAGGCGAAAAGTAGTCAAGAAAAAGCTGTTATTATGACAGGTTTGAGGTGTTAGGACGAAAAGCTGTCAAGAAAAGGCTGTTATAATGACAGGTTCGAGGTGTTAGGAGGAAAAGCTGTCAAGAAAAGGCTGTTATAATGACAGGTTCGAGGTGTCAGGAGGAAAAGCTGTCAAGAAAAGGCCGTTATTATGACAGGTTTGAGGTGTTAGGGCGAAAAGCTGTCAGAAGTAAGTCCAAGTTCAGACAGGTTCGGCGCCCAAAGAGGGATGCTGACCGAACCAGGAGTGACTTCGGCTTCTCGGTACATTTTTTTATAACAGAAGGTAAAAAATAAAATGATGTACAAGCTTTGAGCGGTTATCCCGACTTTAAATTGCTTGGTCTGTTAAAATGAAGTAGTAATTTTGCAGTCGCCTTTCAGCGAGCTGAAAGGCGGGGGCGGGGGAAGTGGAAGGAAGACAAGGGGATCAATCTGCAGATTTAAATGTATATCAGAATTCCTGCTGATTTTGGGCTCACTGTCGTGAAGCTAACGCTTCACTGGCTTTCCAGCTGGCGCTGAAAAGCAGCCGAGTGGAAATGAAACGCTGCGGGCAAATGAATTTGCTCGGTCGTTTCCTTCCCACTCGGCATGAGCCAAAAATCTAGGTAGTTGTTGCTTTGCAACTTGACAATAATCTACAGGGTTCGTTGTATTTCTTTCCACTTCTAAAGTGTTGCTAACACTTTCTATTTGTTATAAGATTGTAATGAGAATAAAATGAGAATAGAGCTTTTGACGGCAAAAGTCGGCTTAAAATCTTTTCTATATTGACGGAGGTATTATTATGGCAGGATCTGTATTATCAATTAAGGACCTTCAAGTTGAGATTGAAGGCAAGCAGATATTAAAAGGTGTGGACATTGAAGTTAAAGGTGGAGAAATCCATGCGATCATGGGACCGAATGGTACTGGTAAATCTACTTTGTCTTCTTCAATCATGGGACATCCTAAGTATGAAGTAACAAATGGAACAGTTACGCTTGATGGCGAAGATGTTCTTGAAATGGAAGTTGATGAGAGAGCACGTGCTGGATTGTTCCTTGCTATGCAATATCCAAGCGAAATCAGCGGTGTAACGAATGCTGACTTCCTACGTTCTGCTTTGAACAGCCGCCTTGGCGAAGGTAACGAAATTTCACTTATGAAATTCATCCGCAAGATGGATAAGCAAATGGAATTCCTTGAAATGGACCTAGATATGGCACAGCGTTATCTGAACGAAGGTTTCTCCGGCGGTGAGAAGAAGCGTAACGAGATCCTTCAATTGATGATGCTTGAACCAAAAATCGCAATCCTAGACGAAATTGACTCAGGACTTGATATCGATGCATTGAAGGTTGTTTCTAAAGGAATCAATCAAATGCGCGGCGAAGATTTCGGCTGCTTGATCATCACTCACTACCAGCGCCTTCTTGATTACATCACTCCTGACTATGTTCACGTTATGATGCAGGGCCGCATTGTGAAGTCCGGCGGACCGGAGCTTGCACAGCGCTTAGAAGCAGAAGGATACGACTGGATTAAGAAAGAACTAGGCATCGAA
Source organism: Mesobacillus boroniphilus (assembly GCF_018424685.1). Taxonomy (NCBI): domain Bacteria; kingdom Bacillati; phylum Bacillota; class Bacilli; order Caryophanales; family Bacillaceae; genus Mesobacillus; species Mesobacillus boroniphilus. The sequence continues at coordinate 681,837 of NZ_QTKX01000002.1, forward strand.
GACGAAACAGTTGGGCAAGAAGCTTAAGCGTTGGGGGGATTTATAATGACTACGGAAACGAAATGGGCTTTTGACCAGGATTACATTACTTCCTTCTCAAAAGAAATGAACGAACCGGAATGGCTGACAGAGCTTCGCACACAGTCTCTTGCAAAAGCAGAAGATCTCTCTATGCCAAGACCGGATAAAACAAAAATCGATAAGTGGAATTTCACTCAGTTTGAAAAACTGCTTGTAAAAAGTGATGTTTTTTCATCCATCGAAGAACTTCCTGAAGATGTAAAAGCGCTTGTTGACCAGGAAGCAAAAGAAAACAGCCTATATGTGCAGCGCAATAACAAGCCTGCGTACCTCCAGCTTTCAAAAGAAATGCAGGAGCAAGGCGTTGTTTTTACAGATATTTTCACAGCAGCACGCGAATACAGCGACCTGCTGAAGAAATACTTCATGACGGCTGTGAAAAACGACGAGCACCGCTTGACTGCTCTTCACACAGCATTCATGAACGGTGGAGCTTTCCTTTATGTTCCTAAAAATGTTCAGTTGAACAACCCAATCCAGGCAATCTTCTTGCATGATGATGCAGAAGCGAACCTGTTCAACCACGTGCTTGTTGTTGCGGAAGATAATAGCTCTGTAACTTATGTTGAGAACTATATCTCAACAACTGGCAAAGTGAACGGATTGGTAAACATCGTAACGGAAGCAATCGCAGGACAAAATGCGAAAATCCAATATGGTTCAGTTGATACACTGGCTGAAGGACTTACAACATATGTGAATCGTCGCGGTCATGCGGGAAGAGATGCTCGTATCGAGTGGGCTCTTGGCATGATGAACGATGGCAACACAATTTCAGAAAACACTACGAACCTGGTTGGAGACGGCTCATACGGCGACACGAAGACAGTTGTTGTCGGACGTGGAGAGCAGACTCAGAATTTCACAACTAGCATCATCCATTTCGGTAAAAATTCTGAAGGCTATATCCTGAAGCACGGTGTTGTGAAGGATAGCGCGACGTCTATTTTTAACGGAATCGGAAAAATCGAGCACGGCGCTTCCAAATCAAATGCTGTACAAGAATCACGCGTACTAATGCTTAGCGAAAAAGCACGCGGGGATGCTAACCCAATTCTTCTAATTGACGAAGACGATGTAACAGCAGGACACGCGGCTTCTGTTGGGCGCGTTGATCCATTGCAGCTTTACTACTTGATGAGCCGCGGTATTCCGAAGCACGAGGCAGAGCGCCTTGTTATCCATGGATTCCTTGCGCCAGTTGTAAATGAGCTTCCGATCGAGGGAGTTAAAAAGCAGTTGGTTGAGGTAATCGAAAGGAAAGTTAAATAATGAACGCCCGCGAAATTCGTGAATTATTTCCGATTTTAAATCAGGAAGTCAATGGCAGCCCGCTTGTCTATCTGGACAGCGCGGCGACATCACAGAAGCCGGTGCAGGTTATCGAAGCGCTGGACAAATATTATCGCGAATACAACTCTAACGTACACCGCGGTGTCCATACTCTTGGAACAAGAGCCACTGACGGTTACGAAGGAACAAGGGAAAAAGTCCGAAAGTTCATTAATGCAAAATCAATTGAAGAAATTATTTTCACTCGTGGTACTACTACTGCAATCAACACGGTAGCTGCAAGCTATGGCCGTGATAATATCAAAGAGGGCGATGAAATCGTCATCTCTTACATGGAGCATCACAGTAATATTATTCCGTGGCAGCAGGTAGCAAAACAGACGGGTGCAACATTGAAATATATCGATCTGCAGGAAGATGGCACGATTTCACTTGATACTGTAAGAGAAACGGTTACAGAGAATACGAAAATCGTCTCCATCATGCAGGTTTCCAACGTACTGGGTGTCATGAACCCAATCAAGGAGATTGCCGAGATTGCCCACCAGAATGGTGCGATTATGGTTGTCGATGGCGCTCAAAGCGCTCCGCATATGAAGATAGATGTTCAGGACCTAAACTGCGATTTTCTCGCTTTTTCCGGACATAAGATGTGCGGGCCGACTGGTATCGGCGTATTATATGGCAAGAAGGCACTTCTTGAAAAAATGGAGCCGGTTGAGTTCGGCGGTGAAATGATTGATTTCGTAGGTCTGTACGAGTCAACATGGAAAGAGCTGCCGTGGAAATTCGAAGGCGGAACTCCGATCATCGCTGGTGCGATCGGTCTTGGTGCCGCAATCGACTTCCTGAATGAAGTTGGTCTCGATAATATCGAGAAGCACGAACACGCTCTTGCGGCTTACGCGATGGATAAAATGTCTGAAATTGAAGGCATGACCATCTATGGACCGAAGGAAGCCGGCAAACGTGCTGGACTTGTAACATTCAATATTGATGACGTGCATCCACATGATGTGGCAACTGTTTTAGATGCTGAAGGAATCGCCGTCCGCGCGGGCCACCATTGTGCACAGCCGTTGATGAAATGGCTGAAGGCATCCGCCACAGCACGTGCAAGCTTCTACCTGTACAACACAGAAGAAGATATTGACAAGCTCGTAGCCGGTCTTGTCAAAACAAAGGAGTATTTCAGCGATGTCTTTTAATAATTTAGATAACCTTTATCGGCAAGTTATTATGGATCACTATAAGAACCCTCGCAATAAAGGTGTTTTGGAAGAAGGCAGCCTGACTGTTAATATGAACAACCCGACATGCGGCGACCGCATCCAGTTGACGATGAAAGTCGAAGACGGAAAGGTAGCGGACGCAAAATTTGAAGGGGAAGGCTGCTCGATTTCCATGTCCTCTGCTTCAATGATGACGCAGGCGGTCAAAGGAAGAAACATCGAGGAAGCTTTAAAGCTTTCAACGGTTTTTTCTGACATCATGCAGGGAAAAGATTATGAAGAGGATGACCTTGACCTCGGGGATATCGAAGCACTACAAGGTGTGGCGAAATTCCCTGCAAGGATCAAATGTGCTACTCTTGCATGGAAGGCAATGGAGAAAGGCCTGAAGGAAGAGGAAGACAGCCAATAAGAAATCATCGCATGGTGATTTCTTTCCGAAAGGGCTGCGGGGGATTGGCCTGCAGCGAACAACTACAAAGCAGGAAACCTGGTTTCCTTGCTTTAAGAATGGAGGAATTCGACGATGGCTAAAAAAATGCCAGAGATCGGTGATTATAAGTACGGATTTTCCGACAAAGACGTTTCCATCTTCCGGTCTAAGCGCGGCCTGACGCGTGAAATCGTTGAAGAAATTTCAAAAATGAAGGAAGAGCCCCAGTGGATGCTGGACTTCCGTTTAAAATCATTGGAGCACTTCTACAATATGCCAATGCCTCAATGGGGCGGAGACATGGCTTCATTAAACTTTGATGAAATCACATATTACGTAAAACCTTCTGAACGCTCTGAAAAATCATGGGATGAAGTTCCTGATGAAATCAAGGCAACATTCGATAAGCTTGGGATTCCTGAAGCTGAGCAAAAATACCTTGCAGGTGTTTCTGCGCAATACGAATCAGAAGTTGTATACCACAACATGAAGGAAGAGCTTGAAGAGCTAGGAATCGTCTTCAAAGACACAGATTCTGCTCTGAAAGAAAACGAAGACATTTTCCGTGAACATTTCGGAAAAGTCATTCCTCCAACTGACAACAAGTTTTCAGCATTAAATTCTGCGGTCTGGTCTGGCGGATCTTTCATCTATGTTCCAAAGGGAATCAAAGTAGATACTCCGCTTCAGGCGTATTTCCGTATTAACTCTGAAAACATGGGACAGTTCGAGCGTACACTGATCATCGTTGATGAAGGCGCACACGTACACTATGTTGAAGGATGTACAGCTCCTGTTTACACAACGAACTCCCTGCACAGTGCGGTCGTTGAAATCATTATCAAAAAAGACGCATATTGCCGTTATACAACAATCCAGAACTGGGCAAACAACGTCTTCAACCTTGTTACAAAGCGTGCCGTCTGTGAAGCGAACGCGACAATGGAATGGATCGATGGCAACATCGGTTCCAAGCTGACAATGAAATACCCAGCAGTCATCCTTAAGGGTGAAGGCGCACGCGGTATGACATTATCAATCGCGATTGCTGGTAAAGGCCAGCACCAGGATGCAGGTGCGAAAATGATCCACCTTGCTCCAAACACATCATCAACAATCGTATCAAAATCAATCTCAAAACAAGGCGGAAAAGTAACATACCGCGGAATCGTCCACTTCGGACGCAAAGCCGACGGCGCTCGCTCAAACATTGAGTGCGATACGTTGATCATGGATAACAAGTCTACTTCAGACACAATTCCATACAATGAAATCCTGAACGACAACATTTCTCTTGAGCACGAAGCGAAGGTTTCCAAGGTATCAGAAGAGCAATTGTTCTACCTGATGAGCCGTGGAATCTCTGAAGAAGAAGCAACAGAGATGATCGTAATGGGCTTCATCGAGCCATTCACAAAAGAATTGCCAATGGAATACGCAGTCGAAATGAACCGCCTAATCAAGTTTGAGATGGAAGGTTCAATCGGTTAATAATGATAATTACGGGAATCCACCTGCTTTGCGCAGGTGGATTTTTTTCTTTTATTGTAAAATGTAGAGATTCGGGCTCTTTTCGTAGAGATTATTTTCAATTTCGTAGAGATTATATAGAAAATCGTAGAGATTATTATCAAAGTCGTATTGATTATTAGGCAAAGCGTAGTGATTCCATCTAAAAACGTAGTGATTTGCTGTCTCCACAAATGCTTTTTCCACTTCTCTAAACGGGAATTTAGTTGAAACGATGTCTTAGTTCTTATTCGGAAGCTAATTATGCTATCATGAAGATAAAATGGAGGTGCACAGATGATTATTGTTGGCTTAACGGGCTGGGGAGACCATGACAGTTTATATGAAGGCAAGGTTTCACCGCGTGATAAACTGAAGGAGTACTCCAGCCACTTTCCTGCAGTTGAGGTCGATGCCTCTTTTTACGCTGTGCAGCCTGTGAGGAATGCTGCGAAATGGGTAGAGGAAACACCTGACAATTTTCAATTTATCGTTAAAGCGTACCAGGGAATGACCGGGCATCAGCGCGGTGAAATTCCTTTTACTGATAAAAATGAGATGTTCAATGCATACAAAGAGTCACTCAAGCCTTACCTCGAAGCAAATAAGCACGCAATGACGCTTTTCCAGTTTCCGCCGTGGTTTGACCTGCGCAAGGAGAATGTCGATTATTTGCGCTGGTGCCGCGATCAGATGGGGGATATCGACTGTGCGCTCGAGTTCCGCAACCAGACATGGTTCACAGATGAAATGCGAGAGAAGACACTGGATTTTATGAAAAAAGAAAAGTGGATCCATAGTATCTGCGATGAACCACAGGCAGGTGAGGGCTCGATTCCGACAGTTCTCGAGTCTTCATCGAAGGATAAAGTTCTTGTCCGCTTTCACGGCCGTAATGTCCATGGCTGGAACAAGAAAGGAAGAGGTCAGGACTGGCGTGAAGTTCGCTATTTATATCGCTATAATCAGGCAGAATTAAAAGAGTGGGCAGATAACCTGCAAAAGTTAAACGAAAGCACATCACAGGTTTTCGCATTATTCAACAACAATTCCGGCGGGGATGCTGCTGATAATGCTAAACAAATGGTGGAGCTATTGGATATAGAATATGAAGGGTTAAACCCGAGGCAGTTGGATTTGTTTTAAGATTCTGGACCCCTCCTGGCAACATACAGGGGGGCACTTCATTTTTACAAGAGGATGGATGGTTAGATGGAAGAAGTTATTCATATTTACCATACGAATGATTTACATAGCCATTTGGAGCACTGGCCAAGCATCCATAAGCTTGTGACCGAACGCAGGCGCTGGCATGAGGAAGCGGGCGACGAAGTTCTTGTGTTCGATATCGGCGACCATATGGACCGCTGGCATCCATTATCAGATGCGACCAGAGGAAAGGCGAATTGCCGTCTTTTGAACAATGCTCGCTATGATGCTGCGACAATAGGGAATAACGAAGGCATCACTCTCCCTTTCGAAGATTTGGATTCAATGTATCTTGAAAAAAATTTCGAAATGCTTGTAGCAAATCTTTATAAACAGGATGGAAGCAGGCCGGAGTGGACGAAACCATATCATGTATACATAAGCAACAGCGGGACGAGAATTGGTGTCATTGGCATCACAGTGAATTTTGGACAGTTTTATGCACAGCTGGGCTGGAAGCTGAACGACCCGATTGATGATTTGAAGAAATGCGTCGATCAATTAAAAGGAGAAACGGACATTATTATCCTTCTATCACATCTTGGAATCCATGATGATGAAATGATTGCGGGGATGTTTCCGGAGATTGACGTCATTTTAGGCGGCCATACCCATCATATTTTACACGAGGGCAAAGAAGTTGGCTCCAGCTTGCTGGCGGGAGCCGGGAAGTTTGGGTACTATACCGGGCATGTAACCCTGAAGGTGGATAAGGATACAAAACAAATTTTACACAAGAATGCTGTTCTTTATGATATGAATGAGGCAGATCAAGCTCAAGACGAACAGGAAAAGGCAGAAGGATATTTCAGAGAAGGAAAGAGGCTGCTGACAGAAACGGTTGCTTTTCTTCAAGAGGACTTAAAGGCAGACCCACTGCAGCATTCTGAGCTTTCCAGGATGCTTACCCAGGCATTACGGGAATGGTGCAATGCCGATTGCTCGTTCATGAATGCTGGCATGATCCTTAAAGGCCTGGACCGGGGAGAAGTCACGAAATTCGACTTGCTGGAAATCTGTCCACATCCGATTAATCCTTGTACGATCAGGATGTCAGGAGCGGAGCTAAAAGAAGTGCTCCTGCAGACCAGGGATGAAAAATGGCCCCATCTGCAGATAAAGGGTCTTGGCTTCCGCGGCACCGTCATGGGGGTCATGGAGTACGATGGTATCGAGTTTCAGTCAAAAGGGAATTACACTCAGATCTTCATCAATGGCAAGTTGATTGAAGCAAAGGAACACTATACATTGGCCATCCCTGATATGTTTACGTTCGGCCGCTTTTTCCCTGAGATTCAACGGGCAGAGGAAAAGAAATACTGGCTGCCAGAGTTCCTCCGCAATATGCTTGAGTGGAAGCTAGCTTCTTATTCGGGTATATAAGAATGCGTAATTGATTTTCTGGACAGCATACCTGTTATCTGAAGAGGGTAAAATCCAACTAATATTTGATCAAAATATCACGCTTTTCCTCTCTCCTTCATAGAGTGTTATTGGGATTGAAGGAAGGAGTTGTGGTCATGATCGACATGTCACCTATTGAAATAGAAGGCAGGACATTTTTATGCATTTCTGTAAAACTGCCGAAGACAAACCTGCTTGTTGTTACTGGAGATAAAGGATACATTATGTGCGGCGCTCTGGATGTCGCTCTTCTTAATGAGAAGCTGAAGAGCAGAAAGGTTATTGCTGGCAGGGCCGTTGGCGTGAAAACAATTGAAGAATTGCTCGAAGCCCCGCTTGAGTCCGTCACGTACGAAGCAGAGAACCTTGGTGCAATAAAAGGCATGATTGGCAAAGAAGCTTTGCTGCTCATGAATTAAAAAGACAGCCTGAGTGGGCTGTTTTTTTGCGTGATTTAGTGAATATATTGTGGCAAATGTTAATAAACAATGTGGTCATCCGATATATTAATTGAACTACTTTTTTCCCAACTCAAAAATGAAACGGAATCACAATTTTTTTAAAAATTGTGATAAAATATATAAAAATATTGTCGTTTTAAGTAAAATTTTCTTGTTTTTTGGCTTTTTTTGGTAGTTATCTGCGAAAATAGCCACCACCAACTAACAAATAAAGTGGGAATTGACATGAGACTCGTAGCCACCACTTCGGTAGAGGAAGGGGCTTTACTCGGAAAAGCCATCTATAATGACAAGGGCCAAGTTCTGCTGAATGTAGGGGCACGGCTCGAGTTGAAGATCCTCAGACGCCTTGAAGAGTTTGGGATTGATTATATTTATATTAAAGACCCTGATACCGATGATATCATCGTGGAAAATTCAATACGGGATGAATTGCGCATCAATGCAATCATGACGATTGGAGATACATTCAAGCAAATCCAGCTGGATTCAAAAATTTCGCAAACCTTTGTACTGGAAAAATCGGCGAGGAAATTTAAGAGGTTGATTGCTGATTTACTGGAGGAACTGCAAGGTAGCAAGGAACTTCTGAACTTGCTTTCGGATGTATTCCTTCATGACGACTATATCTTTTCGCATTCTTTAAATGTAACACTCTACGCTCTTGCGATTGGAATAGAAATGAAGCTGCCGCCAAAGGAACTGGAACAGCTGGGGCTTGGTGCGATTTTACATGATGTTGGAAAAATGATGGTCCCAGAAGAAATATTATCAAAGCCAGGCAAGCTGACTGCGGAAGAATTCCAAATCATCAAGGCTCACGCTGAGGACGGCTTCCAGCTTCTCAGGAATATCCCGACCGTTCCGCTGATTGTGGCTCATTGTGCATACCAGCATCACGAACGATTGAATGGTGCAGGGTATCCACGTGGATTGAAGGGTGATGAAATCCACTTATTCGGCAAGATACTTGGTGTGGCTGATGTGTTCGATGCCGTTACTTCGAATCGTGTTTACAGACCGGCCATGCTGCCGCATGAAGGTCTTGAAATTCTTTACTCGGGCTCAGGGAGCCTGTTTGATTCAAAGGTAGTCGACGCCTTCCGAAAAGCGGTTGCGATTTATCCAGTCGGCCTTACCGTTATTTTAAGCGATGGACGAAAGGGAGTTGTCGCTGCTCAGAATCCAGGCTTGAGTGAGCGGCCAGTTGTCCGGATACTCGAAGACCAGGACCAGAGAGTGGAACCGTATCATCTTGATCTGAAGTCGAATCTATCATTGATGATTGTCAGCTGCGATACAATCATTAAATATGAGTACGCCAACAGTTATTGATTTTCGTGCTTAAGCCATAGTGATAAAAATCCATAAAGACAAAGTTTATGAAAAGAGCTTATAGTTTTTAGGCTAGTTCCCCCCTTTGAAGCATACATATAGCTTTAGAGGGGGGATTTGTTTTGGCAAAATTCGGCCGGCGGCTGCCTCGGAAAGGACCTTTGCCTTTCAGGTATGTATTCCTGCTGACATTCGTCTTTTTTTCCTTTTCAACAGCAGCAGGACTCTGGATCATAGATAAAGGGCTCGAGCCAACTTTGATGAAATACGCAACATCCCAGACAAGGAAGATTGCGACCCTGGTGATCAACAAGGCCATCAATAAAAAAATCGTCAGTGGTATGGATACTGATAAAGTCATAGAGTTTGTTCCTGTGGATGGCGGAACGACCACTGTAGTGAAATTCAATACTGAAATCATCAATAGGGTAAAAGCAGAAACGACAAACATTGTGCAAATGAACCTTAAAGAAGCTGAAAGAGGGAATCTCACCTCGCTAGAAATGCTTTCAGATGTAGAACTGGTTACAGATGAAGAGGACAGGGAAGCAGGAATAATCTATTACGTCCCATTGGGCCAGGCCACCAATAATGCACTTCTAGGTAATATGGGCCCGAGAGTTCCAGTGAAATTCAATGCCATCGGCGATGTGACAGCGGATGTTGTCTGGGATACAGAAGAACACGGAATCAACAATACGCTGATCAATGTTTCGGTCAGGGTAAAAGTCAATGTGCAGATTATTATTCCTTTCGCGACCGAAATTGCGACTGTGCAGGAAAATATTCCGATTGGCAGCTTCTACTACCCTGGAAAGGTACCGCAATTTTATAATGGCGGCGGCGGTGGGGTCATACCACCTGCGATTCAACTTCCTGGCCAGCCTGGTCAATAATAACAGTTGTCAAGTTAGCGATATTGTTATATTATAAAATCAATTGAATAATAAACCACATCATTCCGATGGGGTAGAGGCGCAGGGTTCAAGATTAAGCTGTGTGAGGATGACAACATTGATCGCAGCTGAAAGGGAATTTTGCCGAAGCAATAATAAATGAGTCACATTTTTTATTGCTGGGGATACTTTGAACAAGAGTATCACTGTCATTATGGAGGTATATCCATAATGGGGAGCTACAGATCGTGATGGAGACACTAGTTGCTTATTAAGGGCAGCGATAGAATGTTCTCTATCGTTGCCCTTTTTTATTTATTTTTAAAAAAGCAACTAAACTCTTGTCATGTAAAAGTTTCCCCCTGTCAAAAACAAGGAGGAGAAAGAAATAATGGAGAACACAATTTTTTCATTGCTGCCGCCATTAGTGGCAATCTTAATGGTAGTAATCACAAGGCGAGTGCTGTTGTCATTGGGGACAGGCATCGTCGCAGCGGCTTTTTTGCTTGCTGGATTTAATATCGCAGAAACATTTGCTATTATGTGGGACGCGGCCAAGGGCATTGTCGTCGCAGATGGAGAACTGAACACATATAGCCTGTACATTATCCTATTCTTATTATTATTGGGTACAATCACAGCATTCATTTCCATTTCTGGCGGAAGCCGTGCGTTTGGCGAATGGGCGATGAAGCGCGTAAAAACAAGAGTCGGAGCACAGCTTGTTGGTGCATTTTTAGGAGTTATTATTTTCATTGATGATTATTTCAATGCTCTGGCAGTCGGCCAAATTACACGTCCGATCACAGACCGACAAAAGGTTTCGCGTGCAAAACTAGCATATATTATCGATTCAACTTCAGCACCTATGTGTGTTATTTCACCGATTTCCAGCTGGGGTGCCTATATCATCGCATTAATTGGTACAATTCTTGCTGCACACGGTGTAAATGAATATAGTGCGTTCTCAGGATTCATGCAAATTGTGCCAATGAATTTCTACGCACTTGCAGCATTAGCAATGGTCTTTATCGTATCTCTGCGAAACATCGAAATTGGGCCGATGAAAAAGCATGAAGAACGTGCGATCACAGAAGGAATTGTTGTTCCTCAGGACAAGCCTGTACCGGGAGAACTGAAGGATGACCTTCCTACAAGTACAAAAGGGACCGTTGGAGACCTTGTATGGCCGATTGTTGCCCTTGTCGCTGGAACGGTTGGCATGATGCTTTGGACAGGCGCAAGTGCTGTTGAAGGAGAAGTAACCATTTTCGGTATCTTTGAAAATACAGATGTAACTAAGTCTCTTGTTACTGGCGGATTGCTTGGCCTTGCTGTAGCGCTGATTCTTTTTGTAAGGCAGGCAGTTGTTTTAAAAGGCGTTAATGCCAATGTTTTTGGAAAAGGAATTGTTGAGGGCATTAAATCAATGCTCCCAGCTATCTATATCCTGATCTTCGCATGGGTCATTGTTGACTTGATTGGAAGACTTGAAACTGGAAAGTATCTTGCTGGTATTGTTGAAAGTTCTAATATCAATATCTCATTCCTGCCGTTCCTGCTATTCCTCGTAGCTGGAATCATGGCTTTCTCAACAGGAACTTCATGGGGATCATTCGGCATACTGCTTCCGATTGCAGGTGATATCGCTGCTGCAGCTGATATAACCATCATGCTGCCAGCATTAGCAGCAGTATTGGCGGGCGCGGTTTTTGGTGACCATTGTTCACCAATATCCGATACTACGATCCTTTCATCAACTGGCGCTGGCTCACACCACTTAGACCATGTCATGACTCAGTTGCCATACGCTCTGATTTCCGCTGCGATTTCTTCTGTTGGATTCCTGATCATCGGATTCACCGGAAGCACTCTGACAGCTCTTGCGGTGGTGGCAATCCTGCTTGCTGCTTTTGCTTTCATATTCGGAAGCAAGACAACTCAGGAAGAAGTATTAAAAGAAAATCTTGCAGAATAATGTTAAGGCTGTCTGACTTTCAGACAGCTTTTTTCATATTTTTAAAAAAGTGGTAATAGAATCCCATTTAATAGGGAGTACCGTATAGTTGGGAAAATTTTTTTAGGAATATTTTTATTATGACTAAAATAATATTTTGACAAGCAATTAAAAACTAGCTATACTATTCCTAGACTAAATAATCTGAAAATATAAAACTTTCTAATTATCAACATTTTCCAGATGATTAGAAGGCAAGGGGGACTAAAAATGGAAAATCGTCCACAGTGGGGAACGAGAGCAGGATTCATTCTTGCCGCGGTAGGATCGGCAGTCGGGTTGGGAAATATTTGGCGCTTTCCAGGAGTAGCCTATGAGAATGGAGGGGGAGCATTTTTCTTCCCATACTTGTTCGCGCTCTTGACAGCAGGTATTCCAATTCTGATATTAGAGTTTACACTAGGCCATAAGTATCGTGGTTCTGCACCGTTAAGCTTTGCAAGATTTAATAAAAAATCTGAATGGATTGGCTGGTGGCAGGTTGCTGTTTCCTTCGTGATCTCAACCTATTATGCAGTCATCATTGCCTGGGCGATGTCTTACGCCTATTTCTCGCTAAGCAAACAGTGGGGAGACGACCCTCTGACATTCCTAGTCGGTGATTATTTAAAAGTAGTTGACGCTGGTCAGGTTGGAAGTATCGTACCTGGTGTATTCCTTCCTTTGGTCATTGTATGGGTCATCACTCTTGGTATTTTGCTCAAGGGAGTAAAGAAAGGGATCGAAGTTGCGAACAAAATTTTTATTCCGGCACTCGTCATTTTATTCTTTGTGATCGTAGTTCGCGCTTTAACTCTAGATGGAGCTATTGATGGCGTAAATGCATTCTTTAAACCAGATTGGAGCCAAATCCTGAATGGTAAAGTTTGGGTTGCGGCGTATGGACAAATTTTCTTCAGTTTATCAATTGCTTTTGCAATCATGATCACTTATTCAAGTTATCTTCCGAAAAAATCTGATATCACAAATAATGCATTCATTACAGCGTTTGCTAACTCTTCCTTTGAGTTGCTGGCTGGTATCGGGGTATTTGCTGCATTGGGCTTCATGGCAATGCAATCAGGTCAACCAGTTAACGAAGTAGTAAGCAAAGGTGTTATCCTTGCATTCGCGGTATTCCCGCAAATCATTAATGAACTGCCTGCATTCAGCGCGGCATTCGGAGTACTATTCTTCGTCAGCTTGACGCTTGCTGGACTGTCTTCATTGATTTCAATCGTTGAGACTTATGTAGCGGGTGTCCAGGACAAATTCAATGTTTCCCGTACAAAAGCTGTCCTAATCGGCGGCGGTCTATCTTCTTTGATTTCAATCCTGTTTGCGACTCAGGGAGGATTGAATTTCCTTGATTCAGCTGATGCTTTTATCAACAACTATGGTGTAGCTCTTGCTGGACTTGTCCAGGTGGTATTCATTGCCTGGGTTGCCAAGGAACTTGACAGCCTTCGTGCACATGCTGATGGTGTCTCTGACATCCGCCTGGGAAGCTGGTGGAATATTTCACTTAAATATGTCACGCCTTTGGTACTTGGCGTCATGATGGTAATGAATATCATTACAGATATCAAAACAAGCTACGGCGGCTACCCGGTGATGTTTAATGTTTACTCTGGATGGCTAGTGGCAATCGGTGCGATTGTAGCCGGATTCGTGTTCACTAACGCAAAGAAATGGGATAACTCACTTTATGAAATTCCACAAGACAAGGGGGTTTCTAAATAATGGACCTTAGTGCAGTAGTAATGATGGTTGTAGGTATGGTGATTATCTGGGGAGGACTTGCAGCGAGTGTCATATATGCTGTAAGGAAAGCACGTTCATAAAATAGTAGGGCCAACCTGTTGAGGTTGGCCTTTTTACTTTATTTTTTTTTCAACCTGGCTCTTTCTTGTCTTGCCCATAATTTCAAGTGAGGGTACGGATCAAATGACCATTCCGTATAGCCATTATCCTTATACATTCCGTAATGCAAGTGAGGAGGAAACTTTCCGCTTGTTCCCGGTGGGCCATACCCAGAGCTTCCAACACCGCCAATCACAGTGCCAGGCTCGACGATTTGTCCTACTTTAAGGTCCTTGGAGAAGCCACTCAAGTGCGCGAAATAGTGATAGGTGTTATTGATGTCACGAATGCCCACACGCCATCCGCCATACTTGTTCCACCCCTTCATTTCAACGATTCCGTATCCTGTCGCACGTACAGGCACTCCATAGCCAGCAAAAATATCTGTTCCTTCATGAATCCGTCTGCCGCCCCAGCCTCGGGCGTCACCCCACGTATTGTTATAGCTGTGGTTGCTTCTTAGTGGCATAGGAAAGACATGAGTATCAAGGTCTAGACGTCCGAAATGTCTGTAAATCATCGCTTTGCCAATTATGATACCAACTGTTTTATCACGCTTATAGTAATTCCAAAGGCCAATTTTTATATTCTCATGGTCTGTCCCGTAAGTTAAGAGGTACTGGGCAAATGCCTGCAGCACATCTTCATCGTCCTTCAGGCTCGCTTTGCCGTCCCCGTTCCCGTCGAATCCAATCCCATTGAAAAATTGAATGGAGACAGGATTATTATCCTCAAGATTAGGATTCAGAAGTCCAGCCCACTCTTCGGGTTTAAAATAAACCCCGGCAATCCCTTCTGCCTTGGGTAAATCCTTTCGTGCCTGGCGGACATTCCGCTCATACTGATCCACCGCGGCAATATAATACCAGGGAATCTGGGTAACAGCTTCTACTTTGGTATAGAGTTCCATTCTTTTTTTATAAACATCTTCGTCCTGCTCTGCTGCAGATGCTTGATCCACAGAAAGGACAGGGCATAGTAAAAAAAGAACAATAACTGCTTTAAGGAATTTCACCGTAATCCTCCCTTCAAATTATGACTCCTTTATTTTCCAGCGCCAGCGTACTTTTTTGGGAAAATCGGCTATGCGCTTTTCTTTGTCTAGCTCCAGCGCCTAACCAGTTTTCGTCACTGAGTTCGCTCCTCGATTATCTTGCGAGAAGCGTTAGCTTTGAGCAGCTCGAGTCATTTGTCTAGCTACGGCTCCTAACTCCTCGAGACGCTTCGGTCCTGCCAATGAAATCAAAGAGCGACATCACTGTCAGGCCCTCCATCGCTTGTCGAGGCTGACCAAGGCGCTTACGCTTTTCTTGTTATAGTTTGCGATGATGGGGATTTTTCATAAATATCAAATAATGGTAATCCCAAGTTTATCGTACTTGTCGATATTTTTTCGTTGTGGTAAAGTGACATCAGAAGCTGTATACCGGCCTTGATTTTTACATGGTGTTCTTGATGTAATGCAGCAGGAATGGAGTGAAAATAATGAGCAAAAAAGAGGTACAGAGAAAGCCTGATTGGCTGAAAATAAAGTTAAATACGAATGAAAACTATACTGGCTTGAAAAAGATGATGCGCGAGAAAAACTTACATACTGTTTGTGAAGAAGCCAAATGCCCGAACATCCATGAGTGCTGGGCAGTAAGAAGGACCGCTACCTTCATGATCCTTGGGGATGTATGTACGCGTGCATGCCGTTTTTGTGCGGTTAAAACTGGTCTACCGACTGAGCTTGACTGGCAGGAACCAGAAAGAGTGGCTGATTCAGTGACACTTATGAACCTGAAGCACGTCGTCGTAACTGCCGTTGCCCGCGATGACCTGAAGGATGGGGGAGCAGCTGTTTTTGCGGAGACGGTAAGAGCGATCCGCAGGAAAAATCCGTTTACCTCTATCGAAGTATTGCCATCTGACATGGGCGGTGTGTTGGAAAATCTCCAAGCATTGATGGATGCCCGTCCAGATATCCTGAACCACAACATAGAAACTGTTAAGCGTTTGACGCCAAGAATTCGTGCTCGTGCTACTTATGAGCGTTCACTTGAGTTCCTGCGCCGTGCGAAGGAAATGCAGCCGGATATCCCGACGAAATCCAGCATCATGGTTGGATTAGGTGAAACGAATGAAGAATTGATTGAAGCAATGGATGATTTACGTGCAAACAATGTGGACATCCTTACGCTGGGACAGTATTTACAGCCATCCAAAAAGCATCTTGAGGTTCAAAAATACTACCATCCAGATGAGTTTGCCGAGCTCAGGGAAATCGCGCTTGAAAAAGGCTTCAGCCATTGCGAAGCAGGTCCTCTTGTTCGTTCATCCTATCATGCAGATGAGCAGGTTAATTCAGCAGCAAAACATAAACAACAGCTTGCAGAGCAGGAAGCCAAGCAGGCGTAATTTAAAGAAGAGTTCAGCAATCATATGCTGAACTCTTTTATGTTATTTGCCCTGTTTCATTTGAGTAGAAATATCGTCTTTGTCCGTTTCTTCGTTCAATTCGCCCTTGGCTTCACCATTCGCATTTTCACCAGTGCTCATGTCACGGCCTTGAGGAGATTTAAGCATTTGTTTGACGACTCCATCAATTAACTCATCAACATCCCTGCTATCTGTATCGAGTGAGGCAAAGTTCTCAACTTCATTGCGCAGGCTTGTATCGTCTGAAACGTAAACATGGAACCAACGCGGAACCACTGACATCGCCATTCGTTTCACCTGGTCCGCGGTCTGGTCGCGGTTTTCAGAGTCTGTTTCATATACAATCAGCACTTCTTCATCAGTCACGAGTGTAGAAACATCATCTACATTCTGTGCCATCAAACTAAACCTGCCAATCATGTCCGCAATTTGCTCGCGGTCGATTGATTGATATGCATTCTCCATATTGTCCGCGCCCATTACACCTGTTTTCTGATGGCGCACATAACCGAAGTCCTCGCTTCTATCCTTGAATCCTTTTCGTCCATCTTCGTTGTATAAGTCTGGACGCTGGTCATTGACATTCAATGTATTCCCGCTCTGCTGGTAAATACCAGTCCTGCCATCACGATCTCCAGGTGAGGCATTATTATCTGCTGCCGCGCAGCCAGTCAAAGCAACTGTTCCGCAAATGCCAAGAGCCATTATTGCTTTTTTCAATTAAAACACCCCCTAATCATTAGAATGGCTTTGAAATTATTTTTTTTGCTTAGTAATTGATGGGGAATAAGTTATAATTAAGAAAAGTGCAAGCGCTAAGGCTTGCCAATAGACAGAGAACTATTCAGACGTTACGGAAAAAGAGGTGGACCTACCGATGATTTGCATCAATAATCTATGCTATGAAATTGTGGACGAAAACAGGGATGGCTTTAATGAGGAAGCCTTTCGCGCCAGATACAGCGAGATTTTAACGAAATATGACTATATTGTTGGCGACTGGGGATATGGACAGCTACGGTTAAGAGGCTTTTTCGATGATCAAAACCAGAAGTCAACTTTCGATACGAAAATCAGTACCGTCAGCGAGTACTTATATGAGTATTGCAATTTTGGCTGTGCTTATTTTGTCGCTAAGAAAGTAGCAAAACAAGGATAATACTAAAAAAACAGACCTGGATGAAATTGATCCAGGTCTGTTTTTGTCTGGAAGAGAGTCAGGAAAAATGTTCCGAACATGAAGAAATGCTCCGAGCAACTGCAAGGAGCATTCTTCATACTTATAAATCACTATACGGCGGCTGTTCACTTTCACTCGGGTCATCATGGGTTGGGTGGGCACCCGCTTCTTTACGCGGTGTTCCTTGATGAAGGGACTTGAACTCGTAGTTGAAGTTGCTGTATGATCGCTGTCCCTCACGCCAAGGAGTGCTCTTGCCTTCTACTGGTTCATCTTTCCTGAACGGAGAGCCATAGGGACCCTCAGGATAATCTTCAGCCGATATATAGTTTTTTTGCGCTTCTACATTTGAAAAATCAGAGTATTTCTCACTGTCTTCCTTACTCATGAACTCACCTTCTTTTGCTTGTTGTCCTTTTAGTATTTCTTAGTAAAGACAAATCAAACAAACAGTTCGTTCCAGATTTAAAGAATCGGTCGCAGGAATGAGCGAAGTTCTTCCGCGTCTTCTTCAGAAAGGTTGTAGGCAAATTCAAGATAACCTTCTTCATCAAGATCATCCTGGCCGAGGATGGCGAATCGGCTTCCCTGGATATCCATCACGATACTCTTTCCATAATAACGGCTAGTTTGCAAGATGGCCAGGTCAAAGCGCTGGTTATCACCTACAAAGCTTACATAACGCGTTTTTGTTTCTTCGGCTTCATCGTATAAAAAAAATTGATCGGTCATCGTGATCCTCCTAAAATGTATGTATCTATTCTATACCATCACAAGATGCGGCTTGTGCTCAAGGTGATGGTGTGCTGTGATGTAACGGACAGTTTTGGTTTTTGAACGCATGACAATTGAATGTGTTTCTACAAGGTCTCCGCCGAGGAAACGGACTCCGTCAAGCAATTCACCACTCGAAACCCCAGTCGCGGCAAAAATCGCATCGTCCCCAGAAACAAGGTCAGTGAGCATCAGCAATTGTCTTGGATCCTTCAAGCCCATTGCAATGCAGCGCTCTTCTTCCTCTAACGTCTGCGGTACGAGCCTTGCTTGCATATCGCCGCCCAGAGCTTTAATGGCTGCAGCCGAAATGACTCCCTCTGGTGCACCGCCTGTTCCCACGAAAAGATCAACACCTGTATGTGGCAGGGCAGTCGCAATCGACGCACCTACGTCACCATCGCCGAACAGCTTTACTCTGGCACCTTTTAGCCTTACACGCTCAATCAGATCATCGTGGCGGTCACGTTCCTGAATGATGACGGTTAAATCCTGGATTCGTTTATTGTTGGCTTCTGCAACGATTTCTATCGTCTTCTCAATTGGATCATCAAGATTGATTTTGCCAGCGGCGTTTTTGCCAACAGCGATTTTTTGCATGTACATGTCAGGTGCATGAAGAAGGGTGCCTTTGTCGGCGACCGCAATGACGGCCATTGCATTATTATGTCCCTTGGCGACAATATTCGTCCCTTCCAGCGGGTCAACCGCGATATCAACTTTAGGACCCATTTTTGTGCCAAGCCTTTCTCCTATATAAAGCATCGGAGCCTCATCCAATTCCCCTTCACCAATAACGACAATCCCATCCATATTGACTGAATCGAACATCTTGCGCATTGCAGTTGTTGCTGCATCATCCGCTTCATTTTTCTTGCCGCGTCCCATCCACTGGGCAGATGCCAGCGCGGCAGCCTCCGTAACTCTGACGATTTCAAGTGCCAATTCGCGTTCCAAATGTTTCTCCTCCATTTTCGACAGCATTCTCACTCATCATCAATCTTACCAGAAAAACAATCATTTCTGAATTTTTCATGGATTTTTTATGGTTTGAAAAAAGGCGTTGTAAGACTCAATAAGATCAAGCACCATATTAAGACAGTTTTGTCGGAGGAGAGGGAAAGCTGTCAGAAGCAGCATCAAGTTCGGACAGGTTTGTTCGAGAAAGAGGGAAAGCTGTCAGAAGCAGCATCAAGTTCGGACAGCTTTGGTCAAGAAAGAGGAAAAGCTGTCTTAATAAATCCGTAATTATGACAGGTTTGGAGTAGAAATAGAAAAAGCTGTCAAGAAAACCTCGTAATTATGACAGGTTTGGAGGAGAAGTAGAAAAAGCTGTCAAGAAAACCTCATAATTATGACAGGTTTGGAGGAGAAGCGAGAAAAGCTGTCAAGAAAACCTCATAATTATGACAGGTTTGGAGGAGAAGCGAGAAAAGCTGTCAAGAAAACCTCATAATTATGACAGGTTTGGAGGAGAAGTAGAAAAGCTGTCAAGAAAACCTCGTAATTATGACAGGTTTGGAGGAGAAGTAGAAAAAGCTGTCAAGAAAACCTCGTAATTATGACAGGTTTGGAGGAGAAGTAGAAAAGCTGTCAAGAAAACCTCGTAATTATGACAGGTTTGAAGGAGAAGGAAGAAAAGCTGTCAAAATAAAGCGGGAATTAAGACAGGTTTGAAGGAGAAGCAGGAAAAACTGTCAAAATAAAGCCGGAATTGTGACAGGTTTGAAGGTCAAACAGGAAAAGCTGTCAAGATAACTCCATTATTAAGACAGGTTTGAAGTAGATGTGATCAAACCTGTCAAAATAAAGCTAGAATCACGCAGACTTCTAAACAAAAAACTATGCCCACCTCTCCAAATCGATAAATAATACATTCCAACCCCCTTCTCCACATTCCCACCATAAAAAAGAGTAAAAATATTTCGAAATAACTATCTAGGAAAAAAGGTCTATTTTAGCTAAATATGGTACAATTAAGAAAAAGTTCTAGTCATCGTCTGAGAGGATTGAAACCTATGGCCCGCCGTGTTACTAGCATTTTATACAACCTGCTTGGTTGGGGAAAAATAATGTTGCCGCATTCATCAATTCGTTATTACCCTCCTCAGTTCATTTTGCGAAACCCTGTTGTCTCAGGGGTGAAGAAAGCTTTCAACAGTGGCTTTGAAGTTGCTGTTATTGCATACACAATTAAGAATCACCAGGAGCTTGCTTCGCAGCTTGGTGAGGAGAGCTGGAAGTTTCATAAGGCTTTGAAACGGCATTTCAAAATCGTTATTGAAAAAGAAATCGACAAAGAGGACATGATTGTCCTGCATGATTACTATAGCGACAGTCTGAGCCTGTTTATGCGGATTGACCATAATAGGTACTGTATTTCTGAAATTGATGCGAAAATGAAAAAAATCCTCAGGGAAGCGGAGAGTAGGATTTTTCATGAGTATCCTACTGTCCAGCCTATCTTTGATACAGGTTTTATTTTTATTGATAAATCGGTGGGCTCTGTTCACGGTGCTGTATTAAAGGCACACCAGCAAGCCTTTGCGATGGCTGAAAAACGAATCCAAACCGAATTTAATGAAATGGTTTATGAAATGAAAAGAATTATCGCGCAGCAAAATATCAAGCTTTTAGCGCAGCCTATCATAGACGTTGCGACTAAGGAAATCCGGGCGTGGGAGATGCTGACCAGAGGACCGGAGGGAACTGCACTTGAGAGCCCATTGCAGCTTTTCTCTGTTGCACGGCAGACGAATACGCTCTATGACCTAGAAATGATCGTATTGAGAAAAACGCTGGACCAAATCACTTCAACTGGCTGCCTGGATGATATCTTTATCAACTTTACGCCGATCACCCTCGGGAATTCCCGATTCGTCCGGGACCTGAAAAACATGATGCAATCATATGACAACATCCAGCCAAATCAGATCACTTTAGAAATTACCGAGAGGGACTCGATTGAGGGAATCGAGAATTTTATCTATAATATAAAGGTGTTAAGAGGAATGGGAATTAAAATAGCGGTTGATGATACTGGAGCGGGATATGCCAGCTTGAATACGATCAGTGAAATCATGCCGGATGTCATCAAAATCGACCGTTCTGTCATCGAAAATATTGATAAGAACTCTGTGAAAGAGTCAATGCTGAAAGGGCTGCTGCTTGTTGCAAGGGAAGCGGGGTCCACGGTCATTGCGGAAGGAATCGAAAATGAGCATGAAGCATCGGTCCTCTCACGGAACAAGGTTGAACTGGCACAAGGTTATTTTTATGCCCGTCCTGGATTACTGAAAACCGTCTAGCATCTTTATGAGGTGATAATGAATGTACTTTGTCGACAGGGATCAAATCGAAGAAACATTGCAATTTTTAGACAGGCAAATCGACTTTTTTGAAAGTAATGGACCATGGGAAACGCCAATGGAAAAATCAGCTCTCGAGCGGACAGCACATACGATGGTAGAAGCTGTACTCGATGTGGGCAATGCAATGATTGATGGCTTCATCATGCGCGATCCGGGAAGTTATGAGGACATCATTGATATTTTGGATGATGAAAAAGTAGTCACTCCGGAAATGAGCGGAGGACTGAAAAAAATCGTCCTGTTCCGGAAGATGCTTGTCCAGCAGTATACTGAAGTGGACCATGTCAGTTTGATTGAAACCTTCAAGTCCGAGCTTCCTCATCTGAAGCTTTTTTCGGTAAAAGTGAGGGAATACCTAACGAATGAGCTAGGGCCGGTTTCCGCTTTTAAAAAGTAAGTATGCCAGAGACCGTTATAATTGCGGTCTCTTTTCTTTTAAACAAAAAGTGAGCTTTGTCCTTTGCACTCGCTGCATTGCTTTTATAAAATGGGTGTATTCGTTTTATAACGATAAGGAACGATAATAGGCAGGAGTGATCATTTATGAAAAAATATAATGGGTATTTAATCGACTTGGATGGGACAATGTATCGAGGCTCAGAACGGATAGAAGCGGCTTCTGATTTTATAAAAAGGCTGATTGAAGCTGAAATCCCATATCTGTTCGTTACGAATAATTCATCGCGCACACCTGCACAGGTGGCGGAAAAGCTCCGCGGCTTTGATATTCCAACGACTGAAGAGCAAGTGTTCACAACAAGCCAGGCAACAGCGAACTATATTTATGAACAAAAACAAGATGCGACCGTATATGTGATTGGCGAAGAGGGAATCCAGACAGCGATTCAGGAAAAAGGTCTGAAATTCGCCGGGGAAGACGCTGATTTCGTTGTTTCAGGAATCGACCGCGGCATTACATATGAAAAGCTGGCTGTCGGCTGCCTTGCGGTAAGAAATGGGGCGACCTTCATTTCGACAAATGGGGATATCGCAATCCCAACTGAACGAGGCTTGCTGCCGGGGAACGGTTCGTTGACTTCCGTAATTGCTGTATCTACGCAAACAGATCCCATTTTTATCGGGAAGCCGGAATCTGTGATTATGGAACAGGCTTTAAAGGTACTTGGTACAGGCAAAGAGGAAACTCTTATGGTCGGGGATTACTATGATACCGACATCCTCGCAGGCATGAGAGCAGGGATGGACACACTCCTCGTCCATACAGGGGTAACGACCAGGGAACTGTTGAAAGGGTATAAAGAAATGCCAACTTATACAGTGGATTCGCTGGACGATTGGGAAGTTTAAAAACAAGGGACTTGAGCCATCATTGGCTCCAAGTCCCTTTTGTTTATGCTCAAGCTTTTTTAATCCTCTATATTTGCCGCTCTGTGGGCAAGGCGGCTTGATGCTGCAGCAGCGACTGCTCCAACTATGTCATCAAGGAAAGTATGGCACTTGCCGGTAGCTTCTTTATCATTAAGCTTTTCCAGAATGCCTGGTTTCGCTTTATCAATGAATCCATAATTTGTGAAACCAATAGAACCATATATATTCACGATTGAAAATGCAAGGATTTCATCCACGCCGTACAAGCTTTCGTCTGTTTCAATAATGGATTGCAGTGGTTCTCCAAGCTTCTTTTGCTCTGCGAGGATATCCAATTGTATTCCTGTCAATATTGCATTCTGGACTTCACGCTTGGATAGAACTCGTTCAACATTTTCGATACAGTCATCCATCTGCAGGTCTGGATGGTACTTTTCCTGCAGGAAATAGACAAGATTGGCGATATCTTCTATTTCAACTCCACGTTCATGGAGCCACTTCCGGGCAGTTTTCTCTGTCATATGGATGGCGCGTTTCTTTTCTAACATCTGCATCACCTTTCTATTTTTAACTGTGATAAGAAAGTGAAAATTTCACTTCGAGAATTGTCCAGCTCCAGCGCCAAGGCGCTACGCTTTTATATCAGCATACTCATATCCTATTTAACCTAAAATATTCCGCTTAATCCGTTTTAGTGAAAGAAATCATTCCTTTAAATCATTTCCTTAATGATGCCGCTTATTCATTGTAATGTTCATTCAAGTTTTACAATCCAATACATATATTTGTAAAAGAGTGGCTTGGAAAAGAGGTGCTAATATGTTTCAAAAGTTGTTAAAAGAAGTATATGGGATTTCGGCAGATTCAGAAGTATCTCTTGGAAGATATCATGGATATAAGCTTAATGAAGGGCTTTATTTGATTATGGACGCTAATGGTGTAAAAGAGCAAGAAATAAGCGAGCTGGCGAGGATTGCTGACCATATGCAAAAAGCTGGGGATCGGAATGTATCGATGCTGCTTGCGGACAAGGAAGGGAAGCAAATTTGTGATTGGGAGGGCAGGAAATACTGTGTGTTGATGAACCGCGCAGTCCCTATGCCTGAAAAAATAAGAACAGGCAGAAAGCTGGCCAAATTCCACGGAAGAGGCCGGCAAATCCCATTCAAAGTAGAAAGCATGAACAGGGTGGGCCAATGGAAACAGCTCTGGGAAAAGCGGCTCGATCAGATGGAGAAGGTTTGGAGCGGAAAGCTTTATACTGAACCGGAGAACGATTTTGAGAAGATGTTCATGGAATCTTTTCCGTATTACATGGGGCTATCTGAAAATGCAATTCAATATCTAGCTGATACAGAGATTGATGATAAGCCGACAAAAATTGACCATGGGACTGTTTGCCATGAGCGCTTTACTAACAGGGTCTGGAGAGGAACGTATTTTGTGAAAAATCCTTTTGAATGGGTATTCGACCACGGCAGCCGGGACATCGCTGAATGGGTCAGAGATCGTTATTTTGCCAACATCCAGACGAGCCAGCCGGAAATCAAGAACTTTCTGGCAGAATACCAATCAATCACCGTGCTGTCACCGTTCTCATGGAGGCTGCTTTACGCCAGACTGCTGTTCCCACTCCATTACTATGAGACAGTTGAAAATTACTATATAACACAATCAGAACAGACGAAGCGACAGCTTGAGGACCGCTTGCGGAAGTATCTGAATCAAAGCAGTGAACATGAGCGGTTCTTGAGCCATTTTTACCATCTGAGTGATGCACCGGTAAAAGCAGCGAAACTTCCGGCAGTCGATTGGTTATTACGATAGTCGAAGCTTTTTAGCTAAGGAAAGTGTGCTGATGTGGTAGAATAAAATTATTCTATTATATGAAACGCTTTCAAAAAGGAGTTAGACTATGAAACCGTATGTATATATCACCAGGAAATTGCCTGAAGAAACAATAGCTGATATCACCAAGCTTTTTGAAGTGAAAATGTGGGACCTTGAGGATATCCCTGCCCCAAGGGAAGTTATTTTAAAAGAAGCCCAAAAAGCCAGTGCTTTAATCACAATGCTTTCTGACAAAGTTGATGAGGAAGTGTTGTCTGCAGGTGAAGACCTTAAAGTGGTCGCGAATCTGGCGGTCGGCTTTGACAATATCGACATTGAAGCAGCAACAAGGCGCAGAATTATCGTTTCGAACACACCCGATGTACTGACAGAGACAACAGCAGATCTTACCTTTTCTTTGCTGATGGCGTCCGCAAGACGTATTGTCGAAGCGGCGGAATATATAAAGGCTGGCAAGTGGGGAGGCTGGAGTCCGTACCTGCTTGCTGGGCATGATGTTTATGGGAAGACAATCGGGATTGTCGGCATGGGTAAGATTGGTGAAGCGGTCGCTCGCAGGGCTAAAGGCTTCGGCATGGAGATCCTTTACCATAACCGCTCCCGAAAACATGATGCTGAAACAGAATTGGGCGCTGTCTACAGCTCTTTCGAGAATCTTGTGGCGAAATCTGATTTTGTGGTGTCACTAGCACCGTTAACGCCAGAAACGAGAAATCTTTTTACTGCCGATGTCTTTGCAAAAATGAAAAAAGCTCCATTTTCATTAATGCCGGCCGCGGCCCGGTTTTGGACGAGCATGCTTTATACGAAGCACTTAAAAATGGTGAGATTGCGGCAGCAGGACTCGACGTCTTTGAAAAAGAACCCATTTCCGCGGACCATCCACTGCTCGAACTGCCAAACGTAACTGCGATCCCGCACATTGGCAGTGCAAGCACAGAAACCAGGACAAACATGATCAAGCTGTGTGTCACAAATGTTAAAGCTGTCCTGACAGGAGACAGCCCAAAGACAATCGTCAACAAAGAAGTGCTCCAATAATCTTCAAATCCTTCCCGTATGAACGGGAAGGGTTTTTTTATTGCTAAGAAAAATTCTAAAAATTAAATTTTTTATAATTTTTTACTCTTACAGCCTCATATGATTAAGCGTTTACACAGGAAAAGCATCCTAAATATTCCTTGTAAAAGCTATTTTTGGTCTTTATAATGTCTACTATACAAATACAAATGTACATTTGAAACAGACATGAAGAGAGGGGAAGAGAAAATGCAGGCAATCTCGGTTGGACTTCTTGGTTTGGGAACAGTAGGGTCAGGAGTGGTGAGGATCATAGAAAATCACCAGGACAAATTAATGCATCAGGTTGGGTGCCCGGTAAATGTGAAAAAAATCCTCGTTCAGGATGTTGAAAAAGAAAGGTCGGTAAAAGTAGACCCTTCTCTCCTGACGGTGAATCCAGCCGATATTATGGAAGACCCGGAGATTGAAGTGGTAATCGAGGTTATGGGCGGAATTGAAGATACTCGAGAACATTTGCTTCATGCATTAAGGAGTAAAAAGAATATTGTGACCGCAAACAAGGATTTGATGGCTATCCACGGTTCAGAGCTTTTAACAGTTGCCAATGAAAATGGCTGCGACCTCTTTTTTGAAGCGAGCGTTGCCGGAGGAATTCCAATCCTGCGCAGTCTGGTGGATGGGCTTGCGTCTGATAGAATCACAAAGATGATGGGGATTGTGAATGGCACAACAAACTACATTTTAACAAAGATGAGCCAGGAGGGACTGGCATATGATAGCGTCTTGAAGGAAGCGCAGCAACTCGGGTACGCTGAGGCAAATCCTGCATCTGACGTAGAAGGACTGGATGCGGCGCGAAAAATGGCGATCATGGCTACTTTAGGCTTTTCGATGAAAATTGATCTTGATGATGTCAAAGTGAAAGGAATCACTTCTGTTACCGAGGAAGACCTGCAATATGGTAAGCAGCTTGGCTATACGATGAAACTGCTCGGCATCGCCGTCCGTGAAGGTGATAAAGTCGAGGTATGCGTTGAGCCGGCATTGTTGCCGTCATCGCACCCGCTTGCGTCTGTCAATAATGAGTACAATGCGGTGTATGTGTATGGGGAAGCAGTCGGGGAAACAATGTTTTACGGTCCAGGAGCTGGAAGCTTGCCAACCGCAACAGCAGTGGTCTCGGACCTTGTTGGTGTCATTAAAAACCTGCGCCTTGGTGTAAATGGCAGTTCTTTTGTCACTCCGCAGTATGAGAAGCAGCTGAAGGATGATGGAGAAGTGAATTCAAAGTACTTCCTACGTCTCCATGTACATGACGAAGTCGGTGTATTCTCGGAAATCACCTCTCTTTTCGCAGGCCATAATGTCAGTTTTGAAAAAATCCTTCAGATGCCATTAAAGGAAAAGGAGCTTGCGGAGATTGTGGTCGTTACACATCAGGCTTCCTTGAAGGATTACCAGAATATTTTAATGGAGCTGCGTGACTTAAGGGTTGTGAAGGCAGTCAAAAGCTCATACAGGGTTGAAGGAAGTGTCAGCGCATGAGATGGAAAGGGTTGTTGAGTGAATACCGTGAATACTTGCCGGTCAATGCCGGGACACCATTACTCACTCTGCATGAAGGAAATACCCCACTGATCAGGCTCGACCAGCTGTCAGAGGAGTGGGGGATCGATTTATATGTAAAAGTTGAAGGGGTTAATCCTACCGGTTCCTTTAAGGACAGAGGGATGGTCATGGCAGTCGCGAAAGCTAAGGAGGCAGGCAGTGACACAGTAATCTGCGCCTCAACAGGGAATACTTCTGCCTCGGCGGCTGCCTATGCAGCAAGGGCAGGATTAAGGTGTATCATCGTCATTCCTGAGGGTAAAATCGCGATGGGCAAACTTGCGCAAGCTGTGATGTATGGCGCAAGCATTGTTTCGATTGAAGGCAACTTCGACGAAGCATTGAAAATGGTTCGGGCAATCAGTGAAACCGAACCGGTGACCCTCGTGAATTCAGTCAATCCTTACCGCCTTGAAGGGCAAAAAACAGCCGCGTTTGAAATTTGTGACCAGTTGGGCGGCGCTCCTGACATCCTGGCGATCCCGGTGGGGAATGCCGGAAATATCAGCGCTTATTGGAAAGGGTTCAAAGAATACAATGCCAGCAAGAGTACTGGTTTGCCGCGGATGTTCGGTTTCGAGGCGGAAGGGTCTGCCGCAATTGTCAAGGGGCAGCCGATTGAACAGCCGGAAACGATCGCCACGGCAATCCGCATTGGAAACCCGGCAAGCTGGGACCTGGCCGTTGCAGCCCGTGACGAATCAGAAGGAAAAATCGATTTCGTCTCAGATGACGAGATTTTACAAGCATACAGCAAGCTGGCGGTTTCTGAAGGAATTTTTGCTGAGCCTGGATCCTGCGCATCGATTGCAGGTATTAATAAACTTTTACAGCGAGGAGAAATACCTCGAGGTTCCAGAATAGTTGCCGTGCTGACCGGAAATGGATTGAAAGATCCTTCAACTGCGATTGACATCAGTTCGATTTCACCAATGCTGCTTCCAAATGACGAGAATATCGTCAGCGAATATATCAGGGGAGTGGTCCGGCAATGAAGGGAGTCGAGGAACCATTAGTTAAAGCTGGGGTATCGAGAGGGAAAGTCTTATCGGTAAAAGTTCCGGCCAGCTCAGCGAACCTGGGACCAGGTTTTGACTCCCTCGGCGTGGCTTTGAACCTCTATATGGAAGTTCAGGCTGAACGAAGCGAAAAATGGAAGGTAACCCCCTTATCTCCTTCATTATCAGGCTTTCCTAGGAATGATAAAAATTTCATTTGCCAGATTGCCAAGAAAACAGCTGATTTATACAAGGAAGAAATGCCTTCGCTCCATGTCTCTGTGCAAAGTGAGATTCCGCTTGCGAGAGGACTTGGTTCCAGCGCAGCAGCTATCGTCGCGGGAGTCGAACTGGCCAACGAATTTTGTGGTTTACAAATGACTCAATCTGAAAAGTTGGCGGTCGCTTCGAGGTTTGAAGGCCATCCTGATAATGCCGGGTCGAGCCTGTTCGGTGGCGTCGTAGTTGGAAGTCAAATCGGAGATGAGTTCGATTTAACCGTTCTTGACCAGATTCAGTTTGACCCGGTACTTGTCGTTCCTAAGCAGGAGCTTCTGACAGAAACGTCACGTGATGTCTTGCCGGCCGTGATGGAATTTCAGCGAAGTGTCCAGGCAAGTGCAGTTGCTAACCAACTGCTTGCCGCGCTTATGACACAGAATTGGGCACTCGCAGGTAGGATGATGAGGGCTGATCAATTTCATCAGCCATATCGGAAAGCACTTGTGCCATTTTTTGAAGACGTCCATGAGAAAGCAATCCAATCGGGCGCGTTCGGCACCGCACTAAGCGGGGCTGGACCATCGATTCTCTGCCTGGCTGAACCCGGGAAAGGGGAAGAAGTAGCAGGGGAATTAAGGAAGCTGCTAGTGGAGTTCGAAATCTTCAGGCTGCAGATTGACAGGGAAGGGTGCAGGTCATCGTGGTCATAAAAAAAGCGGTTTTGCCGAGAGGCAAAACCGCTTTATTATTGGTTAATTAGAATACCTGTTCAACCTCAACAACACCAGGTACTTCTTCTAAAAGCGCGCGTTCGATTCCAGCTTTAAGCGTGATTGTGGAGCTCGGGCAGCTACCGCATGCACCTAGCAGGCGAAGTTTAACAATGCCATCCTCGATATCAACTAGTTCGCAGTCTCCACCATCGCGAAGAAGGAATGGGCGCAATTTATCTAATACTTCCTGTACTTGCTCAAACATTTGCTGTTCAGTCATGCAAATCGACTCCTTTCATAATACTTATTATAATCTTATCAGCCGGAAAAATCTATCCAATTAACTGAAAAACCAGTGAACACAGTTTTTTCCTTATGCATCCTTTTCATCGTATAGTAAAATAAAAGAAAATAACAGGGGGTAATTGATAATGGAACGTAAAGAGGTAGAAATTGTCGTTTACGGTGCAGAAGTATTATGCCCAAGCTGTGTTAACCTTCCATCCTCAAAAGAAACATATGAATGGCTCGAAGCAGCGATCAGCCGCAAATATGCAGACCAGCCATTCAACATTATTTATGTCGATATCCATAATCCTCCAGCAGAGGAAGAGAAAAAGGAATTTGCCGAAAAAGTAATCGAAGAAGACATGTTTTACCCTGTGGTCCTGCTCGAAGGCAAAATCGTCGGCGAAGGAAACCCAAAATTGAAAACGATTTACGCAGAATTAGAGAAATATGGGTATGTTCCGGCTTAAAGCATTCCAATTTGGGGTGCTTTTTCTATCTGAGGGGCGTAGTTGGAGCTCGATTAAGGTTATTCAAATGATGCAAAACGTTTTATTGGCGAAGTTCACAACTTTATTGGCGATTTTTTAAATTTATTGGCGATTTTCAATTTTTAATGGCGAAAATCCCTTTTTAATGGCGATTTTCACAACTTTATTGGCGAACTGGAAATTTTCATTGATTTTTACCAGTTGAGAAATAAAAAATGAGCACGATCCGCTGATTTTTATGAGAAAATAAAAAACCGGGCATCCTGGCCCGGTTGAATTAATGATTAGCCATTATGATATTTATACATCCACAAAATCCCGGATTTCAGCAAGCGTGCGACGCGGCCTGTAATTGGGCGTTCGGCGACAAGCCCGAAGCCGTGTTTTTTGCCTAGTGAACCAATGACGCCTTTAAGCTTGATCGGCGGGAATGATTCAGGTGGTTCCTCGCCTTTCCAGCGCTTTTGCAGTACCTGGACGATTTGTTCCGCCTGGCCTTCTGCAAGCTGTGCACTTGGTGCGTGCGGCAAGCTTGCGCAGTCTCCGACTATATAAACATTTTTATACCCTGGCAGATTATGCTGCGGAGTTACCATTGCGCGGCCCATGCCGTCTTTTTCAACGTCCATCTCGCGCACTAGTCGATTAGCCTGGATTCCGGCCGTCCATACGATTGCGTCACAGACAATCGGCTCATCGTGGTTATAAAGAACATTCTTCTGGACTTCCGTGATATTCGCGTTGTTGATGATTTCAACATTGTGATTATCGAACCAGTTTTCCACATACGTGCTCAGGCGTTCAGAGAAGGCAGACAAGATGTGGTTACCGCGGTCAAAAAGCTTTATTTTCAAGTCTTTGCGGCTTTCAGCCAACTCACTCGCAAGCTCAACACCACTTAAGCCTGCACCGACAATCGAAACAGTTGAACCTGCTGGCAAATTATTAAGTGCCTGATAGGTTGCGCGAGACTTTTCAATAGATTGGATACTGTATGTGAACTTGTCAGCACCTGGGACATTGTGATACTTATCTTCGCAGCCGAGACCGATAATAAGGTCATCATATTCTACGGCGTCATTGCCTTGCAGTTCAACCTTCTGATCCTCAAGATTGATGGCTGTTACTTCCGCATATTTTATCTGAAGGCGGGGATGCTCAGGAAATGCCACTCTGATATGCTGGTCAGAAATCGTGCCTGCAGCCAGTGCATAGTATTCTGTTTTTAAACAGTGGTATGGAACACGGTCAATCAACGTAATTGACACATCTTCTGGCAGGTCATTCGGCAGCAATTTTTGAAGCACACGCATGCCGCCATAGCCGCCTCCAAGGATAACGAGATTTTTCATGTGAATTTCCCCTTTTTAACTCTTCGCAAACAGTTAATGAAGTTTTTCCAGCTCGTTTTACAAAATCCGCAAACGGATACATTTTTCGAAATTATTCTGCAATATTTTTATGTTCAATAAATCACCATAAAAAGTATAACGAAATTGTGACAAAATAACAACAATTTTATGGATGCTATAAGCCCGGGAAATTGACGATTTTTTAGAAAAAGGGTACGATTAAAAATTAGTAGAGAGGTGAAACAAATGATTAAGCCAATCATTGAATTTTGTATCAGCAATCTAGCAAGCGGTTCGCAAAAGGCGAGGGCAGAGCTGGAGAAGGACTACGATCTGGACGTCATAGAATATGGCTGCCTTGGTTACTGCGGGAAATGCGCACAATCCATGTTCGCGCTCGTAAACGGGGACCCAGTAGTGGGAGAAACACCCGAAGAACTGGTAGAAAATATTTATAAATATTTGGACGAGAATCCGATGTTTTAATATAGAAAAGGGCTGGCGTGGTATTCTACCATCGCCAGCCTTTTTCATAGTAGGGTAGAGCTTAGTTGCCCGAAACGACTTTCTCTTCACGCATTTCCTGCCACCGGTCTTTTGCCAGCTGGATGATCTGGGGTTCAACTGACTGCCTCTGCTTTTCGATGACTTTTGAGAAAAAGCGGACGGCGTCCTGGGTATGGCCAATCCTTCTTGAGAGATCGCCAATCAGGTACATCAGCCGCAGCTCTGATACTTGTGTTCCTTTATAATCTCCGGTGCTGTACGACTCAGTATATTCCTTCAGGGCGAGTTTTAAAAAACGTAATTCCTGTTCGTGGTTGTCTGTTGAGCGATACAGCCAGGCAAGTCTTATGTACAACCCAGCTGAAACGATATGTTTCTCTTTTTTCAGAGTCGAGCTATAAGCTGCGAGTTTGAAAGTGTTCATAGCTTCCTGGATTGTTCGCTTATCTCCATAGTTATGTGGAGCCCATTGACTGCATATTTTATCCTGGATCTGTTGTTTAGCGCCCGGCGTAAAATTAGCACTGAAATCATCGGTAAACGAGTAGCCGCAATTCGGGCAGACATTAATATAATATAGATTAGGGTTTTCAAAGCCTTCGGCATAAATAGGGGCGAAATCAGTATCAAAACGGAGGACTTTCACAAAGCGGGAACGCACTTTTTTAGTGGTAAAAGCTTGTTCGCACATTTCACAGTGATATTTTTTATCATAGAGCGGTTCTATTTGAGTCATTTTCGTCACCTGCCAATTCCCTATTAGAGTACGGGTATATTATACCAATTTATTTGGATGTTCGGTTGTGAAATATGAATATAATTCTTTTTCGGTCTGATTGGTTGAGGATTGGAAAAATGCTGTATATACTATAAGGAAAGCGTAAGTGCCTTGGTCAGCCCCGACAAGCACTGGAGGGCCTGGCAGTGAAGTCGTTCTTTGACTTCATTGGCAGGACCGAAATAGAAATGTTTAGCCGACTGTCCAGAAACGCAGAAACTGGAGGCTCCGACAAAGAAGCGCTTTTTGCTTCTGCCGGCGGAGTTGAAGTTTCGGAGTTTCTAGGAAGCGAAACTAGACATGCGTCTCGAGGGGCTAGGCGCTAGAGCTGGACAAAGAAAGGGTTCAAGGAGGTTTTATCGTGGATAATATTGTGATTCTTACTGAAGAAGCTGCATTGCAGGTTAAAGATATGATGAAACAAAACGAGACGGAAGACGCGTACCTGCGTGTATCTGTAAAAGGCGGAGGCTGCAGTGGTCTTTCTTACGGAATGGGTTTCGCCCATGAAGTGGAAGAAGGGGACCAACAATTAGAACAGCACGGCATCAAAATCCTTGTAGATAAGGATAGCGCTCCAGTGCTGAATGGCACAACAATCAGCTACAAGCAATCCCTGATGGGCGGCGGCTTCACAATCGACAACCCGAACGCCATCGCATCATGCGGCTGCGGTTCTAGCTTCAAAACGGCAACTCGTGAAGGAACACCTGAAGAATGCTAAACAAAAAGCAAGGTCCGCGGACCTTGCTTTTTTTGCATTAAGAGAAGCGCTTGCGCTTTTCAGTTTTTATTTAAACATAGATGAACTGTGAAGCGGCTGTGTCTTCGCTTTTGGATCCATATAGGATTTTGCGTTGTTGACAGCTGTTGGAGCTTCACCGAACCCAGTCGCGATTAATTTTACTTTACCTTCATATGTGCAGATATCGCCTGCAGCATAAACGCCCGGGATATTTGTTTCCATTTTAGAGTTGACGACGATTGAGTTCTTTTC
This sequence comes from Mesobacillus boroniphilus, assembly GCF_018424685.1. Lineage (NCBI taxonomy): Bacteria > Bacillati > Bacillota > Bacilli > Caryophanales > Bacillaceae > Mesobacillus > Mesobacillus boroniphilus. The sequence goes on from NZ_QTKX01000002.1 coordinate 715,452, forward strand.
GATTTCAAGGCCCCATTCCTTGATTGGTCCAAGGGATGAAACGAAACCGAAGTTGCAGATGACTGCGTCAACGTCCACGGCTACCGTATCTTCGCTGTTTGCGTCCTTAAGAACGATCTGGCTGATTGCATTGCCATCACCAATTAGTTCAGTTGGCACATAAGGAGTCTTGATATCAACCTTTGAGTTTTGCAGGTTTTCAACACTGTGCTCGTGCGCGCGGAACTTATCGCGTCGGTGGACGATGGTTACTTGTTCAGCGATTGGCTCAAGCATCAATGCCCAGTCAACAGCTGAATCTCCTCCGCCTAAAACTGCAACCTTTTGGCCAGCGAACTGGTTCAAGTCATCAATAAAATAGTGCAGGTTTTTGCCTTCGTACTGTGCAGCGCTTTCAAGTTCAAGCCTGCGTGGCTGGAATGCACCGTTTCCTGCTGTGATGATAACTGTTTTTGTATAATGAACTTCTTTATCAGTAGTCAGCTTAATTGTTCCATCTTCCAGTTTTTCAAGCTTTTCAACAGATTGCTCAAGAGCAGTAGCAGGCTCGAATTTCGCCATTTGCTCTTTCAGATTGTTGATCAGCTCCTGGGCACGGACTTTTGGGAAGCCAGCAACATCGTATATGTACTTTTCAGGATAAAGTGCTGATAATTGCCCGCCTAATTGTGGCAAACTTTCAATAATCTTAACAGATGCTTGTCTCATTCCGCCGTAGAAAGCTGTGAACAGACCAGCAGGACCCCCGCCGATAATCGTGATGTCATAAACTTTTTGATCTTCTTTCACTCCATATCCCCCTCACTATGTAGTAAAATTGCTCCAATTTTTATAATACCATAAATTGAAAAAATAAACTCCTAATCATAATAGAAGATTCCTTGTGGAACAATATATTTCATAGAAAATTACCTTTACAATACGGTAAAATAGTGAAATCAGCCTATTTTCTGAATATTTCTAAGTTAACTTAATCGCTTGAAAATGCGGCGCAAAAAGAATAAGATGAATGGTAGGCAATAATGTTAAGATTTTGTGACATTTTCAAGGCATTTTTTTGAACATTCTAGTGAATAATATCACAAACTTATCCGGAAAAAAGATGGCGGCAGATAGAGATGAGCCATTCGACCAAAAATATTTTAAAAAGGTGGAAGTGATCACTTTGAGAAAGCCAAAGATCGTAATTTTAGGAGCAGGATACGGGGGATTAATGACAGCTACCCGTTTACAAAAAGCTGTTGGAGTAAACGAAGCTGACATTGTCCTTATCAACAAAAATGATTACCACTATGAAACTACATGGCTGCATGAAGCATCAGCAGGAACTTTACACCATGATAAAGTCCGTTACGATGTACGTGATGTAATCGATCGCCATAAGGTTGAATTCGTCCAGGGAGCTGTAGAAGAAATCAAGCTGGATGAGAAGCGTGTAATCCTCGAGAACGGTGACATTGTCTATGATTATCTTGTCATCGCCCTTGGTGCTGAACCTGAAACTTTCGGTATTAAAGGCTTGAAAGAGTATGCTTTCTCTATCGTCAACGTCAATTCAGCTAGACAAATCCGGGAGCATATTGAATATCAATTCGCAACTTACAATACAGAAGCGGAAAAGAAAGATGAGCGCCTGACAATCGTTGTCGGCGGTGCAGGCTTCACAGGAATCGAGTTCCTTGGTGAACTGACAAACCGAGTACCTGAACTTTGCCGTGAATATGATGTTGATTACCATAAAGTGAAAATTGTATGTGTTGAAGCAGCACCAATGGTTCTTCCAGGTTTCGATCCTGAGCTTGTGGACTATGCTGTAGCTCAGCTTGAGAAAAAAGGTGTGGAATTCCGCATTGGCACAGCAATCAAAGAAGCGACTCCAGAAGGCATCATCGTTGCTAAAGGCGAAGATGAAGTTGAAGAAATCAAAGCTGGCACTGTTGTTTGGGCAGCAGGTGTCCGTGGAAACTCTGTTATCGAAAAATCTGGAATCGAAGCAATGCGCGGCCGCGTAAAAGTGCAGCCAGACCTTCGCCTGCCAGGTTCAGACGACGTTTTCATCGTAGGAGATTGCTCACTAATCATCAACGAAGAAATCAACCGTCCATATCCTCCGACTGCACAAATCGCCATGCAGCAAGGCGAGGTATGTGCTAGGAACATTGCGGCACTAGTTCGTGGTAAATCCGAACTAGAGACATTCACTCCAGATATCAAAGGAACAGTATGTTCTCTTGGTGAAGATGATGCGATCGGCGTAGCATTCGGCAAGAAAATGGTCGGAACGAAAGCTTCCTTCATGAAAAAAATGGTCGATAACCGTGCGCTGTACATGATCGGCGGACCTTCATTGGTTCTTAAAAAAGGTAAATTCAACGTTCTATAATAGATATATTGAAACAGGCTCCTATGGGGTCTGTTTTTTCTTTATTTATATGAAGTGCAGACTGATACCCTGACGAATCCCAATCGATAGGGTACAATATTTGTATGAATTACATAGGGGACGGGAAATGAATGGGGAAACGTGAGAATGTCTGGCTTGGTGTGGCCGGTGTTGTTATTTCGGAAGGTGGGCGCTGGCTTGTCGTCAAAAAGCGGTATGGAGGCTTGAAAGGCAGCTGGTCGCTGCCAGCTGGCTTCGTAGATGAAGGGGAAACGGCCGATCAGGCAGTCCTCCGGGAAGTGAAAGAAGAAACAGGTGTGGAATGTACGATCACCGGGCTCCTTGGCTTACGTACTGGTGTGATCCGGGAGTCCATCAGCGATAATATGCTCGTTTTTCTATTGTCCCCGTTACCAGGTCAAAGGGTGATGGCCGAGGAAAGTGAGCTGTATGATGCAAAATTCATGTCGCCTGACGAATTGACAGCAGACCCTGATACCTCGCTGCTGCTGCACTACCTTTTAAATAAACCAATTGGTCAAGTTGTGCCCGGATCCGCGGGGATGGATCCAGGACAGCAATTTCATTATAGTGCATATAAATTGTTTTTATAATTTTCTGAAATTTTGAGAAAGTGACAGATATTTAAAGAAAATATAGGATGTATCCGTTTACAATGTGGTTTTTTGGTCAAATTTGGACCTTTTCAAAAATGAAGAATGTCTGATATATTATCAGAAAATTCAATCATAAAGGAGAGGTTTATAAATGAAAATGCATACACATGATTCAAAGGAATGCCCATACTGCTCTGGTAAAGGTTATTTCCAACTGTTGCTCGGTGGTTCAGAAACATGCACATGCTGCAGCGGATCCGGCAAATCAAAAAAATAAGGCAAGGCATCTTTGACCTTCGCATAATGCGGGGTTTTTTCTTTTTGTCCAAAAACATGATCCAGATGAAAGTCACACCATTTCATTGACTCGAAAACGGACAAACAGTAAACTAGAAATGATGTTTAATGGGGGGATATAGACATGATGACGGTTGTAACACTGATCATTTCGATGTTATTGTTTTTTGTCCTGTTTTTCGGGATTGGCTTTTTATTGAATATGCTGCTGAGGATGTCATGGATCATGGCGGTAGTTTATCCATTAATTGCGATATTCATTATTGATAAGTATCCGTTTATCGACTATTTCAGGAATAGCGGTGAAGCCTTCGGTGATCTTGGTCAGCGGCTTTCGCAATTGGCAATGGCAGACATACTGATTTTAAGCAGCGGTCTAGCAGGTGCCATTTTAGCTGGTATAGTCATCAGGCTTTTGCGAAAAAAAGGATATCAAATGTTCTAATACAAGAAACCTTCAATTATTTGGAGGTTTTTTTTATGCATAAAATCAAATTCGTGGTGGATACTATAAGTAATATTTTACTTTTAATGGAAGTTTAAATAGGTCTTTTGGCACTTTTTTGCTCCTTTTGGAATATTTCTTGTTTCGTTGGGAAATTAATAGTTTTGGGAGGAGTGAAAAATTATATGAATATTTTAAAAATGTGTGCAAGACGCTCAGCGATGGCAGTTTTATTTTTTGCTGCTATAACTTCTACGTTCCATTCGATTTCGGGAGTTGAAGCTTCCACTGTTTCTACATACGTTTTTGATAGTGCGGGAACACAACAAGAAGAAAACTCAAGTCTAGACCATAAAAAGAAATCCTTAGGACTTGCCTTTAAATTTTTGAAAAAGATATCTGACTTCACAACTAAAATTTCTTCAAGTGAAAAGGTTGCTGGAACGCAGCCAACGCTGGAGGAATCCTTGAACTGGTCGCAATACCCTACAAAGAAAATCATAGCAACAGGGTACACAGCCGGTGTTGAATCCACTGGCAAAAATCCGGGACATCCCGGGTATGGAATTACTTATTCTGGTGTCAAAGTTAAACGTGACTTATATTCAACTGTCGCGGCTGATTTAAATGTATTCCCGATTGGGACAATCCTTTTCATTCCGGGATACGGATTCGGTGTGGTAGCCGATAAAGGTGGCGCAATCAAAGGAAATAAAGTTGACTTGTATTATGATACGGTAAAGGATGTATACGAGCAGTGGGGAAAAAAGACATTGGATGTATATGTAATTGAGATGGGGAACGGCAAGCTGACAGAAGCCGATTTAAAAGCCCTTAATGAGAACGAGTCCATGCAGGTTTTCCGCCAGCAATATGCAGGCGGCAAAAAATCATAAAAGTTTAGGCACTTTCCTTTGGAGGAAAGTGCCTTTTTTAATGATATTTGAGTTCGTCATTAGTTATGGATGAGATGATGCAATTTTTCCAGTCCATCCAAAAGCCGTGGTGATGGACGACAGTATAGTTCTTCTTCGAGGATGAGGATCCGGTCATTTTTGATGGCATCAAGTTCTTCCCAGCCAGGCCTGTTTGTGATCAATTCCTTCTTCACCTTTTGCTTCCTGACACCGACCCATGCGATGCATATGTAATCTGGATTACGTGATTTCACATCATCCCAGTCCGTTTGAACACTTGCAAGCTCAACGTCTTTGAAAACATTTTCGGCTCCGGCTGCCTCGGATACTTCTGTCAGCCAGTTGATGCTCCCAGGAGTGAAAACGGGCTTGGGCCACCATTCCCAGTAAAGCTTTGGGCTCCAATCGGCTTTGGCTCCTTTTTGCTTGATTGCCTCCAGCCTGCTCCTGAACTGGGCAGCTGCTTCCTTGCCGTGTTCAGGCATGTTCAAGGCATTAGCTGTTATGATCAAATCGTTTTCTATATCCGCCAGTGATTGCGGATTCAAAACGATATGCGGAATGTTACGAGCTGCTAAACCTTCAATATTCTTCTCCATCCCCGGAACGCTTAAAGAGGCGAGGACGAGGTCTGGCTTCAATTCCTCGACGAGGTCGAGATTAATCGACAGGTCTGAACCTAGCTGTGGCAGTGATTTTACCGCTTCTGGCCAGTCTGAAAAATCATCGACTCCGACAAGGAGATCTGTCAGTCCCAGGAATTCCATGATTTCTGTATTGCTGGGACATATTGAAATAACTCTCATGTCATTCACCTGCCTTTAAAGTAGATAGTGCAGCAGTAGAGTCAAGGCTACACCGGTCAATCCTCCGAAAAACACCTCGATTGGTTTATGGCCGAGCAATTCCTTCAGCTCTTTTTGCTTCTCTTTTTCAGGCTTACCTTGCCAGCCTTTTGCCTCCTGAGCGAATCGGCTAAAATCAGCTACAAGCTGGTTCAAGACGATAGCCTGCTCCCCTGCCTGCCTGCGGACACCTGATGCATCAAACATCGTGATAATAGCAAAAACAGCGGCGACCGCGAAAACGGCTGAATTCAAGCCAGTTTCAAGCGCTACACCAGTAGCCAATGCTGTAACCGCAGCGGAGTGTGAACTTGGCATTCCACCTGTGCTTGTCAAAAGCGACCAATCAATTTTCCTCGTCGCAATATATTGAATTGGGACCTTAACGAATTGCGCGAAGAAAATCGCAGCAAGCGAAGCCCATAATGGAAAATTCGTAAATAACTCCATGGCTGTTCCCCCTATTTATAAAAAAGTACCTTATTAAGTAATACCCAAGTTCAATTATAACATTACAGCTAATTTCTAAGGTTTGTTAAAATAGTTCTAAACTCCAGGATTGAGGTGAGGGATTTGACGGACTACCCTTTTGAGTATTACGAGTTCTTTATTAAGTTCAACGAAGGAGACTATTATACCTGCCACGACTTACTTGAAGATATGTGGATGACTGATAAAGGCAACCTCTTTTTAAAAGGCCTGCTGCAAATGAGCGTTGCGATTTACCACTACAGCTATGGGAATGTGAAGGGTGCCCGGCTGATGATGCAGGCGGCTCATGACTATTTGCAAGCCTACCGCCCAGTCCATTGGGGGCTTGATTTAGAAAAGGTCTATCCTTTCATCGAAAAGTGCCAGAGGACATTCCCTGCGGAACTTGATCGGGTGCCATATGAGGAAGTTGTGATGCTGCCCGTGCTTCCTGTGTTATTTTTGTATCTCGAAGACTGAGGCGAGTAAAGAAAGAAAGTGCCATCAAGATTAGGAAGTCGAAATATTTGTACGGTTTCGATATAATGAACTTATAAATTTGTAGGGGTGAATGATTTGTTTAAAGTTAATAATCAATTTGATTTTTCAAACAGCCATGAGTGCCTGGTGATTGGCTTGTTCCACAAACCGTCTGGCCTGGAAGGTGCAGTTGGTGAAGCCGACGAGCTTTTTGCCGGACAGCTGACAGAACTGGTTAAAAGCGGAGATATTTCAACTAAGAAAAAAGCGGTTTCCAAGATACATACTTTCGGTAAAATTGGTGGGAGAAAAGTATATTTTGTCGGACTTGGGCATGAAAAAGAATACAATTTCGAAACATTAAGGGACGCATTTGGCCGCTTGTTCAAGACTGCAAAGAAAGAGAAGTGGACGGAAGCAGCCGTGCTTTTAGATACTTTTACAAGCGATAAGGTTCAGCTTAATGATGCAGCCCATGCATTAGGTGAAGCTTTCCCGATGGCTACATATGAATTCGAAGGCTACAAGCAAAAATCAAATGAACCCGAAAAGCGAATTGAAAGCCTGACTATTTACAGCGCAGACGAAGAGGGAGAAGTGGAAGCAGCGGTTGAGGTTGGCTATGCATTCGGGAAAGGGACGAATTCGGCTCGTACACTGGTGAATACGCCGGGTAACCTTTTGACCGCGACAGACATGGCTGAATATGCGATGAAGCTTGCAGAGAAATATGAATTCGAAGCAGAAATTTTAGAAAAAGAAGAAATGGAAAAGCTCGGCATGGGCGCGCTGCTTGCGGTCAACCAGGGATCTTCACAGCCGCCTAAAATGATCGTCCTGAAGTACCAGGGAAAGGAAGAATGGAAGGATGTAATCGGCCTTGTCGGCAAGGGAATCACATTTGATACAGGCGGTTATTCCATCAAAACGAAGGCTGGCATCGTCGGCATGAAGTCCGATATGGGCGGTGCGGCAGCGGTGCTTGGTGCAATGGAAATCATCGGAGAGCTGAAGCCGGAGCAGAACGTTGTTGCGGTTATACCATCAACAGACAATATGATCTCTGGTACAGCTTTCAAACCAGATGATGTCATCACGTCAATGAGCGGCAAAACAATTGAAGTATTGAACACAGATGCAGAAGGACGCCTCGTACTTGCTGACGCGATGACTTACGCAAAGCATCACGGCGCGAACTATCTAGTGGACATTGCAACCCTGACAGGCGGTGTGATTACGGCGTTAGGACTGCACACTTCCGGAGCGTTGACAAACAATGAAGAGTTGTTTGAACAAGTGTTAGAGGCTTCTTATGAGTCCGGAGAGCCGATCTGGCGTCTGCCTTTGTTCGAACGCGACATTGAACGTGTCCGCGGCAGCAAAATCGCCGACCTGAATAATTCACCAGGCGCAGAAGGCCATGCCATCATGGGCGGAGCGTTTGTCGGCGAATTTGCAGAAGGCACTCCATGGGTGCACCTCGACATCGCCGGCACAGCGACTACCAGCAGAGAACATGACCTGGGCCCAGCAGGAGCAACTGGCGTCATGGCCCGCACACTTGCATTGCTAGTTGAAAGATTTGAAACAGCGGATAAAGAATAATGACGGTTACCCCAAAGCCTAAGAGGCTTTGGGGTTTTTCTATTTTTATTTATAGCAGGCAATACAACATTATCCGCTCCTCAACATATTTAAAAACTATTAAAAAACCCATTGACACAAAAAACAAATCTATGATAATTTAATACTTGTCATTTTAATTCTCTACCAATTTACCATACTAAAGCGAATTAAAACTAACCAAATTATAAAAACACCGAGAGGAGCACTCACTATGAATGCAGTTGTTATTGCTGTCCTTGCTATGCTGATCTTGAGCTTGCTTCGCGTCAATGTTGTACTGGCATTGATTGCTGGAGCGCTGATTGGCGGGCTGACAGGCGGCTTGAGTATAGAGAAGACGATAGAAGTTTTTACAGGAGGGCTTGGCGGCAGTGCCGAGGTTGCGCTTAGTTACGCGCTGCTTGGAGGATTCGCTGTTGCTATTTCCAAGACTGGCTTGCCCAATTTGATGGTTGACTGGATTGTCGGCATGATTGGCAAGAATGGAGAGTCGAAAGCTAAGACGTATTCTAAAGCGATTATTGTCATCCTGATTTTAATGATGGCGATTTTCTCACAAAACCTGATTCCGATCCACATCGCATTTATTCCAATCTTGATTCCGCCGTTGTTGATTGTCTTCAACGAGCTGAAAATTGACCGTCGTTTAATTGCTTCTGTATTGACGTTCGGGCTGACGGCACCTTATATTTTGCTGCCAGTAGGATTCGGTGGAATTTTCCACGACATCCTGGCTACGAACATGGCTGACAGCGGAATGGAAATCGATATGGGTGATATCCCAGCAGCGATGCTTCTGCCTGTAGCTGGCCTTGTTGTTGGTTTGTTGATCGCGATTTTCGTATCCTACCGAAAGCCTAGAATTTATCAGGATCATCAAGTGGTCCAGGTTGAGAAAAGTGAATACTCCAAAATGGGAATCATTTTCTCCATCGTTGCCATTGTTGCAGCGCTTGCTGCCCAGCTTTACTTTGGATCGATGATTATCGGTGCTCTGGCTGGTATCCTTGTCGTGTACGCGAGCGGAGCGATTAAGTGGCGTGAAGCTGATAATCTTTTAACAGAAGGCATGAAAATGATGGCGTTCATCGGATTCGTCATGCTTGCTGCATTCGGTTTCGCTGATGTGTTGAAAGAAACTGGACACGTTGAAACGCTTGTAGCGCAGGCAGCTGATGCGATTGGCAATAATAAAGGCCTGGGTGCTTTAGCAATGCTTGTTGTAGGACTTTTGGTTACAATGGGAATCGGTTCTTCATTCTCGACGATTCCAATCATCGCGACAATATTTGTACCTTTAAGCCTTCAACTTGGATTTAGCCCGATGGCGACGATTGCGATTGTGGGAACGGCTGCTGCACTTGGTGACGCAGGATCTCCTGCATCTGACAGTACACTTGGACCGACAGCCGGTTTGAATGCTGATACGCAGCACAACCACATCTGGGACACGGTTGTTCCGACCTTTGTTCACTATAATATTCCTTTGATTATTTTCGGCTGGATAGCCGCGATGGTTTTATAAGTTCGGAAAACAGTCCGTCCTGCTCTTTGGCAGGGCGGCTTTGTTTATTTTAGATTAGAAATTCGGTAGGATAATACAAAGGGGTGATCAATATGTATTTCGGAAAAGCGCGTAAAAAGGGCCCTTCGGACAGAGTCCCGCCGAACCAAAATGTTACGACCTCTTTCCCTGTCCTGCATTATGGCAATGTGCCAAATTATAAGAATCTCGATGATTGGACCTTGAAGATTTTTGGTCTTGTAGAAAAAGATGTGGTTTTACGTTATAAAGATTTAATGGCTCTCCCGCAAACGACCTCCGGCAATGACATTCACTGTGTGACTGGCTGGTCCAAGCTTGATAATGTGTGGGAGGGGATTTCCGCTCAGGAGCTAGCCAGACTGGCCATGCCAAAGGAAACAGCGAAATATGTCATTCTCCATGCTGAGGAAAATTGGACGACGAATCTGCCGATTGAGGACTTTCTTAAGGAAACAAGCCTGCTTGCCCATTCCCATAACGGGCAGGAGCTTACCCCGGAACATGGCTATCCATTGAGAGCTGTCATTCCGCATCTATACTTCTGGAAGAGTGCGAAATGGGTCAGAGGGATTGAATTCTCATCTGAAAACCGGCCTGGTTTTTGGGAGGAGAATGGATATCATATGTATGGAAACCCATGGAAGGAACAACGGATGATCTGGGACTAGGCTTTTTTTCTAGTGTATTGGACAAACGCCCATTCAACACCCTCGTTAATTGCATATGAAGTAATGTAGGCAAATATATGAGGGAGGTAGCTTTATGAATAGAAGAAGACCATTCTATGGCGGCAGACGTCCATTTGGGTTTGGCTTTGGTGGTCCTTTCGTTGGAGGAGTACTTGGGGGACTTTTAGGCAGCGCGTTATTATATCCACGTCCATATCCTTACGGTTACGGCGGTTATCCGCCATACGGCTATGGATACGGATATGGATATCCGTATTACTATTAAATTTAAAAACTATTTGCATGGCCGCTGTTCAGTGAACAGCGGATTTTTTTAAAAAAGTATAAAATTCACTTCGAGAATTGTCCAGCTCCAGCGCCTAGCCCCTCGTGACGCATGTCTAGTTTCGCTTCCTAGAAACTCCGAAACTTCAACTCCGCCGGCAGAAGAAAAAAGCGCTTCTTTGTCGGAGCCTCCAGTTTCTGCGTTTCTGGACAGTCGGCTAAAAATTTCTATTTCGGTCCGCCCAATGAAGTCAAAGAAACGACTTCACTGGTCAGCCCTCTTAGGCACAGGACGTGCAGACCCGCCAGCTACACGATGTGGCGTTTTAGGCGGGCAAGGCTTGTCGGGGGCTGACCAAGGCGCTTTCGCTTTTCTTATTCCCACCTCAGCTGCGTGATGATATGACAGCATTCTTTGTCTCCTGCATAATCCACGAAGTTCATTGTGAGTCCATCGGGGTTATAAGTGATTTTTGGTTTCTTTTTAATACCGGATGATTGGATTAATCTTTCTACTTCTTTTTGATTGGATTGCTGTGCGGCAGCCATTAATTCACTGGAATAAGAAGTGGAGGAAGTTATTTTAGTCATCACAAGGTTAACGTCTTCCATTAAGGAAATTGCTTTATGTGCTGAAGTTCTAAACAGTGTTGCATTCACTTCTGGATAAGGACGAGCTGTGTCAGTCACGTTACCATCAGCCATCCTATTTTTATGAAAAAATAAACAATGCATAAGTAGCTTCCCCTTCCTAACGGGTAAGTTTTATGACCCTTTTCAATGTATGAATATAAACCCTCAAGTATGAAAATGGGAAAAGCTAAAAGCACTTCAAAAAGGAAAAAAAGAGGGGATATAAAGAAGAAGGGAGAATTGTTATACATATTAACTTCTATCGTGAAATAGAATCGGACCAAGATGGGATGAAGGGGGGAGACCCATGGATCTGGAGCTTGTAATCAATATTATTGAAGATAATGGCTATATAGGTTTGTTTTTGTGGCTGTGGTTCGGGGTTTTCGTCATTCCTGTCCCCAACGAGGTGATCCTAATGACTGTAGGGCTTGCTTCAGCTAAAGGGACCTTGAACCCTATCCTTGCATTTTTGGTTACATACATGGGGATTTCTGCGGCATTTACCTCCAGCTATCTGCTGGGGAGGGTAATAGGGAGAAGGCTGCTTCGGTTATTGGGAAAAAGGAAACGGTTCGCGAATTCGATTGAATCAGCAATGAAACTGATGGAGAAGTACCATGCTTTTTCATTGTCGTTAAGCTGTTTTGCTCCAGGTGTCCGATATTTGGTGCCATTGCTTTATGGCTTCAGCAGGCTTCCGTATAAAACCTTTGCCGTTTTTGCCTATAGTGGCGCTTTCGTATGGGTCTCAATCATTTTCGTGCTAGGCTATCTATTTGGAGATAAAATGGACATAGTCATAAAGTATAACCAAGAGATTTGGTTGGTGATCCTTGCTTTCGCGATTATCTTGATCATGTTCGTCCTCCGCCGAAGAAAAATAAAGGACGCGATTAGGACTGAAGAAGTCATTCTTCAGGAAAGGCAGCAAAAATAGCCGCCTTCCTTCAGAAGCACTCTATTGCAGTGAAGTATAAGCTAACTTGCTAAAATTCATTCCGGTGCTCAACCAAATCAATGGCCCCTAGAACGATATGGGCCAATCCGAAACCGAATATGGTGTTTGAAACCATCTTATCGATTTTTCGATTTTGTTTCATAGCGAAACCAGCTGCTGTAACAGCTGTTCCTAACACAGCAGGAATCATGCCTTCACGAATTCGGTTCATATGGATCACCTCATTTTTTTGATGCGTCCTTTGCTAAGGACAATAATAGCTTTTCCTGGATTTCATCGTAAATTGTTTGCCAAATATAAGGAGGTAATGAAATTGGAACTTAACAGCACACTGCTTGGCTCACTAGGAATTGAAATAACAGAACTGCAAAGAGGAAAGGTTGTCGCCACAATGCCTGTCGATGACCGTACAAGGCAGCCATTTGGCTTGCTGCATGGAGGTGCATCTGTCGCTCTGGCAGAAACGGTCGCCAGCGTTGGAGCATTCGAACTAGTCGACAAGGAAAACGAAGTGGTGGTCGGCCTTGAAATCAATGCCAACCATATCAGGGCAAAAAAGGACGGTCTGGTTACTGCTGTCGGTACTGTCCTCCACCAGGGAAAAACAACCATGGTTTGGGATATAAAAATCACCGATGAAGATGAAAAGCTTGTCTGCATATCAAGATGTACGATTGCTGTTATTAAACGCAAAAAGTAAACCAGCCTTTGAGCTGGTTTTTCTTTTGGAGTTTAAGAGTGATTAGGACAATTTTAGAAAGTAAGGGTGCCAAAGTGGACGAGAACCGTTGTTATTCAGACAGGTTCAGAGGCATACGAGTAAAACCTGTCAAAAAACAATCGTTATTCAGACAGGTTTGGAGTGGGAGGCGTAAAGCTGTCAAAATAACGTCCGGATTCAGACAGGTTTGGCAAATAGAAGCAAAAAGCTGTCAAAATAACGTGCGGATTCAGACAGGTTTGCCCAGCAGAAGCAAAAAGCTGTCAGAAAAACGTCCGTATTCAGACAGGTTTGGCAAGTGAAAGCAAAAAGCTGTCAGAATAACGTGTGGATTCAGACAGGTTTGCCCAGCAGAAGCAAATAGCTGTCAGAATAACGTCCGTATTCAGACAGGTTTGACCAGCAGAAGCAAAAAGCTGTCAGAAAAACGTCCGTATTCAGACAGGTTGCCAAGCCGAAGCAAAAAGCTGTCAAAAAACGTCCGTATTCAGACAGGTTTGGCCAGCAGAAGCAAAAAGCTGTCTGAATCCTGCGCGAAACGAGCAACTCCTAAAAAAGTCACTGAAAAGTTTCCATATCCCCTTCAATTTCAACTAATTTCCTCAGCTTCGCATTATGGTATGAAGCAGGTGTCATCTGAAGAAGTTTATTACGTATTGAGCAAAGTACGGGGAAATCAATCCGTGCTGCCAATCCGTAAATTTTCATTTCATCTTTCACTATCTTCATACGCTCCTGCCTGTGTGTTTCATACTTAAAGAATGCCTTATCAATTCTTTCTTCGCTGCTGATCCAATTTGCCAGGTAAACGGCATCTTCAGCAGCCTGTGATGCTCCCTGGCCTATATTGGGCATTGAAGCGTGTGCTGAATCTCCGAGTAGCAGGATATTACCCGATTGGAGTGGAGTTAAAGGTTTTATTTCATACAAATTATCGTAAATGATACGGTCAGGAGAGGTATTTTCCAAAATTTCCTGAATTGGTTCATGGTAATAGAAAAAGTTGAATAATAAATCAATAGGGGACCATTTGCTCATGTCGCTGTTTTCCGTCGAGGATCTTTTCAAGGCATACCAAAACACCTGATTATCTTTTAATGGTGCAATCCCGAATCGTCCCCTCGGTCCCCAGGTTTCAGTATAATCAGGGACATTCATTGGCGGATTTTCAATGATGCCTCTCCAGCAGGAGAAACCTGAATAAGCCAGGCTGCTATTTGGGAACAGTTTTGTGCGAATTTGTGAAGCTGCACCGTCGCAGCTTATAAGATAGTCTGTTTCTATACTAGTACCATCTTTGAAGAATAATGTCATTGTATTGTCGTGTTTAAAATCAATCATATGCTTATCAAAATGGAGAGAACCAGGGAGGAGTGCATCTGTCAAAATTCTTTGGAATTCAGAACGGTGGATAAACAGGTAATTAGGGATATGTGATGGTGAATGATAGGCGAATTCAGCAATGTTATTTCCAGAATCGGATTTTAGCAGACAGCCATCAGAATCCATTCCGCTTGCACGCAGTTTGGCTCCTAATCCCATAATGTAGAATGCTCTTATGGCGTTACCACTTAAGATGATTCCAGTATCCGGTTCATGTACTTTTTTTTCTTTTTCATACACATTCGCATGGATTCCTTTACTCTGCAGGGCAATCGCTGTGCATAACCCGCTGATTCCGCCGCCGGCAATTGTGATTCTTGCATCGCTCATAAAACGTAACCTCCATTCCGCAAAACAGGAATCATAACTCTATTTACTTTAACTATACTTGACTGATCCTTGGTTGGTATGGATAAAAATTGAATTTTTCATGTACAAAAAAGCCATCAGGTGGATATACCTGATGGCTGTTCATCATCATTATTTCGAATGGCCTTCCGCTTCCAACTTTTTCCGTGCTTTTGCAAGGTCATCCTGGACAGTGCGGTCCGAAAGCTTAACCCCGCTGTTATAAGCTGCCCTTGCAATTAAATGCCCTGCAACAGGAGAAGTGAGGAAGATGAAAACAACTCCCAGCAATAGTCGGGAATTGAAATGATGTTCAATCAACCAAAAATAGAGGAAGGTGCCCAGCAAGACGAGCATGACCCCCATTGTAGCACTTTTCGATGCTGCATGGTTCCTTGTATAAACATCTGGAAGCCTGATCAGTCCAAAGGCAGTCACAAGGCTAAGAAATGCACCTAACAGAATAAACAATCCTGCAAAAAACTTAACGATTTCCATCTCTGTCATATTCCATGATTACTCCCTTCTCAAGGAATTTTGAAAAGGCAACTGTTCCGATGAATGCCAGGATACCAATCAGCAGGATGATATCTAGAAAAGCACTAGTTTCAAGAACAATTGATACTAAAGCAATCACAGAAACAAGGCTGATGCCGATTGCGTCGAGGGCAACTACCCGGTCTGCTACGGTAGGCCCCTTGATCACTCGATAAATAAGGCCGATCATCGCAAGTGATATGAAGGTAACTGAAATCCACAAAACCGCTTCAAACATTATCGGCTCACCTCCATAATCGCTTTTTCAAACGTATTCTTGATGCTCTGAATTGCTTCATCAGCATCACTGATATCCATGGCATGCACATACAAGATCCTGTTGTCAGGTGAAACATCGACGACAAGCGTACCAGGGGTCAAAGTAATCAGATTTGCGAGCATCGTAATCTCCCAGTCTTCCTTCAATTCCGTCGGGAATGCGAAGATACCAGGCTTGATATTAAGCTTTGGCCTAAGTACTGCCTTTAAAACTGCAATATTCGAAAGGAGCAGTTCCTTTGAAAAAATATAAATTAAGTTCACCACGGCCACTACCCTCAATAAATAGAAGCGGGAAGTGAAGAAGCGGCGGAAAATATAAATGATGAGCAGGCCAAAGAAATACCCGACGAAAAAGGAGGCCGGGGAGTAGGATGTCTTAAGGAACATCCAGACAAAGGCCAGAATAAAATTCAGCAAGATTTGAAAAGCCATGGCTCATCACTCCTTTAAAACAGCATTGATGTAGATTTCCGGATTGGCAAGCGTTTCTGCAGCTGTTGAAATAACCGGATAAATAGCTTCAGTTCCGAAGCCGTATAGCACAGCAAACACAGTGAGAAGTGCTGGTGCAATGAGCAGCCATTTTGCAGGTGCTTCATCCTCATTCTTATAGGCTCTTGGAGTTCCCCAGAAGCCCCTGATAAAAATCCTCATGACTGAAAGCAGTACAAGCAAGCTCGACATCAGAACAACAAAAGCACCGATATAGTTTTCAGTTTCAAATCCAGAGCGCACAATCATAATTTTGCCTGCGAATCCACTGAGCGGCGGAATGCCGGCAAGTGCGGCTGTGGCAATGAAGAACGTCCAGCCGAGTGCAGGGTACCTGTTGATCAGACCACTGATTTTCTCAAGGTCGCTAGTTCCGGTGATTATGACGATAATACCGACCAACAGGAACAGTGCCGCTTTAATGTTCATGTCGTGGATCAGGTAAAAGACCGCGCCAGTGAGTGATTCAGTTGTCAGGAGGGATACTCCGAACAGGATAACACCGACCGCAACAATGATGTTATAAATAATGATTTTTTTGATATCAGTATAAGCCAGTGCCCCGATGACTCCGACAATGATCGTTATGACAGCGAGGATTTGCAGCAACTGATGAGTATAACCGGCATCATGGTAAAAGAACAATGTATATGTTCTTGTGATCGAGTATACGCCAACCTTGGTCAGAAGTGCCCCGAACAGTGCCATTACTGGTGCTGGCGGTGCGTAATACGATCCTGGCAGCCAGAAATAAAGCGGGAAAATCGCGCCTTTCAGTCCGAATACAATCAAGAATAGAACGGCAATTACCGTAATGATTCCTGCATTCCCGACCTCACTGAGCCTCACAGAGATATGTGCCATGTTCAGCGTCCCTACAACTGAATACAAATAGGCGACAGCGATAACGAATAAGGCAGATGAAATAACGTTCACGAGTATGTATTTAATGGATTCACGGAGCTGGATTTTCGTCCCGCCCAATACAATCAATACATATGAGGACATCAGCATCACTTCGAAAAATACAAACAAGTTGAAAATATCGCCCGTTGTAAAGGCCCCATTAACCCCGACAATCAAGAAATTGACGACAGGATAATAGAAAAATCTTTCACGAGCTTCTCCTATGGATTTGAAGGAGTAAAACAAGGCCGCAAAAGCGATGATACTTGTTGTCAATACTAGCAGGGCGGAAAGCATATCCGATACAAGCGTTATGCCGTATGGTGCTTCCCAGTTGCTGAGATCCATCGTCTGGATGCCATTCCGATAAACATGGTTTGCCAGCATGAAGGAGGCGATAATCGTGAGTAGACTGCTTATCGCTGAAATCCATCGCTGGGCCATGATGTTTTTTGTGAAAAAAATAAGTACAACCCCTGTAATCAGAGGAATCAAGATGGGTAAGATGATTAGATTATTCATGTCCTTCCTTTCCTCTCAAGCGATCCATATTATCGGTTCCAAGCTCCTGGTAGGCACGGTAGGCCAGAACCAGGAAGAATGCTGTCACACCAAAGCTGATGACGATCGCTGTCAGGATCAGTGCCTGTGGCAGCGGATCGGCATAGGATGGGGCATGTTCTCCCAGGAGCGGAGCCGCACCTCTTTTTAAGCCTCCCATTGTCAGCAGGAGAAGGTGGGCGCCGTGACTTAACAGCCCTGTCCCGATAATGATCCTGAGCAAGCTTTTTGAAAGCATGAGGTAAGTGGCTGTCATAAATAAAATTCCAATTAGAAAAGCCATTAAGATTTCCATTATTCGCTCTCTCCAATCGTTTGAATAATGGTCATTGTCACACCAATGACGACAAGGAAGACCCCTGTATCAAACAAAACCGCTGTATGCAGAGATGTCTTGCCTAGGAGCGGCAAATAAACATAAGTGTAAGCATGTGTCAGGAACGGCATATTGAAAAATAACGCACCGGCACCTGTTCCAATCGCAATGAGCAGACCGACAGCCACAACTTTAATGTAATCGAACGGTAAAATCATCTTGACCGTCTTGATATCGAATGCAAGCAAAAGCAATACAATCGCTCCAGAGGTCATCAATCCGCCGATGAATCCACCGCCTGGATAATAGTGGCCTGCAAAAAACAGGTGGATTGAAAATAGGATAATGACAAACAAGGTGAACTTCGTAACAGTCTGGAGGATGACATCATTTGTTTTCATCCAATTCTCTCCCCCTTGTCAGCCGAAGCTTGATCATCGCAAAAATACCTAGGGCAGCGATGCCAAGGACGGCAATCTCAAACATTGTATCAAAGCCGCGGAAATCAACAAGGATAACGTTGACCATATTTTCGCCGCCGGCTTTTTTATAAGTATTTTCAACATAATACTCTGAAATCGAACCGAACATCTTGTTACTATGGGCAGATAAAGCGATCATCGTCACAATCGCCCCTACTCCAATAGAGATCAGCGCGTTTGTAGCCCTGAAGCGGATTCTCTCCTCATTTCTCCTGATTTGCGGCAGATGATAAAACGCCAGCAGGAATAGTGCAACAGATACAGTTTCAATGACCAGCTGTGTCAGTGCCAGGTCAGGTGCCCTGAAGAGGACGAAGAATAGTGCGACCGTATAGCCAACCGCGCCAAGAAGGATGATGGAAGTCAGCCTTGATTTGGCAAACAGGATGGTAATCGCTGATACGGCCATGATTAGCACAAGCACGACTTCAAAAAAGCGGATCGGTGCAACATTACTAAAATCCAGTTTGAATGCGTCTTTGAAAATAAGTGTCGAAGCCAGAGCCAAAATAAAGAATGAAAAGATATAAACGAGATATGTCCTGATAAATCCGGTCATATACGACCTTGTAATGTTTCTTGATGTTATCTCCATGAGTTCAAGGCCACGATCATAGAAACGATTCAGTGCCAGGCGCTCAGGGAATTTGCGATAAACCCCGGTCCATTTGGGCATGAACTTATAGAGCAAAATTCCAATCGTGATAACGCCAATTGTCATGAACAATTCAGCAGTTGGCCCGTGCCAATGTGTGATATGGACATCGAATCCTTCACCGTTTTCGAGCAATGATGGAAGAATCGAACCCATTGCTGGTGAAATGATGTTATGTGACAGTACATTCGGAAAAATCCCGAAAATAATTACAAGTGATGCAAGGATAACCGGCGAAATCAGCATTCCGATTGGTGCCTCATGTGGTTTCTTTTCCAATTTCTCAGGCTGGTATTTGCCCGTGAAGGTCTTGAATACATACATCATACTGTACAGGAACGTGAAAACACTTGCTGTCCAGGCAATGATTGGGAATAGGATGCCCCAAGTATCCATATTGAAAATATCCATTTCCGCTACACGAAGCATTCCGGTGAAGAACATTTCTTTACTCAGGAATCCGTTGAAAGGCGGAATCCCAGCCATTGAAAATGTTCCGATGATGGCAAGTGTGAATGTGATTGGCATGAAATTCATCAAACCGCCAAGCTTGCGAATATCCCTTGTCCCCGTTTCATGGTCAATGATGCCTGTCACCATGAACAAGCTTCCCTTGAATGTGGCATGGTTGATCAGGTGGAATACCGCGGCAGTAACCGCAACAATATAATAGCCATCCTTTATCGTGCCATAATGAAGTGCTGCAGCACCTGCTCCAAGAAGAGACATGATCATCCCCAGCTGGCTGACAGTTGAGAAAGCGAGGATCGCTTTTAAATCAGTTTGCTTTACCGCTGAGAAGGAACCCCAGAATAACGTGATAACCCCAACTCCGGCTACGAGCCAAACCCAAATATCTGAATGTGCGAACACAGGCGTCATACGGGCGACAAGATAGATCCCCGCTTTAACCATAGTCGCAGAGTGCAGGTACGCACTGACCGGCGTAGGTGCTTCCATCGCGTCAGGAAGCCAGATGTGGAATGGGAACTGAGCTGATTTTGTAAAAGCCCCTAGCAAGAACAAAATCAGTGTCGCAGTGAATAATGGATGGTTTACGACTTCATTAGACATTTGGATTGTTTCAGAAATGCTGAAGGTCCCTGTGATGATATAGAGCATCAGGATACCACCAAGCATTGATAATCCCCCGAAAACAGTGATCAGCATTGACTTTTGGGCACCATAGCGGGAGCGTTCGCGATGGTTCCAATATCCAATCAGCAAGAAAGACGAAAAGCTTGTCAATTCCCAAAAGGTATAAAGCACAATCAGGTTGTCCGATAAAACTACCCCTAGCATCGCGCCCATGAACAAAAGCAGGTAGACATAGAAAGTATTGAGCTTTTCTTTGTCCGGATTTAAATAATAAATCGAATACAGCACAACCAATGCGCCGATTCCAGTGATCAGCAGGGCAAACAATAGCCCAAGGCCGTCAACTTTTAACGTAAAATCAATCCCAAGTGAAGAAATCCAAGGAACAGTTTCCATTTCGGTACCGCCATGGCTGGTCGTACTGATGAATTGCAAGAAATAAGCAAATAGCACGGCAGGCAGCGGCAAAAGGAACCAGCCTGTATGGATGTTCTTGAAATACTTATGTAAAAATGGAATTAAGATCGCGAGTAAAAGCGGTGATAAAACTGCAAGGTGAAGTAAAGACAAATGATAATACCTCCTTATTTAATTCCAAATTCATGGCTTAACATTATATTTTTTGCCAAATTAATCAAGTTCATGCCCCCAACTCACTGATGAGAAAATTATATCGTAAAAAAGATGGAGATGCATGTCATCGACCTTGATAAGTCAAGGTTTTGTCAATCCTTGAATAAAATTGTCGTTCTTTCTGCATACTAACAGTAAATAGGGGGGATAAGCCATGGCCCGAAAGCTGATTGTATGCATTGGGATATTCCTTAGTTTATTTTCGGGGTTCATGTTTCTTGATAACAGGGATGACAAAGAGTTGTCAAAGCAAGGACCTGGAGTGCTGAAAGTCCAGCAATCAGAGTTGGACGAGGTTGAAACTGCCACATATGTACCATTCGGTTCAAGAGAATACGTCCGGATCGTGCCACAATAACACCAACCTGTCTATACGGACGAGTTGCTAAAAAGGTTTCAAAAAAAATTAAAGTTCCTGCAAAGGGGCTTTTTTTCTTTTAGTTGTCGATTTTCACTATTTCTTTCATAATAACCCTTAGTAGGAATACGAAAGAATTGAGTGAAGATTAATATGAGAAACCCATACTTAACAAGCTACTTTCCGCTGCTGTCCATCATTATGTTCAGTTTGGCCCTATCCGTGCGCACGGAAATGGAGTTGCTCTCCATTCTGAAAAATGCCGGAATTTATGATGGAATGCTGGAATTCTTTTCTGAAACGGGGATTAAATTGTCTTTGCTGGCGTTGCTGATGGTGGTATATTTCATGGTGTTCGCGGCTATGAAGCTGATTGCCGATACAATAAACGAGGTCAGCCTCTTGTTTTTCTCGAAGGATCACGAAGGGGAGAGCCTGTATCTGATTCGCCATGGCGCAACGATTTATTTTGTGGGCGGTATCTTATCCCTGCTCAGCTTCTACAGCTTTATCGGAATAACGGCCATTTTCGCAGTTGCGACAGTGGTATATTTTATTTATTTTGTCTATAAAATCAGCCCCAAGCTCGCCATGGCCGGATTGATCGGAATTGTGTTTTTCCAGGTCATCCTCTGGAGTACGCTTGTGCTCGGCATCATTTATCTTGCAATTAAAGTGTATAACAGCCTGGTTGCCAGCTTGCCGATTTAAGTGCGGTTTTTTTTGGAGGAATGGTTTTTTTATAAAGGCCAGACAAACTTATCTGTAGTCATTTCTGGGTCATAAGGGTGATGACGGACAGGAATGGGCGAAAAGAAAGAAAAAGTGTCCGTCATAAAGTGATTGTGCCCCAAAATAATAAGTGGAACCGGGCGGAATTTTTGCCCGGTCTATTTTTTAACGATATCGCGCCAAATTAAAAGGTGCGGCGAAAGACGATTTATGGCTTCCAAGCTTTCTGGTTTGTCTTTGCCGATCCACACGCCTGCAGTTAATGGCCCGTTGAAGCCTATGAACCAGAAATCTTTGAAATCATTCGTCGTTCCGGTCTTCCCTCCAGCATTAGGCCCGGCACCTGCTGCTTTTCTTGCTGTGCCTGAAGAAACGGTCTTTTGCATAAGAGACTTTACTTTTTCAACGGTACTTGGATTCCAGACCTGGACAGGTTCGTCTTCCCATTTATATAGGATTTTTCCAGAATGATTGGTTACTTTCGCAATCGCTCTTGGTTTCAGATAAATCCCTTTGTTGCTGAAAACAGTATAGGCTGATGTTAACTCAAGCGGACTTACTCCAGTTGTGAAACCACCGACTGCAGCTGCGAGTACATGGTCTTGCTCTGTAACTTTTCCAAATTCGAATGTTTTAAGGTCATCGAACGCTTTGTCCACGCCAACCTGCTGTAAAATCCTCACTGCTGGAGTGTTGTAGGAATGGATGAATGCTCTTTCAAGTGTGACCATCCCATAGGTTGAGCCTCCGTAGTTCTTCGGACAGTACCCCTTGATGCAGAGCGGACCCGCGTCAATTTGAGAATCCCTTTTTGCATCAAACCTTTCAAAGTAAGGGGCATAAACAAGCAATGGCTTGATTGATGAGCCCGGCTGGCGAAACGCCTGGTAGGCACGGTTGAAGTCTCCGCTCTGATAATCCTTTCCTCCTGTGATCGCTACAACCTGTCCAGTTTCATGGTTTATCACTGTGGCAGCTCCCTGAACCTCTTCATCTGGGAGGTGATCTGTGACAGACTGGACAGTCCTTTTTTGCAATGCAATATCCAGATTTGTATGAATCTTCACTCCAGAACGAAGCAATTCCTCAATCCTTCCGGTTAGTTCGTCTGTGTTATCGATATTTTCCTGTTCGGAAATCAGTTCTCTCAGTTCGTGTAATGCATAGAAAGAATAATCTGGATATGAATTTTTACGGGAATCGACTTTCAAAATAATCGGTTCCTTTTTTAGCGTCTCAGCTTTATCAAGTTTGATTTTGCCATGTTCAGCAAGCTGGCTGAGCAGCCGTTCCTGGCGCTTTTTTGTCCGTTCGAAATGCTTGATTGGGTCATAATAGGACGGGTTATTAGGAATGGCGGCGAGGAAAGCCTGTTCCGACTCAGATAATTTCAAAGGCGTTTTTTTAAAGTAAAAGTCCGCTGCAGCCTTTATTCCATACGCATTATTGTGAAAATAAATCGCATTCATGTACTGCTCGAGAATTTCTGATTTGGAAAAAGTCTTCTCCAGCTGGTATGCATATAAAACTTCACTCAGCTTGCGATTATACGATTTGTGATGGTTTAAATATTGATTCCGTGCCAGCTGCTGGGTAATGGTGCTCGCACCTTGTTCAATGTCATCGGAGTGAATATTGATTGCCAGCGCGCGCCCAATTGCGGGCAAGTCAAAACCGGGATGCTTTTCAAAATTACGGTCTTCAGAAATAATGAACACATCTTTTATAAAATCAGGAATTTCATGCCCCGAAGCATAACTCCTGTTCATAGGACGATAAATCTCGGTGATGACCTCATCGTTATTGGCAAGGATTAAACTGGTTTGAGACAGTTTCGTCTCCGTAAGATCAATCTTTTCACCAAGAGTATCACTGAAGCTTACGGCATTGTCTGCTTCGGTATAAGTTAAAATGACAACTGCGACAAACGCTGGGACCAATAGTAAAATCAAAAGATAGCCTGTTATAATCCTCACGGTAATTCCTTTCTTTGAGCTCTAAAGAGAAGCTTTTGATTAAGCACGTTTTATATCGGATGACCGAGCCGATTATTTACTTCCTTATGATCATGTGACGCTTTTACATAACTAGTCTGGACAACGATTTTTATGTATTTTAACACGAAAAATAAAGGTGGGCTTGAAAATTACGAAAGCCGAAAAAAATGCAGAACTTAAATTGCAGAAAATTTAAAAATTTACAAAGAAACGTGATATAATAGAAAAAATAATCGACCGAAAAGCATATACTGGTTACATACAACTACTGGCTTTTCAGAAAGTTGGGGAAGCATGAGCGAAAAAGAAAGGACAACATTATTTATTGATTTTGAGTTTACGATGCCTGACCGGAGCAGCAGGAGACGGGGCTTTTACCCGGAAATCATTGAAGCTGGCGCTGTCCTCGTCGAGAACAGCAAGGTAGTTGAAGAATTTTCTTCGTATGTACGGCCGATGCGTTTCCCGATTTTGACAG
The DNA here is from genome assembly GCF_018424685.1 of Mesobacillus boroniphilus. Lineage (NCBI taxonomy): Bacteria > Bacillati > Bacillota > Bacilli > Caryophanales > Bacillaceae > Mesobacillus > Mesobacillus boroniphilus. The sequence goes on from NZ_QTKX01000002.1 coordinate 739,605, forward strand.
AACGCTGCCGTTCATTCCTGAACATCTCTCAGGAACAGGTGAATTCAGGTATCACGTTCAAAGCTTTGGTAGATAAGCTTAAGTCGATGGCTGGAAGCAAGAATTGCCAGATTGTCACCTGGGGCAATATGGACATGAAGGTATTGCAGCAAAATTGCCAGCAGGCTTCAGTAGCTTTTCCGCTGCCGGGGAAGCAAATCGACCTTTCGATGGAGTATAAACGTTTCTTTGGCGACCAGAATCAGACGGGTCTATGGAAGGCTGTGCAGGAGTATGGCAGGGAAGGGACCGGTAAACACCACCGCGCTCTTGATGATGCTTTGACGACCTACCATATTTACAAGCTCGTGGAAAAAGACAAACAATATCTTCAGAAACCGGAACCCGCAACAATCGGGGATATGGTCGATTTTTCCAAACTGCTCAATAAATTCGCATAGAAAAGCCAGATTGGAAAATACAATCTGGCTTTTTGCGTTATATGGCTGGCATTACAGGTTTTTAAAATAGTCCTTTTCCAGTGACTCAAGGTTTCTCAGGCTTTGTTGTGCCCATGCAGAGTCATCGTCTTCGAGTTCGGCACGGAGCTTGTTGGTCGCTTCTTTTAAGGATTCCAAATATTCAGGGATATCACCGTCGAATGGCTTGACCATTTTTTCAGGGATGTTTGCCTGTTCGCGGTAAGACAGTGCTTTTCTTTCGTGGAAAAAGCCAACAGCCGCGTCCTTTGGATTATGGAGGTCGCCCTGCATAGGATGTTTTGCGACTGCCAATACTCGGACAAGATAGTGCTGTGGGCGGCGTTCCGTGATTTCGCCTATGTATTTGCCGGTTTTATAAATGGCAGTTACTTGATCGCCAATGTTCAATTCAGCCATGTTGGAAGCTCCTTTCGGGTTCGAGTTAATTTCTTATATTATAGCAAAAAAGACAGATGCAAAACATTTTGTAATCGTTTAAAGTGTCTATAGGAGGGATACATACAATGACTAAAAAAATATTGGCAGTACTATTTGCAATGATGGTTGTTCTGGCTGGCTGCGGCACAGCTGATGAGAAGCAGGAGGCAGACCAGCAGAAGGAAGAAACGACGAATGCTGGACAAGCTGGACAAGCAGGACAAGCCGAGGAAGATCTTGATTACCCTCAAGCGACAGCAGAAGTCCAGGAAAATGAAAGGCTAGTGGAAATGGTCACTTCCATGGGAACAGTTAAAATTAAGCTTTTCCCTGAGCAGGCTCCCAAGGCGGTAGAGAATTTTATTAAGCATAGCGAAGAAGGCTACTATGAAGGAGTCACCTTCCACCGCGTGATTGACGGTTTCATGATCCAGGGCGGCGATCCTGATGGAACTGGAATGGGCGGGGAAAGCATTTACGGCGGCCCATTTGAAGACGAATTTTCAAAGCAGCTTTTCAACATCCGTGGTGCATTGTCGATGGCCAATTCAGGGCCAAACACGAACGGCAGCCAATTTTTCATCGTGCAGAATAAAGAGCTGGATGCTAGTTTGCCAGAGAAGATGAAGCAAGCAGGCTACCCAGAAGAAGTACTCAAGATGTATGAAAATGGCGGAACGCCTCATCTTGATGGCAGACATACCGTATTCGGCCAGGTAGTCGAAGGAATGGATGTCGTCGACAAGATTGCCGCTGCTCCAACAGGTGCTGGGGACAAGCCTGAAAAAGACGTCGTGATTGAAAAAATTAACGTGCTGAAATAAGGCAATACCTTCATATTGGACGGATTTCGAAAGCTTGTTATAATGTTTGGAGAGCTGAAGAAAGGAAGATGAGAGTGAGTAAGTGGTTTATCATCTCATTGTTTTTATATTTCCCAGAAGACAAGACTGAATATATCCCGGCTGGAATAACTTCACTCGTTTTTCTGATCGGGGCGATCCTGACGATGAGATACATCATCAAAGTTTCCAAAAAGGAAGCGCAGAAAGCAAAGGAACACGAGCAGGCAATTATGAAACATATGAACGATACGAAGGAGAACAGCTGATTTATTGGCTGTTCTTTTTTATGACTGGGAACTTCAACTGGAAAAAACCGAGCAGAATTTCCAGTTCGCTATATAATCTTTATTTTGGCTATAAAAAATCAAAATTCGCTATAAAATTTTCTTTTTCGCTATATAATCAAATTTTACGCTATAAAAATATAAATTAAAGAATTATCCTTACAAAAATAGCAGCAAAAAAGGTTTATCCACCCAAAAACCGGGGTAAAAGTCATGTTTTCATTATTTTACAAAAGCGTTATAATTCAATTTATATTCAAAATCAAAGAGTAGGGGTATAAATTGAAGAACTTACAGATAGAGAATATTGTTGAAAGAATTCTTGTCCAATCTGGCAGCAGTGTTCAAGTTGTACTTGAGGATTTTTTTCCAGGCGACCGGTTTGCGGGCGGGAAATATAGTTTTGGGACTCATACGATTACTTTATATATTGAAGAGATCAAGGAGCAATGCCTGCAGCTCTTTTCGTCATTAGATCATTTTGAAGATTATCTTGCTGTCGTTTTTGCTCATGAAATTGGGCATGCCGAGGACCGCGAACTTTCGGAGTTAATACAGCAGATGGATGTAACTAGCCATGACTTCACGCGTAAGGGAATTGCCCTCAAGATTGAGGAGAATGCCTGGGACTATGCACGTAAGCTGATCCCGCAAAAGCTTCATTCATTCATGGATACAATTATTCATTACTCATTGCAGCCATATCATGAAGCGCTTGAAGTAAGCGCGTAAAAAATGGAGCCACCCAAAAACAGGGAGGCTCCATTAGTTTTTTATAATGTTAAGCTCTTTCAATTAGAACCTTAACTAAACGCCTTCTTCAGCCTTTCAAGCCCTTCGTTCAAGGTTTCGCGCGGACAAGCGAGATTCATCCGTACAAAGCCTTCGCCACCTTCACCGTACTTTGTTCCTGGCTCAAGCCCGAGTTTCCCTTTTTCTAGAAGGAGGTCCTTTATTTCATCATCACTCAAACCAAGCTCCCGGCAGTTGATCCAGAGGAGGTAGGTGGCATCAGCCTTCATTGGCTTAAGTGCAGGCAGGTGTTCTGCTATAAAGTCGGTAGCGATTTTCATATTCTCATCCAGATAAGCTAGTAGCTGATCTAGCCATTCCTCACCGCCGCGATAGGCTGCCTCCATTCCGGCAATCGCAAAGGCATTCAAGGTGAAAAAGCCTTGCTGCTCATGGATCTCCTTGAATTTGGCCTTCAACTCCTTGTTCGGAATCAGTGCGGCAGATGCCTGGAGTCCAGCGAGATTGAAGGTTTTGCTTGGCGCAACGAATGTTGTCGTGATATCCCTGAACTTTTCTTTCATTGAAGCGATTGGGATATGGACATTAGGCTTGAACACTAAATCGGAGTGGATTTCATCAGATACGATCAGGCATTCATGCTTCACGCACAGGTCGCCGAGTTTTTCCAGCTCATCTCTCGTCCATACCCTGCCGCCCGGATTATGCGGGTTACAGAGGATGAACATTTTGACTCCTTCTTTCAGCTTTGCTTCAAAGTCGGCAAAATCGAGTTCGAATCTCCCGTTTTCATATAGCAGGTTAGATGTTACGAGTGTTCGCTCATTATTTTTGACCATGTTGAAAAATGGTGTGTACACAGGAGAATGAACAAGTACTTTATCGCCTTTTTCCGTAAATGCCCGAATTGCGGTGCTGATGGAAGGGACGACCCCTTCGCTAAAAACGATTGAAGATTTCTTAAAGTCGCAGTCATGGCGTTTTTTCATCCAGTCCTTGAGGGCTTCTGTCACTGACATCGGGACGAATGTATAGCCAAAAATCCCGTGGTCAATTCTGTCTTTCAGTGCATCGGTAACTGCCTGGGGAGGATGAAAGTCCATATCCGCGACCCACATTGGCAGAATATCATCTTTGCCAAAAACCTTATCGATCGCATCCCACTTCACTGAATGCGAATTGCTCCGGTCGACTACTTTGTCAAAATCTATTCTTTCCATATGTACGCACCGCCTTTTCCTGGTAAATTTATCTCTTTCTAACTTTATGATAAGATATTTCTAAAAAATAATCAGGTGATTGAATTGGAATCTAAAGAACTAAGCTATAAATTGATCAATGTTCTAAATAAATGGGACCCTTTCAACGTAGGGGAAGGAGAATTCGATCCGGAAATCGCTGATATTCTGCAGGCCGTCCACGATTATGACGAAGCAGATAAAGTTGCCCGCAGGATCCAGTCTGTATTTGAATTTTCTTTTGAAAAAGTTTTACCTTACAAAGAGTGCCTTTCGATCGCGAACACCTTGCTGGCAATCAAGAACGAAGATAGCTGTTCCTTATAACGCAAATAAATGACTAGCAGAAACGGCAGCCATCACAGGCTGCCGTTTGCTGTTGCTTCTGCTTTTTCCTCTGCTGCTATGAACCTGTTGATCAGTTGGTGAACATCTTCGGGGCGTTCCTCTGGGACGAGATGCCCTGTTTCCTTTAAAATGATCAGTTCGGAATTCCTCAAATCCTTATTCAACCGTCTTCCAATGCGGACGGGGACGACTTTATCGTGTTCACCCCAGATCAGCAGGCATGGTGCTTCTATTTTCCGCAATTCCTCAGTTGAAAGGTCGCCCTCTCGGTGGCGGATCATCATCGTTAAGGCTTTGAAAATATCATCCTCAAAAAATGGAGAGAGATAGCCATACAGCATTTCATCATTGATCATTGAATGGTCATATACGACGTTCTGCAAGTTCTGTTTTACTCCTGAGCGTGCCAGGTGAAACTTAACATAGAGGTGGAAATATGGGATGTAGCTTGAAAGGACTAGCGGCAGCTTAGCCCTTTTCAAATATCCAGAACTGCAAAGCAGGATTCCTTTTTTCGCATATTCCGGGTGATGCAGCAGAATATTCATGGCAATTTGGCCGCCCATTGAATGGCCTACGACATTAAATTCGCGGATGCCAAGTGATTTCATCAATTCAACAACCGTTGCGGCCAGGTTTTGATAGGAATATTTAAAGCTGGAAATCTTGCCGCTTTTCCCAAAAGGGGGAAGGTCCACAGAAATGACGTTATAATCCTCTTTAAGCAGGGGGATCAAATGCCTGAAGCTGAAAGTGGAGGACAGAAATCCATGAAGCAAAACCAGTGTTTCCTTTGATTCAGAGTTCTGGTGGTGCTCATAGTAAAGGTCGATTCCTCTTACGGTTTTATTCCTGGCGAATTCCATCGGCTTTCACTCCTGACATTATTAGCGAATTAGGCAAGGTATGCCATTTATTTTCCCCGCAAATCACAACTTCACACAAAAAAATGACTGTAAACCCAAAAAAAATGGACACCAATGCTGGTGTCCATTAAAAAGGGGGGGAATACTAGAAAGCCTTATGGGACTAGGTTAACCAGATTGACAGAATAGTATACCTTTATTTTCAAATTTTTTTTGGTGTCTGGGTACTGTTTCACTGATGTCATCCTTCACAATCGTGCACTTTTCCAGTACCAAAAAATAGAGCAGGCAGAAGCCTCTGCCTGCTAAGGAGTTTTATGATCATGTAGGTTATAAGCTGCTTGGTTTTTGGTCGAGTTCAGGCGGTGCAGCGTAATAAATCTCTCCCATTAACTCTGACGCAGGGACATCAAGGGCAGTCGAAATCTTTAGGATCGTCTGCAATTTAGGTGTATGCTCGCCACTTTCGTATCTTTGGATTGTCCGCGTACCTACCCTGATTTTTAAAGCGAGCTCCTCCTGAGAAATTCCGACTCGTTCACGGCACATCTTGATATTCTGTCCAATTGCAGTCATCGCTCATCACCTCCAAAAATAAAATATCTCTTACTATAAGTTTATCATTAAATTTTTGAAAATATCGACAATAATGTGAACGTTTTCTTAACTTTAGATTATACCAATCGAATGTAAAAAAACAATGCCAATACCTATTGGTACGATGTAGCGGATAGAGAAGTACCATATGTTGAACAGTACCGGATTGCTTTGAGTGCCTTCCTCCATTTCACGTCTGACCATTTTTCGTGGAAGCACATAGCCGACGAATATGGCGATGAAAAAGGCGCCAAGTGGCAGGGCGATATTGCTCGTCAGGAAGTCAGCGAGATCGAAGAAGGTCTTACCGAAAAATTTCACCTCTGACAAGACACCGAAAGATAGAGCATTCGGAATTCCCGCTGCAAATACAAGCAGGCCCGCAATCCAGGAAAACTTTTTCCGATTATTTTTGTCCCCTTTTGATAGTACTGCGACGATGATTTCAAGAATTGAAAACGCGGAGGTCAGTGTCGCGAAAAGCAGTAAAATCAAGAAAATCGTCAGGAATAAACCGCCAAATGCTAATTCATTAAAAACGGCAGGCAGTACAACGAAAACAAGTCCTGGTCCTGCTTCTGGCTCAAAACCAAGCGCGAATACAGCCGGGAAAATGACTAGGCCGGCAAGCAGCGATATGAGAATATTCAAACCGACTACGGAAAATGCGGATTTTGCAATGCTCTCACTCTTGGACAAATAAGATGCATAAGTTACCATTACTGACAGTCCGACACTTAAAGCAAAAAAGGACTGCCCCAGTGCCATCAAAATGGTTTGTCCTGTTACAGCTGACCAGTCAGGCTTCAGGAAAAATTCTACCCCGGCCATCGCTCCATCAAGTGTTAAAGACCTGATTGCCAGGATGATAAATAGGATGAACAGAGCGGGCATCATGTATTTACTTGCTTTTTCAATACCCTGCTGGATTCCGCCTTGTACGACCCAAATGGTCAGGATGAGGAATAACAGCTGTACAGCAACTGCTTCAATTGGATTGGATATGATTCCTTCAAATGCGGCTCCATATTCTGCCTGTGTCAATCCTGAAAGTGATCCGGTGAGGCTTCGCGCCAGATAAGAAAGAATCCAGCCGCCAACTACACTGTAGAAAGAAAGAATCAGGAAGGAAGCAATGACACCGCCATATCCAAGCAATGGCCATGCGCTTTTTGGAGCCAGGTGTTTATAAGACATAACGGCGTCCTTTTGGGTGCTCCGGCCAATTATGAATTCAGCCAACAGAATAGGCGCGCCTATAAAAATAGTCATCAGTAAGAAGAAGATGAGAAAAATGCCGCCCCCATTTGTACCCGCCATGTAGGGGAATTTCCAGATTGCCCCGAGCCCAATGGCAGATCCCGCCGCAGCCAGGATGAACCCGAGCTTTGAAGTCCATTGTTCGTGCTTGTTCATAAGAAAACTCCTTTAAAAATCTGAATATTTATATTTTCTGACAAAATAAAAAAATACCTTTTCATGTTACTATTTTTTCAGGAAAAAGCATAGCATTTTCAGGCTTTAAACAATTATTTAGCTTTTTGTTATTTTTTTGAAACAAAATGAAAAATATGCCGTTTTACAGTAAAAGTGGTTTTCACTTGAAGAAAACGGAACGTATTCGGCCGCTATCGTTACCGTTAATTGAAAGCAACTGACTAAAGATATGTACCAGTTTGGGGGATCCAAAATGAATGATGATGAATTAGTGTTCCGGGCCCGGAATGGCAATGTGCAGGCTTTTGCGGAGTTGATTGATATCCATACTCCAACCGTCAAGCGCTTTGCCTTCCAGCTTGGAAACAAATATGACGACATAGATGATATCACCCAGGAAGTATTCGTAAGGGTGTACCGCTTCCTCGACCAATTTTCGCATGCGAAATTCACAACCTGGCTCTATAAAATCACCTTGAATGTCACGAGGGATTTTTCACGAAATAAGCAAAGGCAAATTAAAAAGGTGCTGAAGATTGGCAAGGAAAGGACATACAACGGGAAGACAGCAGAAGAAAGCATCCTTCGGTATGAAGAAGACAGGACATTACATGAATGCATTCAAAAACTTGATGAAAAATATCGCGTACCAATTGTCCTCTATTATTTTCACGATAAAAGCTACGACGAAATTTCAGAAATAACAGGTGCATCGCTGGCAAATGTAAAGACACGGATGTCAAGAGCGAAGGAACACTTGAAGAAACTGCTCACTCTAGCCGAAAAGAAGGAGGGTGAAAACCATGGATGATCAATTATTGGAGAAGCGTCTAGAGAGCCTGAAGAAAGCATACGATGATATGCCGGAAGACGAGAATCGTTCAGCGATCCTTGCGGCCATCAAAAAGGACCAAAAGAAGAAGAATCAAAATAAATGGTTTCACTTGCCGTACGCCGCAAGTTTTATTGGGGTAGGGATGATTGCTGGGGTTTTGATGATGCAATATATTGGCGGAAATGGACCTTCAACAGATCAGCCATCTCAACACCAGCCTTCAGGCGAACAGGTGAAGACTGGGGAGATGGATCCTAAAGAAGTAGAAGAGCAGTTCAAAAGGGTTGAAAAGCATTTTTATAAAAAGAGGGCAGAAGCCGAAAAGAAAATCGGTGTAAAAGGAATAGCGGATGAAAGGACGTTAGCTCGCGGCATGCTCGAAGAAATAGAAAGTGCCAAAAAGAATATTCTGGCTAACTTGAAAGAATACAACCAGGATGAGTTAAACCAACTGAGGAATGATTTAATAAAGATGATCGATGCTGTATTTACTCTGCCATCAGAAAGTATCAAAAACCTGAAGAATGAGGACAGAAGCCGATATGCGGATATGGAGCTTGAAATGCAGTTGCTGACGCAGCTGGATTATTACCAGTCTTTATACTGGCACCCGGTCGTCCTGCAGGTGTTTGATAAAGAGCTTAAGAAAAATAGCGCTGCAGAAATTGCGGCAAAATTAAATGCCGGCGGAAGTGGAATTGAAAATGAACGCTTAAAGGCACTTGCAGCTGGCGCAAAGGCAAATGGATATTATTTTCAAGCCAATGAAAATGGAACGATTAAGGCTGCAATCAATTACCCATGGGTGGCAGACCAGGTGAAAAATAGCGTACATCCAGATTTTTTAACATACATGCAAATGCTTGATGTGAAAATCCACGATGATGGCGGGAATGTCCGTTCATATAAAGAACTAGGTGAACTGCTCGTTAACTATGAAAAAACTTACCATTCGCTCAAACATGAAATGATCAAAGAATATATCAAGGGCGCAGCCAGGTCGTATTACGCGGAATTTGTACTTGGCCGGATACCGAGCCGTATTTTTGATGAAAATAATGTACTGAAGAATGAGGTAAGGGAAGCGTACAAGGTTATTATCAAGTTATATCCCGATAGTGACACAGGGAAAGCCATTAAAGCCTTCTATGGGAGGCTGGAAGAAAATAATTTCCTGAAACCAAGTGGTTTTGATGAGGAGACAGTCAGGTATCCATTGTATTTGGTTGCTCCCAACAATCTGAAAAATGAAGATGTTTTTTTCGATATCTTCCCTTTACCCAATGCTCTCTTGTCCAGCTATAAGGAATTTGCAGCCAAGAAGAACTGGAATATACTCAAAAATTACAGCCCTTTTGAAATCATGCAGCTTTATTTACATGCTGATAAAGAAAGAGATCATGAAACAATGTACGCACTCTATAGCCATAACGAAGCCCTGCCTTCCTTAGAGCGATATGTAAAAGAACAGGAAGACAGAGGCGGACTTGGCAATTTGCTTAGAGGTTACCAGTTTTCAACATTGTATTATGCTGAAGATGACCCAGACAAGATCGTCGGTATACAGCTTCACTATACAGAAGGTGCTGATTCACTCGTATTCCAAATGACACAGGAAGATGGCTTCTGGAAGGTCCAATATTTACCATTCCAATAAGCTGGTGGGAAACACTAAAATAGAATTATCTTATTCCTTTTGATAAATGCTATAGAATATGATATAATTTTTAATTGCGTATTAATGGGATAAAATAAAACAATTTATAGGAGTGTTTCCATGTCAGAAAATATCGAAGTAGGCAGCGTTTTAACAGGAAAAGTTACAGGAATCCAGCCATATGGCGCTTTCGTAGCGTTAGATGAAAATACACAAGGTCTAGTGCACATTTCAGAAATCACACACGGTTATGTTAAGGACGTTAACGAGCACCTTACAGTTGGCGATGAAGTGAAAGTGAAAGTTTTGTCAATTGATGAAGCTGCTGGAAAAATTGGCTTATCAATCCGTGCTACTGAAGAAGCACCAGAACAACCACAACGCGCTAAGAAGCCACGCAGCGCCAAGCGTCCAGCTGCTGTAGTTCAGCACCAGGATGACTCAGCTCAAGGCTTTAACACTTTGAAGGATAAGCTTCAAGAGTGGATCAACCAGTCAGATATGGCTAAGAAATAAGTTTTAAAGCAAAAACCGGACATTTCGTCCGGTTTTTTTAGTTCTTGGAAAAGTGAAGGGCACATTTGCTTTACGACCCGAGGTCCCTTCGGACAAGTATCAGGCGAAGTCACGGAAAGTGTCAGAACTAGAGGCAACTTCGGACAAGTTTAGGGGAAGAGCATGAAAAGCTGTCAGAACCCCGGCCGCCTTCAGACAAGTCTACCGGAAAAACTCCAAAAAGCTGTCCGAACCCATCTGGAATCTGAAAAACAACCGAAAACTGCCCCAATCTTTTTTAGGGGGTTAAAATGAAAGAGTTTACAGGTTACAATATGATTGTCTAACCAATTTTTTCATTGGAACGGAGGAAGGTTCATGACAACAAAAACTAGCTCTCTGATCGAACAAACTCAAAAGTACGGTGCGAATAACTATCATCCACTGCCAATCGTCATTGCGAATGCTGAAGGAGTTTGGGTAGAGGATCCTGAAGGCAACAGATATATGGACATGCTGAGTGCTTACTCTGCTGTCAATCAGGGGCACCGCCATCCGAGAGTCATCCAGGCTCTTAAAGACCAGGCTGACCGTGTGACTCTTACTTCAAGAGCATTCCACAATGATCAGCTCGGACCATGGTATGAAAAGATTTGCAAGTTAACGAATAAAGAAATGGCTTTGCCGATGAATACCGGAGCGGAAGCGGTTGAGACGGCTGTTAAAGCTGCCCGCAGATGGGCTTATGATGTCAAAGGCGTTGCAGACAACCAGGCTGAGATCATCGCTTGTATCGGCAACTTCCATGGCCGTACAATGACAGCGGTCTCGCTATCATCAGAAGAAGAATACAAACGCGGCTTCGGCCCAATGCTTCCAGGAATCAAATTGATTCCTTACGGTGATCTTGATGCCCTGAAGGAAGCAATCACGCCTAACACTGCAGCTTTCTTGATCGAACCGATCCAGGGTGAAGCAGGAATTGTGATTCCGCCTGAAGGTTTCATGAAGGCTGCCTATGATGTATGTAAAGAAAGCAATGTCCTGTTCATCGCGGATGAAATTCAGGCTGGTCTAGCCAGATCTGGAAAAATGTTCGCATGCGAATGGGAGGGCATCGAGCCTGATATGTACATCCTCGGAAAAGCACTTGGTGGCGGAGTATTCCCGATTTCCTGTGTGGTTGCTGACAATGATGTGCTGGGTGTATTCAACCCTGGTTCCCACGGGTCTACTTTCGGCGGAAACCCAATGGCTTGTGCCGTTTCTATCGCATCCCTGGATGTATTGATTGACGAGAATCTTGCAGATCGCTCCCTTGAACTTGGAGAATATTTCATCAGCAAGCTTCGTGAAATCGACAATTCCATCATCAAGGATATTCGCGGCCGTGGCTTGTTCATAGGCGTCGAACTGACAGAACCTGCCCGCAAGTACTGTGAAGATCTGAAAGAAGAAGGACTGCTTTGCAAAGAGACGCATGATACGGTCATCCGTTTCGCACCGCCGCTTGTCATCAGCCAGGAAGAACTTGACTGGGCGATTGAACGAATCAAGAAAGTATTATCATAAAAATGAGAAAACCCGCCTTTGTGGCGGGGTTTTTCATGTAAATACCGTCGAAGCTGACCAAGGCGCTTGCGCTTTTCTAAAGAGATAAGAAAGTGTAATACAACTTCGAGAAATGTCCAGCTCCAGCGCCTAGCCCCTCGAGACGCTTCGGTCCTGCCAATGAAGTCAAAGAACGACTTCACTGTCAGGCCCTCCAGCGCTTGTCGGGGCTGACCAAGGCGCTTTCGCTTTTCTAGTTATCGCGTAGCCCGTGGTTCTGCCGCTCTTTCCTCTCTTTCGCTTGGCGCGAATAGAAGACCGATGTTTATTAAACCAGCAAGACCAACCAGGCCATAGATGATTCGAGCCAATGCTGAATCCTGTCCGCCGAAAATTGCTGCAACAAGATCGAATTGGAAGAACCCTACTAAGCCCCAGTTGATGGCCCCGATAATGGTAAGAACAAGTGCTGCACGTTGAATACCGCTCATGGGTGTTTCCTCCTTATACTAAATTTGTTCTTTTATAGAGTGATTCAGCAGATGATGAATTATTCATCCACGCTATATTAAAAATCTACCCTGCTAAAAAAGGTTGTAACATTTTGGAGCACATTGGAGAACATTAAGAAGTGTATTTTTTGCATTGCTTTTAAAAAAGGAACATAATTAGCCTTGAGGAAGGTGATAAAAAATGGATAACTTTACATTTTATAATCCAACAAAACTAATCTTTGGCAAAGGCCAACTTGAGCAGCTTAAGAATGAAGTCCCTCAATATGGCAAGAAGGTTCTGCTTGTATATGGCGGAGGCAGCATTAAGCGGAATGGGCTTTATGACTCTGTCATGAATTACTTAAAAGAAATCGGAGCTGAGGTATTCGAACTTTCGGGTGTTGAACCGAACCCTCGTCTGTCGACTGTTCATAAAGGTGTGGAAATCTGCAAAGAGGAAGGCATTGAATTATTGCTCGCGGTGGGAGGTGGCAGTGTAATTGACTGCACGAAGGCAATCGCAGCCGGAGCCAAATACGATGGCGATGCTTGGGACCTTGTCACGAAGAAGGCTTTTGCATCAGAAGCACTTCCGTTCGGAACTGTGCTGACATTGGCGGCTACAGGTTCCGAAATGAATGCCGGCTCTGTCATTACCAATTGGGAAACGAATGAAAAATATGGCTGGGGAAGCCCGGTGACTTTCCCTAAATTCTCTATTTTAGATCCTGTGAACACATTTACAGTTCCTAAGGACCAAACAATCTACGGCATTGTTGACATGATGTCACATGTATTCGAGCACTATTTCCATTTGACAGAGAACACTGAATACCAGGACCGTATGGCCGAATCCTTGCTTTTGACAGTGATGGAAACAGCTCCAAAGCTGCTTGAGGACCTGGAGAACTACGAATATCGTGCTACCATCCTTTATTCAGGAACAATGGCATTGAATGGAATCCTTAACATGGGTTACCGCGGCGATTGGGCAACTCATAATATTGAGCACGCGGTATCTGCAGTGTATGATATCCCTCATGGAGGCGGGCTGGCCATCCTGTTCCCGAACTGGATGAAGCATAACCTTAAGGTAAAACCAGAACGTTTCAAGAAATTGGCTGTCAGGGTCTTCGGCGTGAATCCAGAAGGCAAGACAGACGAAGAAGCAGGCTTGGAAGGAATCGAAAAGCTGCGTGAATTCTGGAACAGCATCGGTGCACCATCACGACTTGCTGATTATGACATTGATGACAGCAAGCTGGAAGTAATGGCAGATAAGGCAATGGTAAACGGCGAGTTTGGCAACTTTGCAAAATTGAATAAAGACGACGTATTGGAAATCTATCGTATGTCTCTATAAACGTAAAATAAGGATCCAGGGGATTAACCCTGGGTCCTTTGTCTTTATATGGGTAAAAAATCTTAATGATTTTTGTAAGAAAAGACTCCGTTTTTACTGAAATCATCATCCTTATCGGGTAAAAAAGAAACTGAAGAAAAATTTACCAATAACATTTCTAGGACTATATGTTTAAGTAGCTGGTTAACTGTGGTAAGTCTCTAAATGTAAGACAATGGAGCAGCAGGAACAATTTACATAAAAATTGACATTAACACCAATCATGCTCAAGGCAATCCTGATTGAAAGACAGGGACGCAAAGCAAGGAGTCTAAGGCTGTAGCTTTCTAGCTAAGATTGTCCTAGCTGCCATGAAATTAGAGATATTCTCGCTGTTGTTTTGTCTAGTAAAAAAGGATGAATACAAGGAAAAGGAGGCAAGAACTCTTGTGAAATAACTGAATATTCAGTCATTTTTAGTGTAAAATTTTATTCGAAAAGGAGTAGAAATTTTGAAAATTAAAAAGCGTTTATCCTTAGTTGCATTCATGCTAATGGTCATGATTACATCCCCGGTTACAGGTGCATTTGCCGCGGAAAATAATGAGCAAGGAGCAAAATTCGAAGAAAATACTAGTAACCAAGAAGAGCAGGTTCAAAAAAATAACACAGAAACTACAAAGTCTGCAGACCAGAAGGAAAAGTCTAATGGTGAGGTAAAAGCAGCATCTACGGAAAATGAAACAAATGTTGAGGAAGGATCAGACACTAAAATAACATCTGACCAAGCACAAAGTAACTCGGATCAAGAAACAACAAATCAACCTGAAGAATCTGAAAACAGTGCCAATCAGGAAGTCAATACTGCAGAGGGAATTGATGCTCCGGAGGAAGAAAGTGCTTCAGAGGAAACTAATGCTCTGGAAGAAAGTAATGCTTCAGAAGAAAGTAATCCTCCAGAAGAAGCTAATGCTTCAGCAGACGAAAATGAGTCGACAGCAGCTGAGGATGGAACCGTAACAGCCAATGAAAATACAAGTACGCAGATTCACCTGCATATCGATCAATGTGTCGATCCTGTTGAAACAGCCTTTGTTCAGGTGAATGGCGTGTGGGAAGAAATGACGAATCCAGGTTCATCACCGCTGTATAAAACTTTTGATGAAGGTGAGTTCATAAAAGATAATGTCACGGCATTCAAATTGATTTTTACAACAGGGGAAGTACTTGTGGTACCAGTAAGTGAAATAAGAGTGGGTGTTGAAGCGGAAGGTTCAGTGAATTACTGGCTGGAAAGTTGTGAACTTCCTGCAGAAGAACCGGCTGGATCAGAGGATTCAGAGGAAGTTGATGAAACTGTGAACGTGCTAACAATGATTAAAATCATGATAGACGAGAATCCGCGTCAGATTGAAAAAGTGACATTGCGAATGATGAGTGGCAAGAGAATTGAATTTGAAAGAGTCAATGCTCTTTTCAGCCTTACTCTGATGGAAGAAATCGAACTAGAATTGATTCGTGGCATTGAAATCACAAGGAACGGTGAAACCAAATTAATCCTACTTTCGCAAATCGAGTCCTTGGAAATGGTGGATAGTGTACTGACACTTCAATTGAACTGGGAAATGGAAGGTGAAATGGTAGAGGAAGAAACAGGAGAGAATGAATCAGACGGGGAAAATGATACGACAGGACCTGAGAATAATTCAGGATCAGGAAATACACCTGATGGCACAACAAATGAGCAGGTATGGAACGGAGAGGTCCTCCCTCAAACAGGTGAAAGCAGCAGGGCGATGTTCTATGTGCTAGGATTCCTGATCGCCGCAGGAGGGGTCATGCTAAGGTTCAAGAATCCATTGAAGAACTAAACTCGAGTTGGAGGGGAAGCGATTCCCCTCTTTTATTTTTATAAGAGGTGAAATTCATGAAAAAGGTATTATCGCTATTAATGATCCTTGCTGGTCTATCGATCTTCTTTTATCCAGCAGCAAAAGATTATTACACCGCCTACAATCAGGAGAAGATGATTGAAACCTGGGAGGACAGCAGTCAGGGGGAGCAGATCGCTGCTGAGAGTCTTAGGGAACTTGAGGAAGTACTCAGTATCAAAACTAAGGCGGAGACCAGTATGAATGAAGTTCCGCAAACTGAAAAACAAGAATCGGAGCAAAAAGCAGCAGCTAAAACCGAAACAAAAAAGAAAATGTCCAATGGCATCGTAGGAGTAATTGAAATAGACAAGATTGGCGTAAAGCTGCCTATATTAAATGGAGCGTCGGATGCAAATTTGGATATAGGGGCTGGGCTCCTGGAAGGAACGCCGGCTCCAGGGATGCCAGGGAACAGCGCTATTGCCGCCCATCGAAACAGAGCCTATGGCAGTATGTTCAACCGGCTCGATGAAGTAAACGAAGGAGATACCGTGACGGTAAGCGATAAAAACAATACTTACCAATATGAAGTATACGAAACATTAGTGGTGGAGCCTCATGACACTTCCGTATTGAATGGCAGCCGGGATGAAAAGGTGCTTACCCTTATTACATGCACGCCGATTGATATGGCAACACACAGGCTGATTGTCAAAGCGAAAATCAAACCATAAAGCATTCTTGTGTTTTTGCCATTGAAGAGAGGGTATGGGTTAGAACAGAAACTATTAAATTAGGAGGAGAAGATGGAATTTAACAGTGTCCTGCTTGCATTCGTTTTTATTGCAGTCTTGCTGGCTGCTGGAATGCTTCTGCGGATGACGATTCCTTTTTTTTAGGCTCTGTTATAGCCCATTGTTGTTTTATATCCCTGTTGATTGTAGTGGAAGGCGCGTAGACTCCTGCGGGCTTAGCTGGTCAGATGAGACCCAGCAGGAGCGAAGCGACGAGGAGGCTCATCGCCAGCCCCACGGAAAGCGAAGCGCCTGGAACAAAAATCAGCAGCCAAGTTTAACAGAGCCTTTTTTTAAAAGGATTTTATCCCTACCTCACTAATTGCAGGGCTAATTGGATTGTTATTTAGCAAGGAAGCATTGGGGAATCTGGGATCGATAATTCCGGGGGAAGATTTTCTGGAAAGTGGCATATACCCTGAAAAAGTGTATGAAGCGATGCTGTCGATTCCTGAAGTCGCAATTACCATCATTTTTGCGTCACTTTTTTTAGGTAAAAAAATACCCGGGTTCAAAAAGATTTGGAAAATTGCCGGTCCTCAAGTGGCATATGGCCAAACCGTATCATTGGGCCAGTATGTTGTCGGAATCCTTCTGGCGATTTTCGCTTTAAAGCCAGTATTCGACCTGCCTTCAATGGCAGGTGCGTTAATTGAAATCGGATTTGAAGGCGGGCCTGGAACAGCAGCCGGGATGAGAGGCACTTTTGAGGCGCTTGATTTTTCCGAAGGAGCCAGCATCGCGCTCGGCCTTGCAACCGTCGGAATCCTGTCTGGAGTGATCACTGGGATTATCATTGTCAATTGGGGCATAAGGAAAGGGCTGGCTGGGAAAGCGAAAAAATCCTCGGACCTCTCTGAAAGGGAGCAAAAAGGTCTCTACTCAAAGGATGAGGAAAAATCGGCTGGGGAACTATCAACAAGATCGGAATCAATTGAATCGCTGACAGTCAACTTTCTGTTCATTTTTGTGGCAATCGGCGCAGGAATGGTCTTATTAAAGGGGCTGTTGCTCCTGGAAAATACAACATGGGGGCCGGCTTACGATATTGAAATCATCAAGCATGTTCCGTTATTTCCTATGGCCTTGCTCGGAGGAGTAGCAACTCAGATGCTATATGACCGGTTCATCCCCTACAAGCTTATTGATAAAAAAGTTATCGCACGGATTGAGGGATTCGCCCTGGATGTCCTTATTGTCGCATCGTTAACGACTCTTTCTATTTCAGCGATCAGTAAAAATATCCTGCCTTTCTTGATACTAGCCGGTGCAGGCATCGCGCTGAACCTTGCCGCATTTTTCTTGCTGGCAAAAAGAGTTATGCCTGATTATTGGTTTGAGAGAGCGGTGCTCGAATATGGACAATCCATGGGAATGACCACTACCGGTTTACTTTTGCTGCAAATAGTGGATCCGGAAAAAGAAACGCCAGCCTTAGATGGTTTTGGCTATAAACAGATCATGTTCGAACCAATTATTGGAGGCGGCCTGTTCACCGCCGCGTCTATGCCGCTCATCGCACAATTTGGACCGGTACCGGTTTTGATTGGGACAGGAATCCTGTTCGCGATCTGGCTTTCAATCGGACTCTTTTATTTTGGAAAAAAGGACAATAAGGGTGCCCAATCGTGACGATAAAAACTTTTTTGAAAAGTTTACTTAAAATTTCACAATTGGGCACGCTTACATCTGAGAGTGTTTCTTGATTATTGGGAATCATTTCGATAAAGTGATAGAGAATATAAAATAATGGAGGATCAGACATGACACATGTTCGTTTTGATTACTCAAAGGCGCTTAGCTTTTTTGGTGAACACGAAGTTACATACTTAAGGGATTTTGTAAAAGTAGCCCATCATTCATTACATGAAAAGACTGGTGCAGGCAGCGACTTTTTAGGCTGGATCGATCTGCCTGTAGACTATGATAAAGAAGAATTCACCCGCATCCAGAAATCTGCGGAAAAGATTAAGAGTGATTCTGATGTATTGCTTGTCGTAGGAATCGGCGGCTCTTACTTAGGTGCTCGCGCAGCACTTGAGTTCTTGCAGCACAGCTTTTATAACGCTCTTCCAAAAGAGAAGCGCAAGACACCACAAATCATTTTTATCGGCAACAACATCAGCTCATCTTATATGACAGATGTTATGGACCTTTTAGAAGGAAAGGATTTCTCCATCAATGTCATTTCAAAATCTGGAACAACGACAGAGCCTGCAATCGCATTCCGTATCTTCCGCAAGCTTCTAGAAGAGAAGTATGGAGTGGAAGAAGCACGCAAACGCATCTACGCAACAACGGATAAAGCACGCGGTGCATTGAAAACTCTTGCTGACGAAGAAGGCTATGAATCATTCGTTATTCCTGATGATGTTGGCGGACGTTATTCTGTATTGACAGCTGTTGGATTGCTGCCAATCGCTGTCAGCGGTTCAGACATAGACGCCATGATGAATGGCGCAGCACAGGCAAGAGAGGATTTCGGCAAGTCCGAGCTTGAAGAAAACCCTGCGTATCAGTACGCTGCAGTCCGTAATGCGCTTTACAACAAAGGCAAAACGATTGAAATGCTGATCAACTATGAGCCATCCCTTCAATACTTCTCTGAATGGTGGAAGCAGCTATTCGGCGAAAGTGAAGGAAAAGACCAGAAGGGAATCTATCCTTCTTCAGCGAACTTCTCCACTGACCTTCACTCACTTGGACAATATGTGCAGGAAGGCCGCCGCGATTTGTTCGAAACAATCATCAAGGTAGAAAAACCACGCCATGAAATGGTGATTGAAGAGGCTTCAAGCGATCTTGACGGGTTGAATTACCTTGCAGGAAAAACAGTTGATTTCGTCAACAACAAAGCATTCGAAGGAACAATGCTTGCCCATACTGATGGGGGCGTACCGAACCTTGTACTTACGATCCCACAGCTTGACGAGTACACATTCGGTTACCTTGTATACTTCTTTGAAAAAGCATGCGCAATGAGCGGCTACCTGCTTGGCGTAAATCCATTCGACCAGCCAGGCGTTGAAGCATACAAAGTGAATATGTTCGCATTGCTGGGCAAACCAGGCTTCGAAGAAAAGAAAGCTGAATTGGAAAAACGACTTAAATAATACGGAAAAAGGAGTACCCACTCGGATAGAAGAGGTTGGGTACTCCTTTTTTGCTTTGAATATGTAATCATTTTCATGACAGAAATGATGAGTGATGATTTTTTAAAAATAGTGGCACTAACCGTGCAGAGTGTCTGATTCTGTTTTTGGAAAATGGAAAAAACCACCCCGAATTTCCAGTTCGCAAATAAATCATCGATTTTCGCCAATAAAATCTTTTTTTCGCCAATAAAAATAAATTTTCGCCAATAAAATAGTGAAAATCGCCAATAAAATGAAATTATCGCCAATAAACGTGAAAACACCCAAGAAAATGTCCGTCACCCTGCCCATAACGGACTGAAACAACAAAAATATCAAAGAAAGTGTCCGTCACCTAGCCGATGAAGGAAAGAAATAGCAAAAAAACCAGAGAAAACATCCGTCAACACCCGACTCAAGTCAGATTCTGACCTGAGTCTCTCTTTCGCCACTCATTAAAATCTCTCCTTTGGTTAAAACTAAGCAAAAACCATTGGAAAGGCGGATAAATCATTGATTGAAATACAATCAGAGCTTGAGGGCAAACAATTTGATCTTTTTAAACTGGAGCAGATGCTTAAACCGTTAGGATATTCCATCGGGGGAAACTGGGATTACGACCATGGAGCCTTTGATTACAAAATTGATGACGAGGTTGGTTATCAATTTTTGCGTCTTCCCTTTAAGGCGATTGATGGCCAACTCGACTCGAAAGGCTGCACTGTTCAATTGCAGCGTCCCTTCTTGCTCTCGCATAAATACCAGCGGGGCATTGATGACCATGCGGAGATTGGGAATGCCAGCGCATCCTTCAACCAGTTCCAGGAACCAGTAGACAAGGATGCGAGTTTTCCCGAAAAGTACATTGAAGTCGGAAAGGCACTTGTCCGCGAGGTAGAGGCTGCTTTATTACAGCTTTAATCGTTTGAAATGGCAAGAAGCTGATCATCATATTTAATCTTGATATTATTTTTGGGGTTAACGATTACGTTATCCCCTTTTTTCATTCCGATCAGGATGATATTACGCTCTTTCAGCAAGAAGCTGCTAGCATCCTTGAAATTCTTGTCGATCAGTGTGGCTTCAACTTCAATATATGATAAGCGTTTTCCGTTTAATTCTCCTAGTAAGTCCAATAAAGGATTCACAACATCTGCAGAGGCGATGCTGTTTAATAATACGGCACTGGTCAAAGCATTTGCAGGTATTAGCTCATCTGCTCCTGCTCTCCTCGCATTATTGATCTGTTCGCTCGTTTGGATCTCTGCGATACAGCGGATTTCAGGGTTTAATCCTTTGATAGCAAGCAGCGTAAGTATGGTATTCATATCGGCCTGCAGCTCATCAAGGTTTTGGTCCGATGTAATAATCACTTTTCTGGCTGTTGAGATCCCGGCATTCAATAATGTT
The DNA here is from genome assembly GCF_018424685.1 of Mesobacillus boroniphilus. Lineage (NCBI taxonomy): Bacteria > Bacillati > Bacillota > Bacilli > Caryophanales > Bacillaceae > Mesobacillus > Mesobacillus boroniphilus. Next base: position 760,458 of record NZ_QTKX01000002.1, read on the forward strand.
TCATCCTTGTTTGCACGTCCCCTGATGAAATGGACTTGGTCATCATTGATCGGATTCGACCCAAGTGTGTTGTCGACCAATATGATGGATGCATCAGAACCAATGAGAGATCTGATAATGGAACGAGACCTCTCGTTCCAGCCAATGATGATAATATGGTCGTTCCCTTTAAAACCTACTCTCCCCTCTGCATAAGCATTCTGTTTGGTAACCGTCGCTGCTGAAAGCTGAATGAAATAGGATGACAAAAATCCTGTGCCGACAAGCAGCAGGGTTATTGCAGTGATTCTTCCTGCAGCAGTAACTGGATAAAAGTCACCATAACCTACCGTTGAAGCAGTGATTATTGCCCACCAGACACCATCAAATATGGTCGGAAAGCTTTTGGGTTCAATAAAATGAATGGCCAGGCCAAACAGGAAAATCATCATGGCTGCAATCATCAGAATCCTTGCAAGAATGGGCAGTCTGATAAAACGCATATATAAATGATTCGACATTATATTCCTCCTCTTATTTCTCGCTATATGTAAGAGAACAATATTTACTTTTCCCCTGTTTTTCTATTCAAAAACAGGATCAGGTAAATTTATGTAATTCTATTTTCGTCGAGCATTTTCTTTTTTACACAATAAATAAAGGAATTGTTCATTAGCCCGTACCAAAATTGCTGTACATACATAAGTTGGATAGTAAAGGAGGGATAATGATATGTCGCTAAATTCTAATGTGTTGTTATTTCTTGCCGCTATTTTAGCTGGATATGCTGTCCTCAGATTTGCCCCAGCTTCACTTGCTGCACTTATAGCTATGCCATTTCTTAAAATAGTCGCGGTTCTTGTCATCCTGATCTTCGCATTCGTCATCATTTATATTGGTCTTAGAACCTTGCTTCGAGGCGGCTGGCGTTAACCGCTATTTATGGGAACCTGTCCTTAGGGCAGGTTCTTTTCTTGCTGAACGAGGCGCTTGCGCTTTTTGTTCTTTACATTTAAAAATTTGAGATAAACTTGGACATCCATAAATATATTTTTAAAGAGTGAAAGGAATTGGAGTGGTGTACATGCATGAATTTATTATGATTGTTTTGGACTGGCTCGCCAGTCTTGGGTACATAGGAATTGCGCTCGGATTGATGCTTGAGGTCATCCCGAGTGAAATCGTCCTTGGCTACGGGGGGTATATGATTTCACAAGGGTCAATTGGTTTTATAGGTGCGGTCGTTGCAGGTACAATCGGCGGTACCATCGCGCAGTTGCTTCTATATTGGCTTGGATTCTATGGCGGCCGACCGGTATTGGAGAAATACGGAAAGTACTTATTGATCAATCAGCATCATTTGGATGTTTCTGAAAAATGGTTCAGACAATATGGACCGGGAGTCATTTTCTCAGCAAGGTTCATTCCGGTGGTCAGGCATGCGATATCCATTCCTGCAGGGATTGCGGGAATGTCAGCCATCAAGTTCACCTTGTATACAATAGCGGCGATGATCCCGTGGACGATTTTTTTTCTCTATCTCGGGATGGTCCTTGGCGAGAACTGGTCAGAAATCAAGGATGTCGCCAAACCATACATAATACCCATCAGCATCATTGCACTCGGAGCAGGCGCCGTGTATTTGCTGGCGGCAAGGAAACAAAATAAGAAGTAACCGGCTCAGGATCATTCCTGAGTTTTTTTATATGGTTATACTCATAAAACTTACAAGGTTAGTAAAGGTTAAGAAAAGGAAATAAAACCCGGAACTGGCAGGGAGAAGATTCAATATGTTAAAGGAAATGCTCAGGCTGTTCAAGAACCAGGCGCCTCCCACAACGGAAAAACTGACGGGTGAGCGGATGGACCTTAAGGAACAGCCATTCAGCAGCAATCTTCAAGAAAATCTGTCGGTGATCAGGACGCTGTACAGCATTCCCGACAATAAGGATGTAAAATTGCGGGAGATGTATCTTGAAGGTTTCAATAAAAACGCTGCCCTTATATTCATCAGCACGATTTCTGATGTTAAGAGTATAGAAGAAAACATCCTGAAGCCATTGGTGGAAAATACATCAGCAAATAAAAAGGTAAAAGATGTCGTTTCCATCCAGATGGTTCATGAAATCGCTTTTGTTAAGGATGCCGTCAAGAATATGAATAAAGGGAATGCCCTGCTGCTTCTGGATGGGGAAGCAACAGCGTATATCCTGGATTGTCCGGATTTCCAAAGCAGGGCGATTGAAAAACCGGACACTGAAATTTTAATCAAGGGACCGAAAGAGGCATTCAATGAAAAAGTGGTGGCGAATATCTCGCTGCTCAGGAAAAAAATCAAGAATGAGAACCTGATTGTTGAAGCCGTTGAAGTTTCGCAACGTTCCCATAATGATGTGTTTATCCTTTATATCCGTGGACTAGCTAATGAAAAGCTGGTGAATAACGTTAAGGAACGGCTGGGAAGTCTTGACGCCAATGCTATTCAGAATTTATCACTGCTGGAGGGATATATTGAGGAACGGAACTATTCTCTGTTCCCGAGCGTGTTGACGACGGAGCGGCCTGACAGAGCAGCCTCTTTTCTCGAAGATGGCTATATTGCCTTACTAATGGATAATTCGCCTGACAGCCTGATTTTGCCGGCAACATTCTGGTCTTTTTTCCACAGCCCGGAAGATCATTATTTAAGAATCCATTATGGCAATTTCACGAGAGCACTAAGGATGGTGGCCTTATTTATTACCGTCTTCACTTCGGCCATCTATATTGCGATTACGACCTACCATGCTGAAATGATTCCGCCTGACTTGTTACTGGCGATTGCTTCTTCCCGTGAGAGAGTGCCATTCCCTGCGGTTATCGAGATTTTGATAATGGAAACAGCTTTCGAGTTGATACGGGAAGCAGGGCTTCGTGTGCCGAGTCCAATCGGGCCTACTATTGGAATTGTAGGTGCGCTGATTCTTGGACAGGCTGCAGTTGAAGCGAATATCATCAGTCCCATTGTTATCATTGTCGTTGCCCTGGGGGGGCTGAGTTCCTTTGCTGTAAGTGATTTAAGCCTGAACTTCGCTGTCCGGCTCATCCGTTTTGCTTTTATTTTCAGTGCAGCATTAATTGGCATATATGGGATGACGGCTTTTTTTGCGGCCGGAATCTTTTATCTGGTGTCACTCAAATCTTTCGGAGTGCCATATTTAGCACCTCTGTCTCCAAGTTATAAATCTTCCAAAGACACTATTTTTCGCAGACTGGTTAAAAATGAAAAACTGCGGCCAGGTTTCTTGAAAACATCCGATTTACAAAAAAAGAACGATGGGGCATAAGTGATGAAACAAAACGAGGGGAAGATCGGGATAAAAGAATATTTGGCTATCATTACATTGACAGTTGGCACCAAGCTTAGTGACGATACTCCTACTATTATTTTTGAGGATGCAAGGAACGCTGGATGGATTGCCGTATTGCTTATGGGTGGAATGGCATTCATTCCAATTATCCTGATGATCAAAGTTTTTTCAGCACATCAGGACAAGAATTTGCATGAGATTATAATCCATTTGTTTGGGAGATTTTTCGGGAATATCATTTCGATAGCACTCCTGGTGGTGGGACTGGCTTCTGTGACGGTCGACTCTGGGACCTACATTGATATAATCGGGACATTGTACTTCACCAAGACGCCGCAAAGTATCATATATGTGGTGTTACTGCTTGTCTGCGCTTACGGGGCGAAAAGAGGGATTCAACAAATTGGCTCCATGGCATGGGTTTTGCTTCCATATTTAAAACTTACTCTGCTTTTTGCAATAATATTTAGTTTTGGTTCAGGACATTTTGATTTCATTTTTCCAATATGGGGTGAAGGTAAACTGGAGATCCTGAAGTCCTCTGTCCAAAATGTATCGATATTTTCGGATCTTCTATTTATTGGTTTAATCGCTCCGCTGGTAACGTCATTCAAGGACTTTAAAAAAGGGACCATAATAGGCCTTTTCATTGTTATTCTTGAAATTAGCCTGGCGATGATTTCATTTGTAATGCTTTTTGACTACACAACCGCTGAGCTGCTTAATTACCCTTTCCATGAAACAATCCGGTATATCCAGGTTGGATTCCTTCCAAACGTGGAAACTTTATTCTTCCCGTTTTGGCTTGTGGCTACATTTATTAGGTTTTCATTTTATTTATATATAAGCGCGGTGCTTCTGGGAGGGATCCTCAAAATCGAGGAATTTGAGTATTTGATCCCATTAATAACCACGGTGATATTTCTGGTCGGTTTAGCACCAGACAGTCCATCGATCTTGCTTTATATCATAAGGCAAAAACTGTTGATGCTGATTAGCCCGGCGTTCTTGTTCCTGCCGCCGCTAATGTGGCTGATCGCCAAGATTCGGGGTGATTTTAAAAATGAAGCAGTTCAAGAATCTAGTTAAAGTCTTCGGAATGATATGCATCGTCCTTTCCACGGCCGGCTGCTGGGATAAAAAAGAGCTCGATATGAAGGCCTATGTAATTGGAATTGGCCTGGATACGCATGAAAAGGAAGGGAAAATTAAGGTGACATATTTAATCGCCAATCCCGAGGTGGGCTCCCAGCAAACTGGCGGTGGGACGAATGAACCGCCAGAGGAAACCGTCACATTGGTTGCTGATGATTTTATTAGCTCACGGAATACAGCAAATACCGTCATATCCAAAGAAATATCCTATGATCTGCTAAGTGTTATCATTGTTTCAGAGGAGCTGGCAAGAAAGCCTGATTTTATTAGGGTCATTTACTCTGCTGCAAAAGACAGGGAAATCAAGAGAAGCACTGTGTTGATCATAACCAAAGAAAGTGCGGAAAAGTTCATTGCTAACAACAATCCAACACTTGAGACAAGGCCGCATAAATTTTTTGAAGTCAAAATTGGCAGAGGCAGAGAGACTGGAATGATTCCCGACACAGATTTGAATGATTTTTTTCAGGTAACAGAAAGTGATTCGGATTTATTCCTGGGAATCTATGCAACAACTGAAACTGAAAAGAGTCATTACGAATCGACTTCCGATGATGATTTTATGGCAGGTGACATTTATTTTGGCGGAAAAGAGAATGCTGCACAGTTCATTGGCTCCGCTGTATTTAAAGAAGGAAAGATGATTGGAAAAATCACTGGCGAAGAGACACGAATTTCAAGCTTGCTGGACAATACTTGGAAACTGGAAGACTTTAAGACAACATTCAAGGATCCCTTCGATGATCGGTATCGATTATCTGCAAGATTGGCCAAACCACGAAGGAATACCTATCATTTTAAGGAGCAATCAGGCAGACCAATTATTGACATAAGAGTTCCAATGTATATTGAGGTACTGAGTGACCCAAGTATGGTCAATTATGCTAAAAATGAAGAGAAAATCGCTGAACTTAAGAAATCGTTGAAGAAAACGATGGAAGAACATTTATCTCAATACATCAAATATACACAGGAAGAGTTTAAAGGGGACACCTTTCACCTATCAATTCCAATAAGAAAGGAATTTGCCAATCTTAAAGAGTTCAGGGATTTTGACTGGATGAAATCCTATCCCAATGCAAAAGTTAATGTGAGTGTCGATATCCGATTTGGCGAGTTTGGCCGGCAGACAAAGATGCCAAAGCTCGAAGAAGTGAGGGACTGAAATGATTTTTTGGATTTGGGGAGGGGTGATAGTGGTATCTTTATATTCCTTCGCCTTCGCTGTGACAATTTGGAAGAAAAAAAACAAGATGGGGGCGATTGTAATCAGTTTCCTTTCTGTTACTATACTCATCCTTCCTTACTTCACTTTTTTAAAATGAACAACCAGGATTGGGAAATATGACTTTTCATCCTGGTTTTTTATTCGGATTTTTAAAAGTTTATAACATTGTGATAATATAAAAATAATTAATATTAAATGGGGTGTAGGGGATGAGCCTGGTTGGATATAACTTCGGGGAAATTCTTAAGTCTTCAAGAGCTTTTAAACGATTGACTGAGGCACAATTAGCTGAAGGGATTTGTACTGAAGAGGATATCATTCAATTTGAAAAAGAAGAGAAATATCCAACAATTGATCAATTATATAAAATGGCCTTAAAGCTCGATGTAGAGCTTAACCATTTTTTTGATATTGCTTCCACTAATACTTATAATTATGCAATCGCTGTGACGGATCTAATTAAGAAATATAAAAGAGAACGGGATTACGCAGCAATAGATGAAATAACCAAGAAAGAGCAGGATAATCCACTGTTCAAGCATACATCCTTCAAGCAATTTTTAATTTGGCATCAGGGGATTTGCACCTATTACCTTGAAGAAGATAGAGAAAAATCTATCGGATTGCTAAATGAAGCATTGTCCATGACCCATCAGGAACCGGAGAAAATGACTGAACGGGAAATTGAGATTTTGACCAGCATGGCAATCATTGAAAAGGATAGTGGGAACCTGGACAAGGCAGTTGAGTTGTTCTTTAAGGCATTGAATCAACTATCAGAGCTTCCACAAGTACAGGATTCCAGCAGCTGGCTCAGGATTCTTTATGGCTTGGCCCAGGCTTTGTCAAAGCTGGAGAGATATGAAGAATCACTCATATACTGCAGTAAAGGAATCGACACTTGTATATATGAAGAAAATATGTATTTATTTGGAGAACTTTATTACCAAACAGGCATGAATTGCATTAAATTGGGTAAATTAGATAAAGGTAAGGAGTATTTGGAAAAAGCAGTAGCTATTTTTAAACTCCAGAGAAATGAAAAGTTTGCTAGTTTAGTAACGACTGAAATGGAGAAATTATTGAAATATTGCTGACCATACAAGGCTGAGGAGGATTTAAAATGAAAAAAGCCCTATTAATTACTGTGTTTGCGACTGTATTTTTTGGTGCTATTGGTTTGGGAGCGGCATCCTACAATTTCGCAGACCTTCCATCCCAGCATTCACTGGAGGGCCAATCAGTAGCAGACCTGCCGTCACAGCATTCACAGAACGGGACACAGATAGCGGACCTGCCATCGCAGCATTCACAGAACGGGACACAGGTAGCGGACCTGCCGTCGCAGCATTCGATGGATGGGACAAAAGTAGTTGACTTGCCATCACAGCACTCACAAGGCGGAATCCTAACAGATGATCTTCCTTCTCAGCATGGCTATAGTGATGTATTGGTTTAGATATTTTCCGCTGCAACCTGCACCCACGGTCAGGTTGTTTTTTTAGTGCTATGGAATTTGGCTCTTGTTGCAAACCTGTTCTTCGCAAACTCGACTCAGTTATTTTAAAAAGACGATAAAATGGGGAAAATACTTTATGCTTTGTATGTGCAGTCATATTTATATTCTGCAAAAAAATCAGCTGAAATATAACGGATACATAGAAAAAGGCTCTGATCTTCCCAGAACCTCTTTTTATTGGCAGGCAACATAATTTTATAATATCTTGATTATATGCAGGTATATGCTGAGCTCTCAGTCTAGAATATCCATATGGCTGCCATCCATCATATTAAAGTTCTTGCTTGGCATAGCACCATTTGTTCCATGGCAATCATTGTACATTTGCTTCATTTCTTCATTTGACAGGCCAGGATGCATTTTTTCAATGATAGGCTTCATTTGGCCAAAATTGAATTGGCCTTTACCGTCATTACCTTCTTCTGCAAAAGCTGCTGTACTTGCTCCAAAAATCATTGCTGCGCTAAATATGGTTAACGATAGTTTTTTCATGTTTTGTCAGCTCCTTTCGTTTATACTTAAATCTTAACGAGACAATTTGCAAAAACTTAGCAGAAGCAGTGACAAAGTTATGAATTCTTGAATGACTTTACCGGAGGCTTGTAAATGGCATTATTAGAAACTCTTTCTGGACAGCCGATCTGGCTTGCTATATTGATCAGTCTTACGGTTAGTATCTTTATTTCCATTGCGGGCATTATTCCCAGTGCGTTTGTGACAGCCGCCAATATTATGTATTTTGGATTCTCGGGCGGGCTTGTTATTTCAATCCTCGGCGAAGCAGCCGGAGCGATCATCAGTTTTTTTCTGTATCGAAAAGGAATTAAAATATTGGGTCAAAAAGTCAATATGCAGAAGAGCATAAAGCTTCTGGATCGGCTGAAGAAAACTGCTGGCGTAGAGGCATTTTTGCTAGTGTTTATGTTACGGCTTTTTCCTTTTGCTCCATCCGGCCTAGTGACTCTGGCTGCTTCATACAGCAGAATGGGAGCTCCCTCCTTTATGGTCTCTAGTACAATTGGCAAAATTCCAGCCCTTTTCATCGAGGCGTATTCAGTTCACACTGTACTAGGCTGGAGGACAGAATATCAGCTGGCAACAGCAGTTATTGCGGCTGTCTCTGGAGTCTGTTACTATTATTGGACATCAAAGAGAAAAAACGGAGGACATTAAATGAAACACAGAAAAAAAGGTTTAATAACTGCATTCGCTGCAATAATGATAGTGTTTTCAGGTTGTGCGAACGAAGAGGAAAAGGATCAAAATCAGGCCAAGCCTGCTCCTGCTGAAAATCATGCACAAAATAATGAACAACAGAAATCGAATGAGGATTCCGGGGCTGATTTTATCATAAAGGCAGCACCACAGAAAATTGAGCATATACATGGGATTGGTTACCCTGGAAATGATGATGGGTTATATGTGGCTTCTCACAATGGTTTAAAGATATTCAATAACGGTGAATGGACGGAAACGACGGATGAGAACCATGACTATATGGGGTTTCAGGCTGTTAAAGATGGCTTTTATGCAAGCGGCCATCCAGCAGAGGGTTCGGATTTGAAAAACCCGCTTGGCCTGGTGAAAAGTATCGACAAGGGCAGAACTCTTGAAAAAGTAGCCTTTTACGGGGAAAGTGATTTTCACTTCCTTTCCGCCAGCTACCAGGATCAGATTTTATATCTGATTAACCAGGAAACCAATTCTCAGCTTGAAAGAGGCGTATATGTCTCCAGGGATGGTGCCGAAAGCTGGGAGCCGGTAGAACTGAATGGGCTTGACGCCAATTCACTTGGTATGATGGCTGTTCACCCTCTAAAAGGGGGAACTTTCGCAATGGCTACAAGGGAAGGCGTATACGTAACGGACGACTATGGAAAAACAATGAAGAAAACAGGAAGTTTTGAAATGGTGACAGCTGCGGCCTACTCGAAAGAAGCATTGTATATATCACCAGTCGAACAAGAAAAGATTAAACTAGTCAGACTCAATTCAGACCAGGAGGGAGCAGCTAAAGACCTGACGATTCCAAACCTGAAGTATGATAACCCGATTACTTATATAGCGGCAGACCCTGAGCAGGAAGGCAGGATTGCCTTCATCACTATCCTGAATGATTTATACGAAACCGTGGATGGCGGCAAGACTTGGAAGCAGCTGCTGGTAAACGGCAGAATTGAATAAAAAGAAATAGAGCCACAGCAGGATTGCTGTGGTTTTTGTATTTTTGTGCAGTGACATCTGCTTTGCCAGACACCATTCCCCTGTGGGTACATAGCCTGACGAATCGGGTTAATTGCATTCCATGGATGACGAGAATGGAATACGCCAGTCCAAATCTGACTTATCCAAATACCTATTACGGCAAAAAATAAGGGGGAAACAGCAGCCAATGCAATATGGTTGCTGTTTTTTTATTTTTTATTTTTTTTACAATATACGCATAGTTTTTACCATAGGAGGTATATAAACTAGGGAGTATTTTTTGCAGTATGGATTCCGGAAATTCATAAATACTAATGTGTAGGAAGGGGGATTACTATGTCAATTTCTGCGGATAAAGTACTGGACGCAAAAGGACTTGCGTGCCCGATGCCGATTGTCAAAACAAAAAAAACCATGAATGAGCTGGAGCCTGGACAGGTTATCGAGGTGCAGGCTACGGACAAAGGATCAACAACAGATTTAAAAGCATGGGCTGAAAGTACAGGCAATCAATACCTCGGTACAATCACTGAAGGAGATGTGCTTAAACACTATCTCCGTAAAGCTAGTGAAGATGAACTAACCAATGAATCGCCTCACCCCCACACAGCCACGCTTGAAGAAGTGCTGGCGAAGCTTGAGGGGAATGAAAAAATAACGATTCTCGATGTCAGGGAATCAGCTGAATACGCTTTTGGACATATTCCAAATGCGAAATCAATCCCACTTGGAGAGTTGGAGCAGCGTTTCAATGAACTGAATCCTGAAGAGGATGTCTATATCATCTGCCGCTCTGGCTCAAGAAGTGATATGGCAGCAAAAAAGCTATCTGAAAAAGGATTCAAAAAAACAATTAATGTTGTTTCTGGGATGAAGGACTGGACAGGTCCTACGGAAACCTCAGTTGAAAAATAAGGAGGAACCAAAATGAAAGTAGCTATCATCGCCTCTAACGGCGGAATGTTCGACGCTTACAAAGTATTCAATATCGCGACTGCGGCAGCAGCAACAGACGCAGAAGTAGGAATTTTCTTCACATTCGAAGGTTTGAACCTGATTCATAAGGAAGCTCACAAGCAACTACCTATGCCTGCAGGCACAGAACACTTCCAAGAGGGCTTTGCAAGAGAAAACGTTCCTCCAGTAGAACAACTTGTTGAAATGGCAGCAGAAATGGGAGTCAAAATGATTGCTTGCCAGATGACAATGGACGTTATGTCTCTTCAAAAAGATCAGTTCGTTGAGGGCATTGACGTCGGTGGAGCTGCTTCATTCCTGCACTTTGCAAGCGATGCTAATATTACGCTGACATTCTAAAAAATTAAAACAAAACAGGAGGAAAGAAATGGTAAAGACAATTTCAGCAAAAGAAATAGCGCAAAAAGTCATTAACCATGAAGACCTGTTTATCATTGATGCAAGAAATACTGATGACTTCGATGATTGGAAGATCGAAGGGCGAAATGTAAAAGTCCATAATACGCCGTACTTTGACCTTCTTGAAGGCATCGATCCAATAAAGGATGTTTTGCCTAAAGACCAGGATATTTACGTTGTATGTGCCAAAGGTGGTTCGTCTGAATTTGTTGCCGAACAAATTGAAGAGGCTGGCTATACCAATGTCTATTCCATTGAAGGCGGTATGAAAGCTTGGAGTGAGCATTTAGAGCCTGTGAAAATCGGCGACCTAAAAGGCGGGGGATCTCTTTACCAGTTTGTCCGCATAGGGAAAGGCTGTCTTTCCTATTTAGTCGAATCAAATGGCGAGGCTGCAATCATCGATACAAACCGGATGATTGAACAGTATGAAGAGTTCATGTCAGACAAGGACTTCAAACTTGTTGCCATGCTTGATACACATCTTCATGCTGACCATATTTCCGGTGGAAAGAAGCTTGCTGATAAAGTGGGAGCTAAATATTACCTTCCGCCTAAAGATGCAGAAGAAGTGACATTCCAATATGAACCTCTTCAGGATGGCGATCAAATCAACGTTGGAAACACTATAATCCGCGCAGTGTACTCTCCAGGACATACAATCGGAAGTACCTCTTTCATCATAGATGATCAATATTTACTGACTGGTGACATTCTGTTCATCGACTCAATCGGACGCCCTGACCTTGCCGGTTTGGCTCAAGACTGGGTAGGCGACTTGAGGAATACTTTATACAAACGATATAAGGAACTAGCTGATGAACTACTTGTCCTGCCAGCCCACTATATGGGAATCGATGAGATGAATGATGACGGAAGCGTTTCAGAAAAGCTTGGTGTCCTTTACGCCGAGAACCATGGTTTGCAAATCGACAGCGAAGATACGTTCAGGAAGACTGTAACCGAGAACCTTCCGCCGCAGCCAAACTCCTACCAGGAAATCAGGCAGATGAATATGGGTAAAATCAACCCGGACATCGATGAACAGCGGGAAATGGAAATCGGGCCAAATCGATGCGCAGTAAGGTAAATAGAAAAGCGAAAGCGCTCAGATGGACATTTTAAGAAAGGGGTACCTTATCAAGGTACTCCTTTTGTATATAAAGCTAATAAGGCTTTTTCCATAAGTTTCATGCAAATCAGGATGCTTATGGAAACAGCTTTAACAATAGAGGAGAGGATACTATGACGAAGTTGACGATTATCCAGCAAAATGATACTCATGGGAGCCTAGAACTCCATCATGAACTATTTTGGAAAGATAACAAACCTAAACTCCGCAAAACAGGTGGATTTCCGAGGATTGCAAAGTATATCAAAGATCTTAAATCACAAACTGAAAATATTTTATTCCTGGATGGAGGAGACCTGTTTCATGGGACGCTCCCTTTAGTTGCTTCCAAGGGAGAAGCGATTTTGCCAGGATTGCAGAAATTGGAGCTCGATGGCTGGGTCCCTGGAAACTGGGATTTTGCCTACGGGAAGGAGCAGTTGTCTTCACTGGTTGAAGCATTGCCCTTTCCGACTATCGCTTGCAACGTAAGGGATCAGAATACGAATGAGACATTCATGAAACCCTTAATCATTAAAGAATTTGAAGGTGTCAAGGTAGGTGTCATTGGACTGACTTATCCATATGTCGATGAGACTATGCCTGAAAGCTTTTCTAAAGGCCTTGCATTTTCAAGAGGTGTGGAAGAGACTCGTGATTGTGTCGAAGAGTTAAAAGGCAAAGTGGATCTTATTGTATTGTTGAGCCATATGGGACTCCCTCTTGATGTCGAGCTGACAACCCTTGTCGATGGCGTTGATATCGTTTTATCGGGACACAGCCATGACAGGGTTGAAGAACCGATTACCGTCAATGGTGCACTTGTTGTTCAGGCTGGTTCCAGTGCATCATTCCTTGGAAAACTTGAAATCACCTTTCAAGGCGGAAAAATGGAAGACTATCAATACGAATTGGTGACAATTGACGAAAGCATCCCTGAGGATGAGGAAATGGCGGGAATCATTGATGATATATTGGAGCCATACAGTAAGGAGCGGGATAATGTCGTCGGCAAGACGGAGTCTATTTTACACAGAATGACCTTGAATGAAGCACCTATGGATCAGCTGATCACTGATTCATATCTGTATGCGTTTGATGACTGCGATCTGGCGTTTTCACATGGGTGGAGGTACGGTACCCCGGTCCCTGCAGGGGATATAACAGAGTATAATCTGCATACCATCATCCCTACGAACCCTGAAATTTTCACACTCAAAATGACCGGAGAGCACCTGATGAACGCCCTGGAGAAGAATTTGGAGATGGTGTTCTCAAGAGACCCGTTTAAGCAAAAAGGCGGATATATTTTAAGGTCCTCTGGATTATTCATGTCACTTAAGTCATACAATCCGGAAGGAAACAGGATTCAAAAGCTGCTCATCGGTGGTCAGGAAATCGATCTGAAAAAGAAATACAAGATTGCAGGGGCAGGCAAGCAGCTATTCAAAGGCGCAGAAACTGATAAAACCTACCATGGTGCACATGCAGTTGATGTTATTAAGCGATTTTTAAAAGAAAATGGAACATTCAAAGCTGATGGAGAACAAAGAATACTGAGTACCTAAAACCCCTCAGTTTGATGGATATTTCGAAGGCAAAGCACAGGCAAAATGTCCAAGGAAGAGGGTTTAATGGACATTTTGAAGGAGAAGCAGCGCCGAAATGTCTAAGAAAAAGGGTTTAATAGACATTTTGAAGGCGAAGCAAGGCCAAAATGTCCAAGAAAAGTGTTTAATGGACATTTCAGAGGCGAAGCAAATCTAAGCAAAAAAAGTCACGGCCCCGGCCGCGACTTTTTCTTATTTAACCCCAGTTAGTTCCTTCATCATTTTCTCATCCATAGGGCCAACAATTTTCTTTGTAATCACACCGTTTTCATCGAGGATGTAGCTTGTTGGAATGGTGAAAGCCTGATAGGTCGTACCGACGACACCTTCTTCATCTAAAGGAATAGGGAATGTTAATCCATATTCGCCAACGAATTTTTGGACTTCATCAGCGCCTTTATCCATATTTGTCAGGTTGACTGCAATGATTTCAACGCCATTGTCCTTGTTTTCTTCATAGAAATTCTGCATGTGCGGCATTTCGGCTTTACATGGAGGACACCATGTTGCCCAGAAGTTAAGGATGACCTTTTTGCCTCGGAGCTCAGAAAGTTTAATTGTTTCTCCATCAAGAGTGTTCAACTCAAAATCAGGAGCCTCTGCTCCTTCACGCAAAGAAGAAAGCTTCGCGCCTGGAATATCTTCTGTTGTTTCTACAGATTCTCCTGCTGGAGCTGTTGTGTTCTTCTCGCTTTCTGTTGATCCCGGTTTCCAGATATTCACGACAAGAATGACGACAGCCAGTGCTAAAATCGCGAATGATAAAAGATTTTTATTCAATGCTGAATTTCCTCCTTATTTAAACGCTGAAAAATGATTAAGTAAACTCCGAGTGCGAAGATCAGCAGGTTCTCCACTGCGAGCAAATCGGAAAACAGGCTAAGTATTAGTGCTTCGAGCATCAGGAACAATATTGCATACTCCATAGTAAGCTTAATGTTTTTTAAATAAAACAAAATGAAGCCTATCATTAGGACAGCCTGTATCGCAGCGGCGAGGAAGTCCTGTGAGAACGCAAATAACCCTGTCCAATACAGTAAAAAGAATATAAAGTACGCAGGGATATATTCTTCTGGTGTGATGGTGCTCCCCTTTGCCCTTGATAGCCAATATAAATAGATGGCGATTCCCAGGAAAGCAAGGATCTGACCTGCGGTACCTCCATTAAAATAAAGGAGGGATAAGGGGGTGTCAAGGAACATTTTAAAATTAAAGACTGCATAGCTTAACTTGTATATCGCTATGTAGATAAAGAAGCTGTTCCAAAACCAATCATCGATACTCTTTTTCTCCCTGGCCCGGTAAATCAAGGCTCCGATAAAAATGGCAGCAAACGCTGCCAGCAAATCTGCAGGCAGTGTGAATCTGCCGAAAGTTATATAGTTCAAGCAACATCACCTTTTTTTGGCTGGTCTGGCGTAAATTCAATCTGATAACGGACATCTATACTTCCGATAACAGATTGAATCATGCCGCAATTTTTCAGGACAAGTCGGGCAAGCTTATCAGCTTGGTCTGCCTTATCCACTGTGTCAGTCTGGACGCTTACATTGAATATCAATTGTTCGATCCGTAGTGCCTCTTCTGGATCCCTCGTTGCTGACACTCGTACGTCAATTCTTTTATAGTCTATTCTCTTCTTGGTAAGAATATTTGCGAGCACCGAGGTACTGCATCCTGTTAAAGAGGATACGAACAGTTCCATAGGCCTGTAGCCCATCTCAGTATTCGGAGATATTGGCAGGAATCCATATTCAAGCTGACCAATCAGTTTTTCGTTATAGTAGGTAAATTCCATCACAATCGCTCCTTTTGTACGAAAACAGTCTTTATCAACGAGTATGTGATCGTATTGTTAAGGAATGATTAAGATTTGCGGTGGATTGGAATCGTTACCCAAAATGAGTGATTATGCCCATCTGTATCAACGCCGATTTCACCTTGATGGGCGTCAATGATGCTTTTGGCGATGGCAAGTCCAAGTCCTGCACCATCAGCTTTTGTGCTGCGGGATTCTTCAAGCCTGTAAAATCGTTCGAAAATGAGTTCTTTCATCTCCGGATCAATGTATTTTCCTTTATGGGAAAAAGTAATTTTGTATACCTTACCATCAGGCTGTGCTGTTATTGAAAGGTCCCCGCCAGTATCATACTCTATGATATTTTGCAGCAGATTGGACATGACTTGCTTTAAGCCGTCTGCATGGCCAAAAATGGTAGCGTATTCTATATGCTGGCTGAATGTTTCGAATTTGTTGGATAGCTTCAGCTGAAAGGCTGCCAGTGATTCTGCCATGACTTGTTTAATATCAGTTACTTCAAACTGTTTCTCAAGGAAGTAAACCTCTTTATTCCAAGTGTCAATCTCGGCGATCAGGTCGACAATCCTTGTAATCCGATTGGATTCCTCCAAAAGAGAACCGAACAGCTCGCGTTCTCCTGTCAATACACCGTTATGGAGGGCTTCAAGGTAGCCGTTGATATTCGTTAACGGGGTCCTCAACTCATGGGCGATATCCCGGAGCATTTCCTCACGCCGTGTTTGTACCACAGATAGTGTTTCCGTCATGGCATTAAAATTCGTTACAAGCTCTCCCAATTCTCCGCTTGCAGTGATATCTATCTTCGAAGGGATTTTGCCTTCTTTTATTTGGTTTGCGGCCACAGCCATCGATTTAACTGGATTCACGATCCGCTTTACTGAAAAATAATGTAAAAGTCCGGCCATGATAAATGCAATCACGCTAACTTTGATTAGGAATGAATTCAATGTTTCAACCAGCTGCGTTCCTGTCACCTGTTCATTATTGACTAGAAAGCAGGCGTAATCCTTCACGGATATCCCTGCAAGCATGATGACAAGCAGGATGACTATGCTGTTGATTGCCACAAGCTTAGATAGTAACAAGTCCGCCATGCTTTTAATTCGCCGCAAATTTATACCCCATTCCTCTTACGGTCTGAATATAATCTTTGGGCGTTTTTCCTTTTATTTTTTCCCGGAGATTCTTGATATGGACGTCAATGGTCCGCTCTGTGACGGCTTTTTCGTTATTTTCATAGATTGTGTCGAGTATTTGTGCCCTCGAAAGGATTTGCCCCGGATGCTGCATGAACATATGAAGCAGCCTGAACTCAAAATTGGTCAAATCGATTGGTTCGCCATCGACCATTGCCTGCCCTTTTGCCGGCTTGATTGTAAGACCTGTAAAAGTCAATTTACCGCATCGGCTTGCGGTCCTTCGTAACACCGCTTCAATCCTGACCATCAGCTCAGCCGGGCTGAATGGTTTTACGACATAATCATCTGCGCCTAGCTTGAAGCCTTCGATCCTGCTTTTTTCAGAAGCCTTTGCGGTTAGCATGATGACAGGCATCATGCTTTCCAGGTCATTGCGAAGCCAGCGGCAAATCTCTTCACCGTTTTTGCCGGGGAGCATCAGGTCAAGAATCAGGATGCATGGATCATATTTTTCAATCATTTCCTGGGCGACAACCCCGTTGTCAGCTTCTAGCACCTCATAGCCTTCATTCGTCAAATAAATTTTAACAAGTGTGCGGATTTTAGGGTCATCTTCAACAACCAGTACACTTTTGCCGATCAGTTCTTTCTTCACTTGATAGGTCACTCCTTAACACTGACTTGCATCAACTTATTGAAAAAGCTATACAGCAGGTTCTTAAACTCCAAATAAGCTGTAAGCAGACAGCCAGGCACTGATTTTCTGCATTTGCCCGGAAAGGACAAGGAAGCCCATTCCTACCATTATCATACCATTCACCAGAGCTAGCTTAGAAAGATATTTGTTGATCTTCTTGATTGCTTTTAATGAATAAGAAATGACAAAAGATATGATAAGGAAAGGAACGGCCATTCCAAGAGAATAAGAAGTCAGCAGGTACATTCCCTGGTATAAAGTATCGGAAGAACTCGCCAAAAGCAGGATGGAGGAGAGTGCAAGTCCGACACAAGGTGACCATCCGCTGGCAAACGCCATCCCTAGGAACACAGAACTGAATGCACCTTTCGGCTTTGTTTCGGAATGCACCTTCTTTTCCATCATCAGAAATTTAATGTTCAGCAAGCCGGCCATCTGCAGGCCGAAGATGATGATCAGCAAACCAGCAATTTGCATCACAATTGTCCGGTAGTTTGCAAAAGCCTGTCCCAGGAACGATGCCGAGGCACCCATGACAATAAAAATCAAGCTAAAACCGACAATGAATCCAAATGAACGGATAAAAAGGGTTGCACGATCCACAGCTACTTTAGTTCCCTCGATTTTCCCGCCAGTTAAATGTGTTATGTAAGCTGGGAGGAGAGGGAACACGCAAGGGGAGAAAAATGATAAAATTCCAGCAGTAAAAGCAAAAAATAATCCGATTTCTGTCATTATAAATATTCACTCCTTTTCTGTTATCTATCTTGTGATGTTTTTGTTAAGGATTAATTAAGGTTCTTGAAATTATACCCCTAATGGTATATTATTTTATAATTGTATTATTACTGTAGAAAACTTTCAAATTAAATCTCTCACTTTTGCAGGTTGTGATGATTATTTCTTTTGATTGCTAGTATACTGTTTCAAGAAAAAAAATAAAACCTAGGAGATTTCCTAGGTTTTACATTTAAAATTTTACATCTTCAAATTAAACCCTCTGTGGTATAATGCAAATTAATGGTTTAAGTTTCTTCTGATCCCGAAAAAAGTGAACAGGGAAACAGTGGATAAGATGGCCAGAGAGGCGATTTCAAATTTAACATCACGATATGTTACGGATTCATCCTTGGTAAAGTACATCAGACCGAAAATAAATGCAGACAATACGATAACGGTTACGACGATCTCTACTTTTTTCATTTTATTCCCTCCAATTCTATAGTATAAAGGGGTGCGATCATATTGAATTTAGAACATTTAAAGACATTCATTGCTGCTGCTAAATATGAGAGCTTCTCCCAGGCAGGGAAGATGCTGAATCTTTCTCAGCCAGCCGTCAGTCATCAAATCAGCCAGTTAGAGGCTTATTATAATAAACAGTTGTTCATCAGGTCCAATCGCAAAATCAAATTATCAGAGGCAGGCAAAACACTATTTGAACACGGCCAGCATTTGATAGCATTGAATGAGAAGCTGGAAAACCTTATGGCAGAAGGCGATTCCAGTCAATCCATCAAGATTGGCTGCAGCAATACGATCGGCGAATGTCTGATCTCTAAAATGGTTCAAGATTTCATAAAGTTGAATCCTGATATAACAAGCAACCAAATCCAAATCACCATCGGAACCTCTGTGCATATAACGGATTTGCTTTATGCTTCTGATATCGACCTTGCTCTTGTCGAGGGACAAGCTGGCCGATATGACTTTATTTCTCATGAGTTCTATGATGACTTGCTCGTTCTCGGTGTTTCTCCTCAGCTTAGGATTGACCCCTCCGACCAGAAGCCCTCAAAGCTTGAAGAAATGACTTGGCTGATTCGCGAGCCAGGCTGCGCGATGAGGCAGGCAACTCTCGATTTATGGAATGGATTAAATATCAAGCCGAAATCGGTCCTTGTTTATAATAGCAACACGCTAATCAAAGAGGGTGTGAAAAATGGGCTTGGTGTTGCTGTCTTTTCCAAGCTGGCAATCTGCCCTGAAGTTCAATCTCGGCAGCTCATTGTCAGTCCTTTCATAGACAGGAACCGTTATCGTCCATTCTACCTGTTAAGGAAGGATAAACAGTTTAAATCCAATCTTCATGAGAGATTATGGAACTATATAAGAAACTTAGATGAAAATCCTAATGCTTCTTGTTAAAGAGGCATTAGGATTTTTTGTTATGGCCCATTCAAGAGAATGGCGTGGCCGAGCAAGCTTTTCTCTTATTCTTTATCCATATTTTGTTTAGAAAGTTCGAGCTCAAGTTCAGTTTGAATTGAAAGAGATTTATGCTCATCAGAAGCAAGATAATCGATGATTTGCTGTCTTTGTTCATCGGTCATTTTTGCCCCGTTCCCTTTCATGCGGTCTACAACCGATGTCCATGCCTCTGCACCTTTACTGTTGTTTCTCATGATTCGTCCGATATCATGGCAAGTCAGGCATGTGCCAAGGAATGCTTCTTCATTGACATTTCTTGCTTCCGGAAAAACAAGTGTTGAAGCTTTCTTGATTTTGTTTGCTTCTTCCTCATTGCCTTTCTGGTGAGCGAGAAGCTGATCTTTAGGAACATTCGTCTTGATCGCGATTCCGTTTGGATTCAAACCAACAGGAATTGTCTGTCTGAAATCCTTCTTTTTCGTCAAATCAATTTTAGTGAGTGTTTTATCTCCCCAGTTAGAACCGAACATCATGCTTCCATCTGGACTCCATGCGAGCCAGTGGATGTTTTGGACGCCCCAAATCTTTCTTACAATTTTATAATTATCTTCTGGATCAAGGACAGTTAAGAAACCAGCACCGTTTTGGGAAGTATACCAGTATCCATCCGGACCAAGGTAAGGGATGTTTGTTCCAGCGCCAGTCTTAATTGTTTTGACAAGCTTTAACTTTTCGGTATCAATAATGGAAATTGATCCATCATTACGGTTACCGGTGACGAGGTCATAGGTGTTACCCATGAAGCTTACGTTAACCGGTTTAGGAATATCCCCGATTTTCTTGAGCAGTTTCTCAGTCTCTGCATCATAAATAGCAACTTCATTGTCCGCTGTATTTGAAACAGCAACATACTTTCCATCATTTGACATATCAAGACCAGAGCCTGTTCCTTTTCCATAATCAGTCTCTGTTCTTTCAAGGTATCTTGTTTCACCAGTTTCAATGTCAATGACTGTAATGAAAGATTCTGCCTGCAAGCTGACAAACAACTTTTTGCCATCAGGCGTGACGTTTAAATCCCTTGGTTTTTTCCCTACATCTTTAAAAACTTTCACTAATTTAGCAGTGGTGGCATCGATCATACCAACTGCGCCAACGCCATTCAGTGAAGTAAAGGCGTATTTGCCATCATGCGAGAATGTCAGGTGCTGTGGAGCAGGAGCGTCCTCAAAGCCTGGGAAATTGATGTCATGAGACTCGAGTGTCTCCATATTGATGGCTAAAACGCTTGTTCCGTAACGCTGTGTCGCAAAAGCCCATGTCTGCTCTTTGTTCAAATGAACATGGTGGGGAGTACCTGAGCTTTGAAAGTATTTAACCACGTTTCCAGTTTTGATATCGGCGATGGCAACTCCATTACTAACTTCGTTGGCTGACAGGATCCAGCCTTCACCATTCCAGTCCATATTGGTATCTGCGTTTCCGTTTGGCTGATCCTTCCACCAGTTAGATGAATAGTCTTCATGGATCGGTGGAAGATCCTTATTGTTTACATCATCTAGGGATACATTCTTTACTGCCGCTTCGGAGCAGGCAGTAAGTGATACCGACAGAAGCGCGAATGCTGATAGTTTCAAGATTTTATTCATTTATGTTCTCACCTCACTTTGTTTTTAAATTAGAACCATCCAACAAGCAGGACTAGCACAAGGGCAGTTGTTGTACCCCATGTAATCCATACTCCTGGATGTGTAAGCCATTGAGTTTTGTCATCTACGCGTGAAATGCCCTGGGCAAGTCCGTATGGGCAAACCTTACAGAATGAGTTCCTTGCCTTGTAAGATAAAGCTGTATATAGAACAGCTGTTGAAGTTACAAGGAAGAAGTATTTGTTCATTTCAAAGTTAACGAGTGATTCCCAGATCGTTATAGGATTGTAAAAGTAACTTACTGTCGCGTAAGCCATGAAGAAGCTTACAACCAGGGCCAGCAGGAATGTTACTGCCTTGCCTTTATCACCTAGTTTTGCTTCAATCTTGTTCAAAAGCATGCTGAACGTATTGTGCGGGCAAGCATACTGGCAAAACGCTCTGTACACGATCATTGATAGTGCCAGGAAAGCCATCAGGAACAAGAATAAGAAAACGAAAAATAGATAGCCAGCTTCATAGGATAATTCGAAGCCGAATAAGAACAGCTTTTCGTTGTCGATATCCATCCTGAAGCCGTTCCAGAACGGCAGAGTGAAAATAATGATAAAAAATGCCCATCTTGTTATAGTTTTACCCACGAGAATCCTCCTTTCCTTATCTGTAGTCCTTTAAGTATTCATAGACCATGTCGATTTCTTTTTCGGTATAAAGATGACCGATAGCTGGCATTGAGTTACGGCCTTTTTTGATGACATTTTTAATGTCTTCCTCAGGCATCCTGTCTGTTACCCCGCTTAGGTCAGGTGCTGCACCAGTGGCGTGGCAGCTCAGGCAAGTGCCTTCAAAAATAAGCTCTCCTTTATTATCCTGTGGAGCAGCAGCAGGTTCGACTGCAAGCTTACCAGGCATGAAGATCGCATATCCGATTGCCCAGATTGCTACAACATAAAATACAACGACCAAAAGCTTTGGCACCTTGTTATGCTCAATCTTAATGTCAGATACGATATCCGCTTCTTTACTTTCATGTTGTTGATATTCCTTTTTCACTTTCTTCCACCTGCCTTTTAATCCTGTTAATAAGATGAAATCCTTCCCCTAAACCCGGGGGCTTAAGGAAAGGGATGTTAATTATCAAGGAATCTTAATTGTGGTTTTTCGCTTCGCTCATTTCCTTTTTATACTCTTCCAATCTTTCTTCAGTTGGCTTGAGGCTCATCAAATAGGCGACAAGATCATCAAGTTCCTGATTAGATAAATAATCGAAAGAAGGCATGATTGTTCCAGGGCTTGTAGATTGAGGATCAATCAAGTGCTGGCGCTGCCAGTCTTCGTTATATTTCAAGCCAACCCACATCAAATCCGGGCCAGTACGGTTAGATCCCAATAGATGTGGTAAATCATATTTATAATCTCCGCCCTTAGTAACTGGACCTAGATTTTGATTCGTATCAGCAGGCAATGCTCTGACGAATTGTGTATGGCAAGTCTGGCAGCCGTTTTGGATATAAATTTCTCTTCCTCTTGCTTCAGCAGAATCCTCTGGGTAATTGCGAAGCTCACCGCTTGCAGTTGCAGAGTTGATTTCCTGGTCGAAGAGGGGAAGGATGACCGTTCCGGCTACACCGAAAGTCCATAGAATTAAAGCAACGATTAATACAGCTGATGGTTTACGTTCCAACGTTTTCCCTCCTCATTAAGCAGAAGCAGCTTGCTGCTGTGCTTGCTGTTTTTTCTCAAGTTTTGCAAGTTTAATAGTTTTATACATGTTCCATGCCAGGAAGAATTGAGCTACATACATCATCGTTCCACCGATTGCGCGGCCTTGTACGTAAGGTTCCATCATCAATACAGTCTGCAAGAATGGAACGCCTTCGATCCATGCGAATCCTTGGACAACTCCTGCGATCCACAATGAGAATGCGAATACTAAGAAACCGACAGTAGAGAACCAGAAGTGAGCTTCCATTGCTCTCTTGCTGAACATTTCGCGTCCAACGATTTTAGGCAGGATGTAATAGATTGCTGCGAAAGATGTGAAAGAGAACGCACCGAATGGTCCCATATGTGCATGCCCAACAGTCCAGTGAGTGAACTTAATGACTGAACTTACAGATGGAAGGGCTTGCAAAGGTCCCTGAAGACATGCGAATAGGTAAAAAATCGTACCCGCTACTGTGAAACGAAGCGGTACACTCGTTCTTGTTTGTGACCAAGAACCTTTCATTGTTCCCCAGAAGTTGGCTAGAACTGCCCAAACCGGGATCAATAGAACGATTGAAGGAATAACCCCAGCTTTTGAGATCCAGCCTGGGATCGGTCCATTCATCAAGTGGTGAGGACCATTCCATACATAGAAAGTAGCGATTGCCCAGAAACCAATCATTGATAACTGGTGGCTGTATAAAGGTCGTCCAGTCAATTTAGGCAGCAAGTAGTAAATCTGTCCAACACCGACTGTTGTCATCCAAAGGCCGATTGCGTTATGTCCAAGGAACCAACCCATCAAACCTTGCTGTACTCCACTTGGAATCCATTGAGCCGGGAAGTTCCCGACAATCCAAGTCAATGGCAGCCATAGCAATGAGCCAAGGAAATACCAAAGGCTGACATAAAGCATTTTTTCTTGGCGGCGTCCAACTGTCTTGAAAAGGTTATAAGCTACAAGTCCAATTGCGACAAGAAGCTGAACGTCAACCCATAGTGGGAATTCTCCATACTCGATTACCTCGGTTTGGCCAAAAAGCAATGCGAAGAAACCTTCTAAAATAACAACGTTATAAAATACTAGAGCGAAATTCCCAAGCTTTTCGCTATAAACCTTTGTTTTAGCAAGCTTTGGAATCATGTAGAACATTGAGCCTACATAAGCCATTGATAACCACGCGTAGATGACGAGCATTACGTGTGCCGAGCGAACATGCCCGTAAGTGAACCAGCGATTGTTCAACAATTCTGGCCAAATTTGTTTTGTTGCAGTAAGAAGTCCCATGCTCATGCCGATGATGATCCAGAAGACAGCAGCGATGAACCAGTTCTTGGAAGAACTCCATTTTTCGTCTGTAAACATTTTGACACTCCCTTGTTCATAAAATAAACACAAATATTTCACAATTTCTTCACAATCTGCTATGTTACATGATACATCCCATAGAGAAATAAAGTTATTCAAGTTTTTTATGGTGTTATCCAATTGTTTTATACTAGCTTTCTAACTGGAAAAAAACCTGGTTTAATTACAATTTTGCCAAAAAAAAACAGAACGAAAAGATTTCGCTCTGTCAGGTGATTTCTAATTTTGTTCTTCTTTTTTATTATACTTTTTGCGTAATGTATCAAGGACGAAGATAATCAGGATAGGCACTCCGATATAATAAAGAAAATCGAAGTAAAAACCCAGGGATTGATGTTCCATTTGTCTACCTCCCAAAATATTTTGAACACATTGTAATCCCAAAGGTTTTTTTTTACAACCCCCTGAAATATACTCTGGACGGTTTCGGAGAATTCTGTTAGAGTAATTCGATAGTATAAGACAATTTTAAAAAAGGAGGTGCAGTTATGGTACCTGGAGCTTGGCTATTACTCATGGTTATGTTCGCATTCACTGCTTCAGCAGGAATGATCTGGGCCTGGAGCAAGAAAAACAGGCTTTACGATGAAAGTGTAAAATATAGGATGCTTGATGAAGATTGATCAAGCCTGGATCACAATCTTTACAATCTGCTAATTATAAAGATTTATTAACCCAGGCTTTTATTTTCTTTTTACTTTTCCACTATTACTTCTTCTATTAAATTTACTAGTTTATCGCTTATTGATTCACTACCTTTCTTATCCTTTTCTTATCCCAGAAAACTTTTTCTTCTATTAAATAATGTTACCAACTGCAGTTCTTCTCATTTTTCCTTTCGACTCCCATTCCAATTCCTATCAACAATTTCAAAAAGAAAACATATGATGTAAATATCCGCGTCAATCACTGTTCTTTTAAGGTTGGAAATAATCAAGATTAAAAAAGTCATAAAAAATTCATAATTACGGTTGACAAAAGGAGCGATCTCTAATAATATATACCCTGTAAGGTATTAAACAACGTATACAACGTAGAAAAGATATTATATTTTTTTGCAGTTATAAATACCCGTTACCGTAATTAAGAGGGGGAGAGAGATAATGGGAGAACAGAAGAAAACTACGATTATTTTATTCAGTGGAGATTATGACAAAGTCATGGCTGCTTATATCATTGCTAATGGTGCAGCTGCCTATGATCATGAAGTGACAATTTTCCACACGTTTTGGGGCTTGAATGCTCTAAGGAAAGATGAGCCGATCCAGGCTGACAAAGGCTTCATTGAAAAGATGTTTGCTAAGATGATGCCAAGAGGCGCTAACAAATTAGGATTGTCAAAAATGAACTTTGCAGGTTTTGGCCCTAAGATGATCAAAGATGTAATGAAAAAGCACAATGCTATGCCGCTTCCAGACTTGATTGACATGGCAAAAGAACAGGATGTAAAACTTGTTGCCTGTCAAATGACAGTAGACTTATTTGGCCTTACGCAAGAAGAAATCATGGATGGCGTAGAGTTTGCTGGTGTAGCAGCTTACCTGGCTGATGCAGAAGACGGAAACGTCAACCTGTTCATCTAATAGATACTAATAATTGGAGGTCGACCAATGGAAACTGTTAAAACAAATGCAACAGTCGACGCAAAAGGGCTTGCTTGCCCAATGCCGATTGTCCGAACTAAAAAAGCAATCAACAATTTAAATCCGGGCGAGGTTTTAGAGGTGCTCGCAACGGATAAAGGTTCTAGAGCAGATATCCAGGCATGGTCTAAAAGCTCTGGCAACCAATATCTTGGAACCATTGAAGAAGGCGAAGTTCTTAAACACTATATCCGTAAAGGCGGTTCAGGTGAAGAACAGGAAGAAACAAAATATCCAAATATTGTTTCAAACGACGATGTTGTAAATAAGCTTGAAGCAAATGAGGATGTTGTTGTCCTTGATGTAAGAGAGCCAGCTGAATATGCTTTCGGACATATCCCAAATGCAATTTCAATTCCTTTTGGTGATCTTGAAAATCGTGTGGCTGAACTTGATAAGTCTAAAACAATCCTCGTTGTTTGCCGCACAGGCAACAGAAGTGATATGGCTTCCCAGGCACTTGTAAGCAAAGGTTTTGAAAAGGTCTGGAATGTTGTTCCAGGTATGTCTGAATGGAATGGACCAACTGAAACAAAAGTACAATAATTCTTTTTTTTGAAAAAAGTATACCCAGGGAGGTAAAGTAGATTATGAAAGCAATGACGTCTAAAGAAGTAACGAAAAAAGTATTCAATAAAGAACCATTTTTCATCCTTGATGTCCGTAACGAGAGCGACTTCAATGACTGGAAAATCGAAGGAGAAAACTTCGATTACTTGAACATCCCTTACTTCGATCTCCTTGATGGAGTAGAAGAGATCCTTGATAAAGTACCTACTGATAAAGAAGTTCTTGTTGTATGTGCAAAAGAAGGTTCTTCAGTAATGGTTGCTGAATTGCTTGAAGAAGCAGGCCGAGAAGTGTCTTATCTTCAAGGCGGCATGAAAGCGTGGAGTGAACACCTAGAGCCTGTCAAGGTTGGCGATCTTAAGGATGGCGGATCAATGTACCAGTTCGTCCGTATCGGAAAAGGCTGCCTATCTTATGCAGTCGTTTCAAACGGTGAAGCTGCTTTTATCGACGCTACAAGAATGACTGATGTGTATCTTGATTTCGCCAAAGAGCTTGGCGTAGAAATCAAGCATGTATTCGATACACACCTGCACGCAGACCATATTTCCGGCGGCAGAAAAATTGCTGAAGCAACAGGCGCAACATACTGGCTGCCTCCAAAAGATGCTGATGAAGTAACATTCAACTACCAGCCTCTAGAAGATGGCAACAATGTAAAAATCGGTGACACAAACATCGACATCAATGCACTATACACTCCAGGCCACACAATCGGTTCTACTTCCTTTGTGGTAGATGAAAAATATCTTCTTTCCGGGGATATACTATTCATTGACTCAATTGGACGCCCTGACCTGGCTGGTAAAGCAGAAGACTGGGTAGCAGACCTGAGAAACTCTCTTTACACTCGTTACAAGCAGCTTTCTGATGAGCTTGTCGTTCTTCCTGCACACTTCATGATCATCGACGAATTGAATGAAGATGGCAGCGTATCTGAAAAATTAGGTACACTATTCGCGAAAAACCACGGATTGAACATCGAAGACGAAGCTGAATTCCGCAGACTTGTAACTGAGAATCTGCCGCCGCAGCCAAATGCATACCAGGAGATTCGTGAAACAAACATGGGTAAAATCAGCCCTGATGATGAGAAGCAAAGAGAAATGGAAATCGGGCCTAACCGCTGTGCGGTAAGATAAATTCCTACAGGGACTTAGCTCCCCTGATCACATTCGAAAAATACAACTTTTTATACAACCAAGGAGGATTTTAACATGAACGTAGCAAAAGTATTAGACGCAAAAGGACTAGCTTGTCCAATGCCAATCGTCAAAACTAAAAAGGCAATCACTGACCTTCAATCTGGAGAAGTACTAGAAATCCATACAACTGATAAAGGCGCTGTAAAAGATCTTGCAGCTTGGGCGCAGTCTACTGGTAATGAACTTCTAAAGCACGAAGAAGAAAACGGAGTGTTCAAGTTCTGGATGAAGAAGGCGTAATTAAACGAAGGGGGAGCTTGTCTCCCTTTTCTTTTGCTTTAAGTTAACGATAAAGGAGGAAGCCAGATGGATTTTACTTTTTTGGTCGTCATATTTTTAATCGGTTTTATTGGTTCTTATATTTCCGGGATGGTTGGAATCGGCGGTTCAATCATTAAATACCCTATGTTATTATACATTCCGCCATTGTTTGGAATTGCGGCGTTCAGTGCCCATGAGGTATCAGGAATTAGTGCTGTACAGGTATTCTTCGCTACAATCGGTGGTGTCTGGGCATATCGTAAAGGCGGGTACTTAAACAAAACATTGATCATCTATATGGGTTCCGCGATTCTTGTTGGGTCATTAATCGGAAGCTACGGCTCTGGATTCTTGTCCGAAGGCGGCATCAACCTCGTTTATGGTATTTTGGCATTAATTGCAGCAATCATGATGTTTGTTCCGAAGAAGGGCGTAGATGATATCCCGCTTGACCAGGTTACTTTCAATAAATGGCTAGCAGCATCCTTCGCTTTCGTCGTCGGGATAGGAGCAGGTATCGTAGGTGCAGCAGGAGCATTCCTACTTGTGCCAATCATGCTAGTTGTCCTGAAGATCCCAACTAGAATGACAATTGCTACTTCATTAGCAATCACGTTCATTTCTTCCATAGGATCCACAGTAGGTAAAATTGCCACTGGCCAGGTAGAATTTTGGCCAGCATTGATCATGGTAGTTGCCAGCCTAATCGCATCGCCAATGGGTGCAAATGCTGGTAAGAAAGTGAATACTAAGGTTCTTCAGTACATCCTCGCATTCTTGATCTTAGGTACTGCAATCAAGATTTGGATGGATATCTTGTAAGGGCATTTTTAAACAAGACTTCGCTTCGCGGAGTCTTGTTTGTTTGAGCTAAACTTACTACTAGTTTCGGGGAGGTACGAGGAATGCTCTCTTAAAATTGAGCAGAATTCAGAAAGGTTTGGAGGAGGTTGCGGGCGAGTTGTCAAGAAACCACCGTTATTTTGACAGGTTTCAAGAGGAAAGCACCAAAGTTGTCAAGAAACCATTGTTATTCAGACAGCTTTTAAGGTGAAGAGGCAAAAGCTGTCAAGAATCCACCGTTATTTTGACAGGTTTCAAGAGGAAAGCCCCAAAGCTGTCAAGAAACGGTCGTTATTTTGACAGGTTTCAAGAGAAAAGCCTCAAAGCTGTCAAGAAACGGTCGTTATTATGACAGGTTTCAACAGGAAAGCCTCAAAGCTGTCAAGAAACCATCGTTATTTTGACAGGTTTCAAGGGGAAAGCCCCAAAGCTGTCAAGAAACCACCGTTATTTTGACAGGTTTCAAGAGAAAAGCCTCAAAGCTGTCAAGAAACGGTCGTTATTTTGACAGGTTTCAAGAGGAAAGCCCCAAAGCTGTCAAGAAACCACCGTTATTTTGACAGGTTTCAAGAGGAAAGCCCCAAAGCTGTCGAGAAACCACCGTTATTTTTACAGGTTTTAAGAGGAAAGCACCAAAGTTGTCAAGAAACCATGGTTATTCAGACAGCTTTTAAGGTGAAGAGGGAAAGCTGTCAAAGAATCCTTTGGAATTCAGACAGGTTCGAAGGAATTGCGCGAAATGATGTCCTAAAAAATTATGTTGGCAGTCTCTTGACCGTTTGCTTTTCAGTTATTTAATATTAATGGATTATTATGGTAATATAGTTACTTTTGTCGTAATTTAAGTCTTTCGAAGCACAGTAAAACCTATCAAATAAGCCATTATCCCTATTTAGAATATACTGAATATTTTATATTATTTAGTAAATAGAAATATTCTAATAGGGAGTGAACAGTGTGTTAAAAGTCCTTTCAACTTCTGCGCTTTCTCTTGCTTTAGCAGGTAGTGCAGTATTTGCGGGAGTCAGCCCAACTGATTCTGCAGTAAAACCACAAAGTAAATATGAATTAAGCCTTGCGCATCATGTAGGTGCTACTCCTGAGTTGGTTGATAGAGCCAAGGAATTAGGAATTGATATTTCTAAGGTTGATCCTGCTGAAAAGATTGCACAAACTGGAGCGAAATTCCAGCAGCCAGGAGATAAACATGTTGCTTATAAAGAAGCAACTGGTGATATTCCGGTACTCGTTCTTCTGGCTAAGTACAAAGATGGTGACGAGCCGATTGGGGACATGTCAGGGCAAGTTCCTGCGGAATATTATGAGGATTTAATTTTTGGTGAAGAATATAATCCTTACGAGCTGCCACAATTCCAAAAGTACGATGGCGATGATGTTCCTAAAGACCGTACGATGCAAAATGCTTACAAAGAATCAAGTTACGGAAAAACGAATTTGGTTCGCAAAGAGAACACTGAATTCGTGTGGGTCGAGTTGCCAAAGGGTGCCTCTTACTATCTTGATCAGGAAGGTACTTATGCAGAAGGCGGAGTATATAAGCTTGGAAACGTAAACGGCGATGCCCATACAGGCGAATTCATCCGAGATCTGTTAAAAGCAGCGGATGATCAAGTAGACTTTTCTAAATATGCTGATGAAGATGGTAATGTTCCAAACGTCTTCGTCGTCCACGAAGGAACAGGTGCTGAATACAGCCGTGACCCAGGCCAGTTCTGGTCTCACAAATGGAGCTTGCTAAGCGCGCTTTACTATGGCAAATACTATGAAACTGGCAAAACAGCAGCTCAATACGAAGGAATTAGCGTTAATGAATGGATTAACAAAACAGTTGCAGAAGAAATGACGTACGATGGAGTAGTCGTAAACAACTACAACATTCAGCCAGGAATCGGCGGTAACGTAGCTGGTTTTGATGCAGCAACAAACACTTATAAAGAAGAAGCGAAAACGGGTCCATTCCCAGTACAGACTGGTGTTTATGCGCACGAATTTGGACATGCACTAGGCCTGCCAGATTTCTATGATACACTCTACTCATCTGAAGGTGTAGGAAACTACTCTCTGATGTCTGGTGGTTCTTGGATGCGTTATCCTAATAAGCCTGAATACGGTGGAAACTCTCCAACCCACTTCGATCCGTTCTCAAAGATTTTCTTAGGCTGGGCAAATCCAATCGAAGTTAAGCCAGGCGAGGTAAGGGAAATCACATTACCAGCTGCAAACAAAGCAACTGCTGATAACGGAATCGTTAAAATGGAAGTTCCAGGTTCAAACGGTACAGAATACTTCCTGTTTGAAAATATGCAGCAGGATGGCTTTAACAAGGGTATGATCCGTCAGGGAGAAAACGCACATGGTCTAGTTGCATGGCATGTCGACGAAAATGTCATCAACCTTTACCAGACAGCTGGCTTCCGTCCGAACAATGTTGAAAACTGGATGAACAAGCGCTTCCAGTACAACCAGTCACAGACTGCAAGCAATGGTGATGTGGTGACACACTATGGATTGTCTGTTCTTCAGGCAGATGGCTTGTATGATCTAGAGAAGAACGTAAACCGCGGGGATGCAGGTGACTTCTTCAAGACTGGCAGCAAAATCACTCCAGTAAGTGGCAATGTTCACACAGGTTCTTACTACTTCTGGAAAGGCTTTAGCGAAACACCTGCAGATTCTGGAATCCATGTAACTGGCATCAAGGAAAACGCAGATGGATCAATCACGGCTAAATTCTTCTACAACTTTAATTCAAGTGTAAAATAAGGCAAAAACCTGAGCTGGACAAAGTCCCTGCTCAGGTTTTTTCTATTTATTATTTCCTTGTACAAAAATTTCTAAATGACTGGGCAGGACTTTTGCATTGAATGGCAATGGTTCACCTTCTTCACCATCGATATTCACCACATGGCGCTTATCGGAGGAAACGTTCAGAAAGGAGGTGCAAAAATACTCTACTTCTTCACTCTCCTCCAATTCACCCTTTAAAAGCGAAGGGATGAGTGTGGCGATCTTCGGCACGGACATTTTTTTGATCATAAAAACATGCAATTTTCCATCATTCACGTTTGCTTCAGGTGCAAGATCTTCGAATCCGCCAACAGAATTGGTCAGCGCTGCAAGCAGCAGGAAGGTCTGGCCTTCCCATGTTCCGCTTTCGTGTTCGGCAGATACATCGATTGTTTCTGCACTTAAGAATGATTTAGCCCCTTCCATAAAATAAGCAAGTGAACCAAGTCTTGTTTTTAATTCAGGGCTTACACTGTAAGAAGCTTCTGCAATCGCCCCGACTGCTATTACATTAGCGAAGTAATTCTCATTGATTTTACCTATATCCACAGAACGTAGGTTTTGCTCATCCAGAATCGAAATGGCTTCATATGGTTCCAGCGGTATATTGAGTGCCCTGGCAAAATCATTGATGGTACCAAGTGGTATGATGCCAAGTGCAGGCCGGTGAGCTTGTTCAGCAAGACCGTTTATAACCTCATTGATTGTCCCATCTCCTCCCATGGCAATGACCGCATCATATAAAGCCACGCAGGCTTCAGTAGCAAAAGCGGCTGCATCGCCTTCTTTTTCCGTTTTCCGGATATCTATATCATCATATTGTTCCCGTAAGGTTTCATCTATTTTTTCAGCGTAATCATTCGCTTTTTCTTTTCCGGATGATGGATTCAAAATAATCATGGCTTTCATCCACAATAACCTCCCGCAATCTCGATTCAAAACACCAGTTTATTCACAATCCCTATTATTTACCTTTAAATGAACCACTATAAACCGCGTTCAATTGTAGTTGAAATCCTCCTAAAGGTTTACCAACTGAAAAAGTAAGAAACCAAGAAAAACTGCGATTCAGTGAGAGAAACGAAGATTTGCCATAAATAACGAATTAATTTGGTTAAAAAAAGCGATATTTGGCGTCCTGTTCATGTTTACAACCAGATTGCAGGAGGAGTATGATTACAACAGTTTCAGATTACTGAACAAAATTAAAAGAGTTTCATATTTCTAAATCGCTGAATCCGACAGGAGCGGGGGAACCAACTTTGTGGATGCAATCCACTTGGGGTGAGGCCTAAATGATAGGCGGGGCTATTCTGAGCCCTAATCCGACAGCTAACTCCGTAAGCGTTGCAGAAGAGGAAGATGAAGCTTGTGTGACGAGTATGTTCAAAAGTCCACAAGGCTGCTATCTTTTAGCCTCTGGGGGCTTTTTTGTTTTGCGGTATTTTAGATATGTCGACTATCTTAAAATCCAGTTTGAACAATGTCCCTGCAAAGAAATATTAGACGCGTAATTCCTCATACTAAGGAAAGAAGGAAGGATCATGCGTAGGCAATTGTTTTTTAGGATGGATCCCCCGAAAGTA
Source organism: Mesobacillus boroniphilus (assembly GCF_018424685.1). Taxonomy (NCBI): domain Bacteria; kingdom Bacillati; phylum Bacillota; class Bacilli; order Caryophanales; family Bacillaceae; genus Mesobacillus; species Mesobacillus boroniphilus. The sequence continues at coordinate 793,442 of NZ_QTKX01000002.1, forward strand.
CTTGTTATCGGATTCGGAGCCATTATTCTTTTAGGGACACTTTTGCTCTCACTGCCAGCTTCCACAGTTAATGGCAGAGGACTTACGTTTTTGGATGCATTGTTTACGGCAACTTCAGCAACTTGTGTAACAGGCCTTGTCGTCGTTGATACAGGTGATATCTTCACACGTTTCGGGGAAATGGTCATCCTGTCAATGATCCAGATTGGCGGACTGGGATTCATGAGTTTCGCAACTTTGCTCGCGTTTATTTTGGGCAAAAGAATTTCGTTTAAAGAAAGACTGATTATCCAGGAATCAATGAACAACGCGACTGTAGAAGGGATTGTCAGGCTTGTCAAACGAATCTTCATTTTTACTGCCGTAGTGGAGATTACTGGTGGAATCATTTTGTCTCTAAGGTTTTCGCAGGAAATGGCTGCGGGAAAAGCAATCTATTTTGGTTTCTTTCATGCAGTTTCTAACTTTAACAATGCGGGATTTGACCTGATGGGCGGCTTTAAAGGTCTGACTGAATACGTAGAAGACCCGATTGTCAATCTCACCATGATTTCTCTTATTAGTTTAGGAGGGATTGGATTCATCGTCATGAATGAGCTTTTCGAGTATCGAAGCACTAGGAGAATTTCCTTGCACTCAAAAATCGTCATGGCGGTATCCGGAGTTTTGGTGTTCGGAGGAGCTCTCTTGATTTTTATCATGGAATTTAACAACCCATCGACCTTGAAGCCAATGTCGATGACTGGTAAAATATTCGGTGCGTTTTATCAAGCTGTCACCCCAAGAACAGCCGGATCCAATACATTGAATATTCCGGACCTGAAGCAATCAACTTTATTTTTAATCATTTTCTTGATGTTCATTGGAGCTTCTCCAGGTTCGACGGGCGGCGGAATCAAAACAACAACATTTGCGGTTCTGATTGGTGCAGTTAAGTCGCAAATTCGCGGCCGCGAGGATATCACATTCTTTGGCAGGAGAATGAATTACAGCATTATCTCAAAGGCAATGACGGTTTCGCTGATTGCACTATTCCTAGTAGGTTCGATTACAATGATATTGACGATTACGGAACCGGGAAAAGATTTTTTGATGATATTTTTCGAAACTGTCTCAGCTTTTTCGACTGTCGGCCTATCAATGGGTTTGACGCCAGAACTATCTTCATACGGAAAAGTATTAATTACCATTACGATGTTCGCGGGCAGGATTGGTCCGTTAACACTGGCTTTTGCAGTTACGAAAAAAAGAAAAGAGGATCATTATCGATATCCAGCTGGAAAAGTGATGATTGGGTAGGAGGATGTTATTATGGCAAAGCAGTACGCAGTAATTGGAATGGGACGTTTTGGGTCCAGTGTAGCGACCACTCTGTATCATGAAGGAAAAGAAGTTCTTGCGATTGATAAGAGTGAACAACATATCGAGGACTACAAGGAGTTTGTTACCCATGCGGTAATTGGTGACTCAACGGACGAGCAAACTTTAAAGGCAGTAGGGATCAGGAACTTTGAAACTGTCATTGTAGCGATAGGCGATGACATCCAGGCTAGTATTCTCACCGTTCTAATTTTGAAAGAAATGGGAGTTTCCAATGTCGTTGCCAAAGCCCTTAACAAGCACCATGCACAAGTATTGTTCAAGGTTGGCGCGGACAAAGTCATTTTCCCAGAACGGGATATGGGAGAGAGAGTCGCCCACCAGCTGATGGCATCACCCAATGTGTTAAACTTTATCGAGCTTTCGGATGATTACAGCATTGAGGAAATCAAGCTCCCTATGAGCATGGCTGGCAAGAACCTGATAGAAATCAACCTGCGTGCTAAATACAACATCACAGTTATCGGCGTGAAAACCGCCAACAAGGTAGACATCTCTCCAGATCCAGACAAAACGCTGAGAGCAGAGGATATCCTGATTGTTCTTGGTGAAAATGGCGACTTGAACAGGTTTACGAAAATTAAATAATGCAATTGGAAGCAGGCTGTAATGGACAGCCTGCTTTTTTCTATCCTTCAGTATTTAGAAAATTGACAAAAGATAGACTTTCCCCATATCCATAAACAAAACATTACTGTGGTCGATGAAATAGATATAAATTCTAAAAAAGGGAGCAGTACACCAAGATGAAACAAATTATCCATATCCTTATAATCTTATTTTTACTCGTTGGCAGCCTTGCAGGGTGCGCAAACTCTGAGCTGAAAGCGAAAGAAAGGGTCAAAATCGGCATTATGTTGTCTGACGTCGGACTTGGTGATCAATCTTTCAGTGATGCCGCGTTTGCAGGACTGGCAAAAGCGAGAGACGAGCTTGATATTCTATTTGATTACAGAGAGCTTCAGGCGGTAGGTACCTATGAAAAGGGTTTTACTGAGCTTGTCGAAGAAGGAAATGATATTGTAATTGGTTTGGGGTTCATGGTGATTGAGGATCTTGAGAAAGTGGCAAAAAAATATCCTGAACAGCAATTTATCCTGGTTGATTCAGTATCCGAATTGGCTAATATCAGATCCATTACTTTTAAAGAAGAACAGGGAAGCTTCCTCGCGGGTGCCTTAGCCGGAATGGCTTCAAAATCAAATATTGTTGGATTTGTTGGCGGAGCGGATGTTCCACTGATACACAAATTCAAAGCCGGATTTGAGCAGGGTGTAAAGGTTGTGAATCCAGAAGCAGAGGTTAAGGTTGTATATGCGAATGATTTTGGCAATACAGAGCTTGGAGGAAAGATTGCTTCTGAAATGATTGATGAAGGTGCAGATGTTCTTTACGCTGCGGCAGGTTTTACCGGTGTCGGTGTATTGAAGGAAGCGCAATCCAAGAAAAAGTTTGCTATTGGTGTGGATAGTGACCAGTACTTTTTTGCCGAAAAAGCAATTATTACCTCGATGCTGAAAAACGTAGATGTCGCGCTATATGAAACAATCAAGGAGTTCAAAGTGGAGAAAAGTCTCAAAGCAAAGCAGATTGAACTAGGAATAAATGAAAAAGGTGTCGGACTTGCTCCAATCAGGGTAATCAAGCTGACTCCAGAACAGGAAAAAAGCTTAGAAGAACTGGAAGCCAAACTATCAAGAAATGAGCTTTCAATACAGCTAGATTAACAAGTTGCAACTGGGGGAGCCAACATGACAATAAAAAAGAAATTACTTCTTAACTTATTACTCGCTATTGGGTTATCGATTGTGATGATCTCTTTTATCATCTACAGAATGCTGATGGTCCAGACATCAAACCAGGATTACGTCCAGGTGCTGCTGACAGTGCAGACTCTCCAGGCGGAAACCTCTGCTGCGAAGCAATCCCTTAGCAATTTCTCGTTCAACCCTACTGAGGGGAACAGGCAGGACGCTTTGACGAAAATGGAAAAGACTTCTCAAACTTTTACGCAGGCAAAAGCCTTGATCCAGCAGGATGATAGCAAAAAAGTTTTGGACAAGGCTTTTGGAAAATTCACAGCTTTGGAGGGTGAAGCCAAAAAAGCGCTTGATGAGAAAAACAATGCGGAAGTGAAGCGCCAGTCACTTCGCAGCGATGGGATCTTGAATGACCTACATCTGTTGAATATTCAGGTCAATGATTATTACGATTTTCTAAAAGAAGACTTGAAGAACCAGATTGAATTCATCATATTGTCGGCAATCATCGGCAGCATTCTGCTTGTGGTCGTTGCCGGGGGAATCGGGATCAGGCTGACGAGTTCCATCACCAAGCCATTGAAACAGATTGCGATAAATGCACAAGAAATCGCCAAAGGTAACTTGATGATCGAAAAAGTACCTTATAAACACAAAGATGAGCTAGGAACCTTGAATGAGTCGTTTGATTTAATGGCGGCACAATTGACAGCCTTGCTGCAAAAAGTGAATATGGCGAGCAGGAGAGTAGAGGATTTTGCGGAAGAAATCGAGCAGGAAAATATCGCGCTAACAGAAATCTCCAATCAAGTAGCTGTATCAACTGAGGAGCTTTCTGCAGGAGCACAAACTGTTTCAGAAGATTTGCAGCAATCAGTCGAGCTGATCGACGATATGGATAAAGAGATTATGATGAACCTTGACCACACCCAGGAATCGTCTTCTTACAGCAAGGAAGCTGTGGAAGCTATTGGAGAAGGAAGAAAGGCAATCGAAGGGCAAAAAGCTTTGATCACGGAAAACAAAAAGGCTTCTCATTCCATCCAGTCAGCAACAGACCAATTCGTAGGCTATGCAGCAAAAATTGAAGATATGGCCACATCCGTATCCGCAATTGCCGCACAAACGAATTTGCTGGCTTTAAACGCGGCGATCGAAGCAGCAAGAGCAGGTGAGGCTGGAAAAGGTTTTGCGGTAGTCGCCGCAGAGGTCAGAAAGCTGGCGGAAGAATCAAACACTGCCACAACGCAAATCTTTGATATGGTCAACCTTCTGAAAAACGGTCTCGATGAAATAGGAGAAGCAGTGAACAAAGGCGGTGCCATCGCGGATGAGCAGATGGAATCAATGAATTTAACAATGAGCGCATTTGGAAATATCGAGTCTAAGGTAACCGGTATTTCGGAAAAAATCACTCAGCTTGTCGAAGGTATGGATGCCTCAAAAGAACTGGGCGCAAGGGTCCTCCACAATGTGGAATCCATCAGTGCGGTCGTCGAGGAGACAGCAGCAGGAAGCGAGGAAATCTCGGCATCGACCACTGAACAATTATCTGCATTTGGAAACCTGTCGAAAAAGGTTACAGACTTGAGGAAGCTGACAAATGAGTTGAATGATTCCGTTACTATTTTTAAGTTTAATAGATAAACTGAAGAGTACCATGGCCGCTGGGGCTGTGGTACTTTTTTATAAGAAGAGCTAAGTGCGACCGAATTGGGGATGTCAACTTCAGGATTGCGACTTGGTCGAAATATTCGTGGATGTGGTCGAATTAATTCCAAAAGTGGTCGAAATATTCGTGGATGTGGTCGATATAATTCAAAATGTGGTCGAAAAAATTGAAAATTCGCCAATATATTGCCTGGGTAAGGGTACCTTAACCATTTACATGGCGATAAATGAGGCGACGGAGGGTGAATTAACTTGAATTTGACATGCAGTATCGATTATATGAGTCTATAATAAAATAAAAGAAATAAGATTTATAGAAATGGGACTGCTTTAGGCACCAATAACAGAAAAGAAGGTGAAGTTTTGAAACAAAGAGATTTATTCTTAGCGTTTTTTCGCGTGGGAATCCTCGGATATGGCGGCGGCCCGTCTTCGATTCCGCTTGTACATAAGGAAGTGGTAGAAAAATATAAATGGATGGACTCTGATGAGTTCGGTGATATCCTTGCCTTGGGAAATGCGCTGCCGGGACCGATTGCCACGAAAATGGCTGGCTATATTGGTTATCGCGTAGGCGGATACCTGGGGATGATCAATGCCCTCGCCGCGACGATGATTCCGGCTATCATTCTGATGATCCTGCTGCTTACAGGACTGAACTCATACAAAGATGAGCCATGGGTGAATGGAATGGCAGAGGCTGTTGTTCCGGTTGTTGCCGTCATGCTTGCTGTCCTGACATGGGATTTCATCAAGAAGTCTGGTAAGTCGAAGCTTGGATGGGGCTGGACAGCCGTGGCCCTTATTGGCAGCCTGGTTCTTCTTCAATTCTTGAACCTGCACCCCGCCATTTTAATTTTTGTATTGCTGCTCGGTGCTTTGCTGAAAAAAGACCCTACTCCATCTGAAAATAAACAAAAGGGAGGGGAGCAGAAATGATTTATTTCCATATATTTTTGGCCTTCTTCATCCCGGGGATACTAGGATATGGCGGTGGTCCTGCCTCCATTCCATTAATCGAAAATGAAGTTGTTGATCGTTATGAATGGATGACAGTTAATGAATTCAGTGAAGTGCTGGCGATGGGGAACGCCCTGCCAGGACCGATTGCAACCAAGATGGCTGGGTATATTGGATATGCTGAAGGCGGCATCCTTGGTGCTATAGTGGGGGTATTTGCCACGGTGGCACCATCCTTGATCCTAATGATCAGTTTGCTCGGACTGTTGATGAAGTTCAAAGATTCCCCGCGTGTCAAAAGGCTGACAATCGTCGTCCGCCCTGTCATTGCCGTACTTTTAGGAGTCATGACCTATGATTTCTTTTTCTCCTCCTATGAAGGGGTCGGCCTGACACAGACAATTCTGATTGGCGGAATCAGCTTCCTCCTTATGGAAAAATTTAAAGTCCACCCCGCCTATATCATCGCGGGATCCCTTGTTTACGGTGCCCTTGTTTTATCGTAAACAAGGGTTTTTCTTTTTCAGAAAAGGCTCTGTTAAAGCCCAATGTTAATTTTAATCTTGTTGATTGTAGTGGAAGGCATGAAGACTCCTGCGGGAGCATGGGACAGGGAGACCCCGCAGGCGCTGAAAGCGCCGAGGAGGCTCCCCGGGCCACCCGCGGAAAGCGAAGTGCCTGGAACGAAAATCAACAGCCTAATTTAATAGAGCCTTTTTAAAAAAATATTTCCTTACTCCCACAATCATGTAAGCGATATCATTAAAAAACATTGGAAAAACTTTGTTGACAAATAAATCAGATAGTTTTAATATTTCAATTATCAAAATTAATTTAATAAGTTACTTATCAAGAGAGACTGAGGGATTAGGCCCTATGACGTCCGGCAACCTCCTTTTTGGAAAGGTGCCACTTCCTACAGAATGTTTTCATTCTGAAAGATAAGTCGTATAGATGTTTACGATGCCTCTTTCTATGAATGAAAGAGGCATTTTTTATTTGGCTCTTTTCTCAAACTTTGCTGCTATTGATTACTAAATAGGAGTGAATGAACTATTTTTCTTCCCAAAGTAGCCTCTTGTTATGAGAAAAGAGCATGCAAACTTAATACCGAACTACAAAATGGCGTTCTATTACGTTAAAGTCGGCTTTAGGATTTTAACAACAATCTTTACGAAAACAGCCTTTTATTTTAAAAAAACGGGGGTGCGAAGCATGATTGAAGTGAAAAACCTGGTGAAGATATATGAAACGAAAAAAGGGTCGGTTACAGGTGTTGACCAAGTTTCATTAAAAGTAGAAAAGGGAGAGATCTACGGAATTGTCGGATACAGCGGGGCTGGCAAAAGTTCTTTGATTAGATGCCTGAATATCCTTGAAAAACCGACATCAGGAGAAATACATATTGACGGTGTAGAGCTTACTTCTTTGAGCAAAAGTGAACTTAGAAAAGCGCGCTTGAAAATCGGGATGATCTTTCAGCATTTTCATCTTGTAAGCGCAAAGACAGTTAGTGAAAACATCGCATTCGCACTGAAAGCAGCAGGTCTTCCGAAAGCAAAAATCCAAGATAGAGTAACTGAGCTTCTTGATATGGTCGGCCTTTCTGATAAAAAAGATGTCTATCCGGCACAATTGTCAGGTGGACAGAAACAGCGCGTTGGCATCGCCAGGGCACTGGCGAATAATCCATCTGTCCTCCTATGTGATGAAGCTACCTCCGCTTTGGATCCAAGCACGACCAAATCAATCCTATCTTTACTTAAAAAGATTAATAGTGAATTAGGCATCACGATTGTCCTCATCACCCACGAGATGGAAGTCGTCAAGACCATCTGTGACAGGATGGCTGTTATGCAAGATGGGAAAATCATTGAAGAAGGGGATGTGTATGAGGTCTTCGCAAATCCGAAACAACCTCTCACAAAGGACTTCGTCAACTCAATCCTACAATTCGAACTGCCGGAAAGATTGCTGGAGGAGCGTCAAGGAAAGCTGATTAAAATCTATTTCCAGGGTGAGATTGCTGAGCAGGGAGTCATCTCTGATGTATTCCAGACCTTTAAGGTTCGCGGCAATATCCTGCATGGGAAGATCGAATATATTCAGGATATTCCATTGGGGATTTTCATCATGGAGGTTTCGGGAGACCAGGTGGAGATTGACCGGGCGATTGCCTACATAGCGGCAAGAACGAAAAACCTGGAGGTGATTGATGATGCTGCTTGATAACCTGATTGCATTGCTGCCGGAATTGAACAAAGCGTTTTTTGAAACAATCTATATGGTCGGCATCTCCATCCTTGTCGCCATTATCGTAGGATTGCCTACTGGGGTACTGCTTTTTGTCACCGATAAAGGACTTTTCCTTGAAAATCAAATTTTTAAAAATATTGCCGGCTTCATCGTCAATATGATTCGCTCGGTTCCATTTATCATCTTGTTGATCGCCCTGCTGCCATTGGCGAATATAATTGCGGGTACGACAATCGGGCCGACAGCCGCATCTGTTTCGTTATCTGTCGCGGCGATTCCATTTTTTGCAAGAATCGTAGAGCAAAGCTTCCGCGAAATCGATAAAGGAGTCATTGAAGCAGCCGTTGCGACAGGTGCTACTCCATGGATGATTATCAAAGATGTCCTGATTCCTGAGGCAAAGCCAGGCATCGTCCAGGGTGTTACCATTACGATCATCAGCCTTGTTGCATACTCCGCAATGGCTGGCATTGTCGGCGGAGGGGGAGTTGGTGACCTGGCGATCCGCTTCGGCTATTACAGATACGACAATACAATCATGATCACGACAGTCATTATCCTTATTTGCCTCGTCCAGCTGATCCAGTTTGGCGGGGACAGGATCGCAAGAATAGTAGACAAAAGATAAATAATAGGGGGTTCTTTTAAAATGAAAAAATTTTTCTTTTCAGTAGTGTTGTTATTATCAATCGGGTTGCTTGCTGCATGCGGCAGCGACTCAGCATCCAGCGGTGATGCGAAAGCAGACGCAAAACAAGTGATATTCGGTGCGACATCCGGTCCATATAGCGATATGGTCACAAAGGGCATCAAGCCTCTTCTTGAGAAAAAAGGCTATGAAGTTAAGGTAGTCGAATTCAGCGACTACATCCAGCCAAACCTGGCTTTGTCAAAAGGTGATCTTGACGCTAACCTGTTCCAGCACAAGGTCTATATGGAAAACTTCGCGAAAGAACATAAGCTTGAGCTATCGGAAGTCATCGTCGTGCCAACCGCACCAATGGGGATTTACTCTAAAAAGTTCAATTCACTGGATGAAGTCGCGGAGGGTTCTGCCATTGCGATTCCAAATGACCCAACAAATGCAGCGCGTGCCTTCCTGATTCTTGAAGATGCTGGCTTGATCAAGCTTGACCCTAATGCTGATCCACTGACAGTTTCTGAAAAGGATGTAAAAGACAATGTGAAGAACCTGCAGTTCAAGCCGATTGAAGCAGCACAGCTTCCAAGAGCAGTCGAAAGCGTCGACCTTTCAGCTGTACCAGGCAACTTTGCTCTAGCAGCAAAAATGGATCTGCTTGATGCGCTTCAACTGGAAAACATGCCAGATCAATACCGCAACCGAGTTGTCATCAATACAAAAGACCAGGATGCCCAATTCGCGAAGGACATCAAAGAAGTCGTAGAATCACCTGAGTTTGAAGAAATCATCGATGAAGAGTTTAAAGGCTTCGGAAAGCCAGAATGGATGAAGTAGGAGAGTCATAATAATGAAGTCCCGGCAGCCAAAGCTCCCGGGACTTTTCCTTTTTTATAGCTTTCTCCCCTATAAATTGGTTAAAATATTGTAGAGACTCTTTTTAGGAAGGCTCTTTTGTTGTTTTATAGCAGGATCTGTACTTACTAGGTGGAAAGGTAACATCTATAAGCCTAAATGAGTCTGCCAAGCCAGAAAAGGGTCCTATAGAATACATCTATAAGCCCAAATGAGTCCGCCGAGTCAGAAAAGGTCCTATAGAAAATTCTATAAGCCCAAACAGGCGGGTTGAGCACTTAAAAAGACACTGCAAGCCTTACACAAGTAATAGAATGTCATTTGCCATCAATCTAAAAGTAACAGAGGGAGATATATGGAAAAAAGAGATAAGAGATCTAGACATTTGGCGGCTATTTCGCTGGCGGTTATGGGAGCGGGGTTCCTTGCAACGATACCGTTCCAGGATTCATTGATCGGCAAACTGCTGATGGGAGGGTTTGAAGCCGGGCTCGTAGGGGGTCTTGCGGACTGGTTTGCTGTAACGGCGCTATTCAGGCATCCGCTGGGCATCCCCATTCCTCACACCGCGCTTCTGCCTAAAAACCGTGATAAAGTAACGCGCGCGTTAATTAACATGCTTGAAAATGACTGGCTCACGAAAGAGAGCATCATGGATAAGTTCAAGCAGGTTCATATCCTGGATAAAATTTTCGAAACGGTCGAGAAGGAACTTCAATCCGATTCGGTCAAAAAGAGCATCCAGTCATTCAGCCTGGATGTTGTAAAAAAAATAAATGTCGAAAGGTTTGCTCCAACGATTGAACAGGAAATCAAAGGCTTCCTGCTGTCAGCTGATTCTTCCGATATCCTGAAAAAAGCATCCAGCCACGTATTGGCGAAAGAATACGATGCGTCAGCATTTAATTATGTGCTAAAAGAGACTGAAAAATGGGCGTCGCAGGATGAAGCGAAAATGGTCCTTGGAAAGCTTGGAAAACAGGCAATTGATACAACAGAAGCGGATGGTCTGTTAAAATTCGCGATTCAATCGTTCAGCAATATGATCACGGAAGAAAAAGTCGGCAACATTTTGCAGTCCTTTATTTTAAAAAGAATGAAAAACCTTCAGCAGGAAGATAATCGCTACCGTCATATGATCCTGGAGAAAGTCCGCAAAGAGCTTGGGAGCTTAAACGAGCGTGAGGCATTGATGTCGGAAATCCAGACCTGGAAAAACAAGATGGTCGAAGAGATGGATTTAACCGGACAAATCAGGGGTGTACTGGCAAAGTCAAAGGATCGTGTCATTGATTTTATCGAAAAAGACAGCTTTGTTGATGACACTGTTACTCCGGTAGTGAAAAGGTTCATACATGAGATCAAAGAAGATGAGGGGAAAGTAGCAGCAATCGAAAGCTGGCTCCACACCAAAATAGCCGGCCAGATTGAAAGAAACCATTCAAAAATCGGCAAGCTTGTCCGTGAGAATCTTGACAAGCTTGATACAGAAACACTGATTGATATGATGGAAAACAACGTCGGAAAAGACCTGCAGTGGATCAGGGTGAACGGTGCGGTTTGCGGTTTCCTGATTGGTATCGGTTTGACGATATTTAAGCTTATTGTTATCTAAAATATTAATCAGAGACCAATCCAATATCCCGGATTGGTCTTTTTACTGTATCAATAAATAAGAAATAAATGGTAATATGATAATGGGAGGCGAGATGCATGGCTAAAAGGAAAAAGCTTTTATCATTGATTTTCGTTCTGGTGATTGCCGCCATTTTAGCATTGTATTGGGCTGCTCATCAAAAAATACTGTCTGGTAATTTTGATAGGTTGACAGTCAGCGGCATGGATGGCACAACAATCCAGGTTATAAAAGAATCAGCTGAGATTGAAAAAATCATATCCTCGATTAATGAAAGCCCACGAAATTTCATTTATAATGCTGGCTTTACTTACGATCATTTACCCCATGGCATCCTTACCTTTGAAAATAACACCGAAAAAGTGCAAATTGGGTTCATTATTACAAATGGGAATACACTCACGAAACATTGGGAGATTGAAACAGAGTTTCTCTTTGAAAATACATCAGATTAGGGAGAGTGGCAAAGATGGAAAAGGTAAATATCAGTGAAAAGTTTTCGCTCTTCAATGAATATTGGAGTCCGAAAATCGCCGGGGAAATAAATGATATGCATGTAAAGCTCGCCAAGTTGAAAGGTGAATTCATCTGGCATAAACATGATCATGAGGATGAGATGTTCCTCATCATGAAAGGAAAGCTGCTGCTTAAGTTCAGGGATAAGGATGTGCACCTGGATGAAGGAGAGTTCATGATTGTTCCTAAAGGTGTAGAGCATCTTCCCATTGCGGAGGAAGAGGTGCATGTCATCTTCTTCGAACCGAAATCAACCGTGAATACGGGGGAGGAAGTGAATGATAGAACTGTTTCCAATCTTGCAACGATATAAATAATTAAAAGGCTCGGTCCATGACCAAGCCTTTTTACAATTGCTTATTCTTCAATTTTTACAAGTTCAAATCCGGTTTCTTTCCACACATAGCGGATGCCATGGACAAATGTGTTGAAAGTTGGCACTTCAACATGCAAGCCGTTCAGTACGATTGACTTGGCCATTTCGGGACGGATCCCTACATATATAGATTGAACACCCATGAGCTTCAGGGCGTTGATGACCTGTTGCAGATGGAACGCGATAGATGCATCCAGTTCATCTGCAACACCGGTAAAGTCAAAAATGACAAATTGATTTCCTTGTTGGGCGCTGTGTGAGAGGATTTTTTCCCCTAGCAGTGCAAGTCGATCTTCAGTCAATTTTCCCATAACCGGAACAAGGACAGCTGAGTCTACCGATAGCGGGATGACAGGCATATCAAGAATTTGAAGCTGTTTCCTGTTTTCCTCCAGTGTTTCTTCAAATTCGGTTACATCTTTCCATGTAAGGATAAATCCGCTTTCCTTGCCTTCTATATCGGTTAGTCGGTCAACCATAATTTCAGCCGAAAATTTATTGAAAAAAGTGATGCGAGCTGAATGAGGGAAATTTCCCTCGACGAGGATTTTCTGTTGACGGCTGCCATGGAACTCTCCCAAATTCCTGCCGATAAATTCCTCTGGATTATTGATTCCTACATAAGGGCCAATTCGCGCTAATAATTTCTTAGCACAATCATTTATAAAAACAATTTTGTATTCTTCATTAGCAATTAAAATATTTTCATTGATTTTATTTAAAAGTTGGTGAGTTTCTATAGCACCGAGATTGAACAAAGGAATCGCTCCTATTCTAGTAGGCGTACTATGTAAAATTATAGCTAAGTTTTCCAGTTGGAACAAGAAATACAAAAATCCCCCTGCAGAAGTACAGGAGGCGGAAGAATTTATTTTGTTTCTGCTTTCTGTTTGAAGAGTGTTTTTCGAATAAATGGTACTACCCAGTGGTCCAATCCATATCTGCCTGCATTAAAACCAGCGAAGAGGATGATGAATCCGAAGAAAATATCTGTTGGGTTATGGGATACCGTTCCGGCAAGGAAGAAGCTGAAGTTCATTATTAAACCGAAGAACATGGCGGCAGTTGTCAGGCATCCAAGGATGAGTCCCAGACCGACGAGGAATTCACCAACCGGTACGATAAAGTTGAAAAGCTCAATGTTTGGCAGCGCAAAGTTTTCCAGAAAAGAGACATACCAGCCATAAACCATGTTTCCATCAGGACCTTTTACCGGATTGGCGACGGCATTTTTTAAATATCCAGTTGCGTCAAAACCTTCCCCAGTCATTTTATGCCATCCAGCAACCATCCAGTTGTAACCGAGCCATAATCGTAAAACAGTCAGCAGGCCAGCAGCAACCTTGTTTCCCCTAAGCCAATCAGCAAACATATCAATCGCTTCCCTTCAAGAATGATTTATTATTTGATTACACTACAATATATTGATCCTCCATTTTAATATGAGGGCTGGAAGCCTTTGTTCACAAAATAGCAAAAACATATTGTCAGGATTTTGAACACTTGACGATGGTGATAACGGTAAAAAAAGAGCCAGGCAATTGCCAGGCTCTTTTTTTATAATTTCAGTTAAACTGCTTTATTCGCAGTTTCAGCTTCTCTTTTGAATACAGTTTTGCGGATGAAAGGGACCACCCAGCGGTCCAAACCGTATTTACCAGCGTTGTAGCCAGCGAAAAGGATAATGAAGCCGAAGAAGATGTCAGTTGGGTTGTGAGATACTGTTCCGGCAAGGAAGAAGCTGAAGTTCATCACTAGACCGAAGAACATAGCAGCTGTTGTCAAAGTACCAAGGATCAATCCAAGGCCAACTAAAAATTCACCAAGCGGAACGATGAAGTTGAACAATTCGATATTCGGAATCGCAAAGCTTTCAAGGAAGTTCACGTACCAACCATAAACCATGTTTCCATCAGGACCTTTTACCGGATTAGCAACGGCATTTTTTAAATAGCCAGTTGCATCAAAGCCTTCACCAGTCAACTTGCCCCAACCAGCAGTCATCCAGTTATATCCGAGCCAAACCCTAATCACAGTCAACAGGCCAGCAGCAATATTGTTTTCTCTCAACCATTTAGCGAACATATAAATCGCTTCCCTTCAAAAATAATTAATTATTGATTACACTTACAATATATCAGAATCCGAAATAAAAATGATTATTTTGTGAAACTGTTCACAAAAAAGCAACAACAAATTGACAGAATATTGAACATGAATTCTATAAAGAGGTTTTAAAGGCTACAGTGCCTAGATAGATAAAGAGCTTAATCAGGAAGGGTGAATATTAATGGACCAACAATCAGGGGCAACTCAACACAAACCAGACACTGAAAAAATCTGGAGCAGGGATTTTTTATTCATTTTCCTTGCCAACTTTTTTATATTCCTTGGATTCCAAATGACACTGCCGACGATTCCATTGTTTGTGGAGCAGCTGGGGGGAAATGATCAACTGATCGGTTTCATAGTAGGAATCTTCACTTTTTCTGCATTGCTCGTCCGTCCTTTTGCAGGGCGCATGCTTGAAACCCAGGGGAGAGGCTTTGTTTACTTGATCGGCCTGGCGATATTTGTGATATCCGTTGGCTCATTTGGGTTTGCAGTCAGTATCGCCTTCTTGTTTTTAATGAGGGTTGTACAGGGAGTAGGCTGGGGTTTTTCTACTACTGCTTCTGGCACAATTGCAACAGATTTAATCCCACCCCGACGGAGAGGCGAGGGAATGGGTTACTTTGGGCTCTCCGGAAACGTTGCACTTGCGATGGGACCGACTCTCGGCTTAGCACTCGCTGAAGTCATTACGTTCAAACAGCTGTTTTTAGCTAGTGCCTTTCTCGGCCTGACAGCTTTTCTATTAGCATCAAGGATCACGTATAAAAAAGTTGAAAAAAGTGAGAGGGAAATCGAGCGGCGCAAATGGGATGTATATGAAAAATCTGCTTTGCAGCCATCTTTATTGCTATTATTCATCACGGTGACCTTTGGAGGAATCGCATCTTTTCTGCCACTATATTCGGCCCAAAAAGGTATTGAAGGAATCCAGTGGTACTTTTTCATTTTTGCGATGTCCCTGATGCTGTCACGGTCCTTTGCCGGAAAGCTTTATGATAAAAAGGGCCACGGCGCGGTTTTCCTGCCAGGGACTTTATTAATCATGACCGGGATGATCCTGCTGGCATGGCTGCCGAATAGTCTTGTTATGTTGATCGCAGCAGGGTTATATGGTTTCGGGTTTGGGGCCGTCCAGCCGGCGCTGCAGGCATGGGCCGTCCAGGATGCTCCGATGAATCGCAAGGGTATGGCGAATGCAACCTTCTTCTCCTTTTTTGATTTAGGCGTTGGGGTTGGCGCAATGGCTTTTGGCCAAATCGGGCACTGGCTTGGATATGGCAGCATCTATATTGCCTCAGCCATTTCAGTTTCGATATCTATTATCTTATATATTTTTATGGCGAGAAGGACTGTCAAAAATTAGACCTGTTCCATACCGGAGCAGGTTTTTTATTTGAAGAAAAAGCGTTATACAAATTAAAATACGATTATAGGTATTTATTGGGATTAGAGCAGCGCCCGTTGGCATATTTTACGGCTTTTAAAAAATATGGTGCAGGGTATAGAGGAGTATAGTCTTCATTAACCTATGAAAACAAAAAATGCAGGAGGAATCGCTATGTATTTCAAATCTTTTTTTGATGATCAGCTAGCACATATGTCTTATTTGATAGGCTGCCAGAGAACGGGTGAAGCCATTATCATTGACCCGGCAAGGAATATCCATCCGTACCTGGATATCGCAAAAAAAGAAGGCTTCAATATTTCGGCCGCAACAGAAACTCATATTCATGCAGACTATCTCTCTGGTGCAAGGGAACTTGCTCACCATCATGGCGCAAAGCTTTATGTATCAGACGAAGGGGATAAAGACTGGAAGTATCAATATGTCGATCAGTATGAGCATGAATTGCTGACTGAGGGCTCGACTTTCAACATTGGGAATATTTATTTTGAAGTTATTCACACACCGGGCCATACACCGGAGAGTATTTCATTCCTGTTGACTGACAAGGGCGGCGGTGCTAACGAACCGATGGGCATTTTCACCGGTGACTTCCTGTTTGTAGGCGATGTCGGCCGTCCAGATCTTTTGGAAAAAGCTGCAGGCATTAAAGATACATCTGAATCAGGGGCGCGCCAGATGTTCGAATCCCTCCGCAAAGTGGAAAAACTGTCTGACTTCCTGCAGGTATGGCCAGCTCACGGCGCGGGCAGTGCCTGCGGAAAATCCCTCGGCGCTGTGCCGATGTCCACTTTAGGCTATGAGAAAAAATTCAATTGGGCTTTCCAAATCAACGAGGAGGAAAAATTCGTAGAGGAGCTACTTTCTGGTCAGCCAGAACCTCCTAAGTATTTCGCCGAGATGAAAAAGCTCAATAAAGTTGGCCCAGAATTACTTCGTAGGGAGGAAACTCCTGAAGTTTCGTTCTCGGATGCCAACAATGCAGCAGTCATCGACACCCGGCCAGCAGATGAGTTCGCGGAGGGACATGCTGAAGGAACAATCAACATTCCGTACAACAAATCTTTCACGAACTGGGCAGGCTGGCTATTAAGCTATGAGCAGGACATCGTGCTGATTGCTGATCCTGAAAAGCTTCCTGACGTAAAGAAGTCGCTACAGTCGATTGGTCTTGACCAGGTGACTGGTTACATTGACCCGAAAGAACTAGGTGGTAAGCTGGAAGAATACAAGACCGTAACGGCCACCGAGGCAAAGGAACTGATGGAAGATGAAAACTACTTTGTGATCGATGTCCGCAACCAGAGCGAGTGGGACAGCGGCCATATTCCAGGTGCCCACCATCTTATGCTCGGAAGCCTGACTGAAAACCTGGACAAGGTACCAAAAGACAAGAAAATCATCGCACATTGCCAGTCAGGCGCACGCTCCGCAATCGGTACAAGCCTGTTGCTGAAAAATGGCTACAAAGACGTAGTCAATCTCGAAGGCGGCTACTCCGCCTGGGAAGAAGAAGGACTACCTGTTAAAAAAGATTAAAGAACTAGAGCCAGCTCAGCACAGATGAGCTGGCTTTTTGCATTTCATTAGAGTGAACCAGAAACTTTAAGGGATTGCGGAAAAGATTAGAAGCCTATTGGCGCCATTTTCATGAGAAATGGAGAAAAGAGGTCACCGATGAGGCGTATTGGCGCATGGATTTGTAGTAAACAGGAAAAACAGGTAACCAATAGAGCGTATTGGCATCTCGATTTGCAAGAACCAGGAAATTAAGGTCGCCAATAGAACCTATTTGCGCCTAATCTTGTAAAAAACTGAGAAAACAGGTCACCAACGACCTGACTGGAAAACTTAATGGGATTTTATTCTGTTACTCGAGTTGTCCCCGTGACGCATCAAAAGATGAACAAACTATGACCAACCTATTAAAAAATCTGTAACAACGGGCTAAACAGTTGATTCTGCTTGCGTTGAGCTTTAATTTAGATATAACAGATATCCGATAAGAGGGGATTAGCGTGAAAATATTAGTCATTGAGGATAATGAGAGTGTCTGCGCGATGATTGAAATGTTCTTTTTAAAAGAGGGCATCGAAGGGCAGTTTGTGAATGATGGACTGAAAGGGTACGAGGCTTTTAATAAAGGCGAATGGGATTTGTTGATTGTCGACTGGATGCTTCCGGGAATGGATGGTGTCACCTTATGCAGGAAGATCAGGCAGGAGGGCAGTGATGTACCGATCATCATGCTGACGGCGAAGGACAGTGAGTCGGACCAGGTGCTCGGACTGGAGATGGGGGCGGATGATTATGTGACGAAGCCCTTCAGCCCGCTTGCTTTAATGGCAAGGATCAAGGCTGTGGCCCGACGTTATCAAAAGCAAAAGCCAGAAGAAAATAGTGAAGTTGGGACTAGCCTTATAAAAGTCAATAAGGAAACACGTGAGGTGACGCTTGGTGGCAAGCCAGTAACGAACTTGACGCCAAAGGAGTTTGACCTCCTTCTCTTTTTCGCCCAGCACCCACGCCAGGTTTTCACTCGGGAGCAGCTTCTCGAGCGGGTCTGGGGATACCAGTTTTATGGAGATGAGCGTACTGTTGATGTCCATATCAAACGTTTGAGAAAAAAGATTGGTACGCCTGAACAGCCACTGTTCCATACTATTTGGGGCGTCGGGTATAAATTCGATGAGTCGGTTGATGGGCATGAAGGTTAAGTATATTTACCAGCAGTTCATTAGCCATATCAGCATCATCATCGTGGCTTTCCTCATCCTGAGCCTTGTTTTTACACAGTATGTGGAAACGCTGGTTTATAAAAATAAGACGGAGGAGCTTATTTCCTATGGGGAGAATATCCTTCGCGATCTTGATCGAGGCAGTGAGCGCCCTGACCAGGTGATTAATCAATATGCCCGCGTTCTTTTTGGCCGGGACATTCAATTCAGTGTGTTTGATGAAAATATTCAACTTCTCAATCCAATCAGATGGAGGGGCCCGGCAATTGAACTGACGGAAAAAGAGTTGAGCCAGCTTACAAAAGGAACGCCAATCGTAAAAAATTATGATCTAGAACGCTATAACCGGGCAGTGACCCTGGTTGTTTTGCCATATTTGGACCGAGGCGATTTTGTTGGCGGCATTCTTCTTACCTCTCCAATTAGCGGGACACGGGAAATGATCACTGAAATCAATAAGTACTTATTTTATACAATGCTAATCGCACTTGCCGTATCGTTCCTGTTGAGCTGGGTGCTGGCGCGCATCCATGTCAACCGGATCAAAAAGCTTCAGGAAGCAACATCGGTGGTTTCAGCAGGGGATTATACGGTAAAAGTTCCGTCCTCTGACTTCGATGAGATCGGTGAATTGGCGAATGATTTTAACAGCATGGTGAGCAAGCTTAACGAATCCAAGTCTGAAATCGAAAATCTGGAAAACCGCCGCCGCCAGTTTATGTCTGATGTATCACATGAATTGAGGACTCCGCTCACGACCATAAGCGGGATCATTGAAGGTTTGAGGAATAATATGATTCCAGAAGCTGAAAAAGACCGAGGCATCAATTTGGTCAGCCAGGAAACGAAGCGGCTGATCAGGCTGGTGAACGAAAACCTCGACTATGATAAAATTCGCTCAAATCAGGTACAGCTTTTCAAAGAAGATATTGAATTGGTTGAGGTGCTGGAAATCATCCAGGACCAGCTCGGATTTCAGGCGGAGGAGCAGCATAATCGGATTGAGATCGAAGCTGAGGAATCAGTAATGGTCCATGCCGATTATGACCGGCTTGTCCAGATTCTCATCAATATTACGAAAAACAGCATCCAGTTCACTGAATACGGGACAATTTGGCTGCGTGGCAGGATGGATGGGCCCCATACGGTCATTGAAGTCGAGGACACTGGCATGGGAATTGAACCAGCTGAGATTGAAAAGATCTGGCATCGTTTTTACAAAGCGGACATCTCAAGGACAAGTAATCCATTTGGGGAATTTGGGCTTGGTCTGTCCATCGTCAAACAGCTGGTACAGATGCATGACGGAAAAATAAAAGCGGAAAGCGAGCATGGAAAAGGGACAAAGTTTGTGATCGAGCTTCCGTTTCGATAAGATGGAAAATGAAGCTGCGGGCATTGCCGCCAGCTTTTGCTATTTGAAAGGGTGAACAACATGGTTCGTTTCGGAGTGGTAGGTACGAATTGGATTACAGAAGCATTTATTAAAGGAGCAAGTCACCATAAGGATTTTCAGCTGGCGGCAGTTTATTCTCGTTCAAAGGAACGAGCTGCAGAGTTTGCGGGTAAATTTGGAGTTAATACCATTTTTACTGATTTGGAAGAGATGGCGAAAAGTGATGTGATTGATGCAGTCTATATCGCCAGCCCAAACTCAATGCATGCAAGCCAGGCAATTACATTCATGGAAAATGGCAAGCATGTGCTGTGTGAAAAAGCGATCGCGTCAAATAGCGACGAGTTGGCACACATGATAAAGACTGCAAAAGAAAATCATGTAGTTTTGATGGAGGCATTAAAATCAACGCTCATGCCCAACTTCAAAGCTGTCCAGGATCATATTGATAAAATCGGCAAGGTCAGAAGGTACTTCGCAAGCTATTGCCAGTATTCTTCCCGCTATGACAAATATAAAGAGGGTAAAGTGCTGAATGCCTTTAACCCGGAATTTTCGGCAGGTTCTTTAATGGACATAGGCATTTATTGCATCTATCCGCTCGTTGTTTTGTTTGGAGAACCAAGATCTGTCCAGGCGAATGGCTATGTGCTCGAGTCCGGGGTAGATGGGGAAGGCAGCCTGATATTGAAATACAATGAAATGGATGCTGTCATCATGTTCTCGAAAATCACTGATTCGACTCTTCCATCAGAAATTCACGGCGAAGATGGCAACATCAGGATTGATAAAATCAGCACGCCAGAAAAAGTGGAAATCATCTATCGTGATGGCAAAAAGGAAAATATATCAAGAGAGCAGCTTGCTGATAATATGTTTTATGAAGCAGAGGAGTTCATTACTTTGATTCAGCAGGGTAAAACAGAATCAATGAATAACTCGCTCGAAAACTCGAGAATTACCATGGGAATTTTAGATGAAGCAAGATCGCAAATGGGAGTCAGGTTCCCGAGTGACAAATAAAAAACAGGGCAGGTGCTGTGAGAAGCATCTGCCCTGTTTGTAATATTCACTTTGAGAAATGTCCAGCTCCCGCGCTTTTCGGGGCTGACCAAGTCGCTTGCGCTTTTCTGATTAGTAATTCAAAAACTTCACGCATACCGGGTCCGGAACTTTTACATCAGACTGCAATAATGTCAATTTGCCTGTTTCCTCATTCCGGGAAAATAGAACGACATTGCTGGAATTCTGGTTAGTCGCAATCAGGAATTCCTCACTAGGATCTAGTACAAAATCCCTCGGCCAATTCCCTTCTGTCGATGTGTGTCCGACATATGAAAGCTTGAAGCTTTCAGAATCTACCTGGAAAATAGCAATACTGTCATGGCCGCGGTTGGCAGCGTAAACAAATTTCCCGTCAGATGAAATATGGATGGCGCTTCCCTGGTTGTTTTCAGTGAAATCCGCGGGAAGAGTAGAAACCGCCTGAAGATGTTCAAAACGGCCATCTTCAGAATGATATCTATAGACAAGGACTTCTGAACTGAATTCTGTCATCAAATAGGCAATATTGTTGTTTGGATGGAAAACAAGATGTCTTGGACCGCTTCCTGGGGTTACACGCAATACGCTTTTCTCGATTAACTGGCCGTTATCCAGGGAGTAGGTGATCAACTGGTCGGTGCCAAGGTCGATGACTGCTACGTATTTTCCATCCGGAGTGAAACCGGCATAGTGAGTGTGCGCTTTTTCCTGGCGTTCATCAGGACCTGAGCCTTCATGTACAGCACTTGATAAAACTGCCTCAATACTGCCATTTTCAGGGTTTAGCAGATACGAATCTGCAGAGCCTTTATGATAATTTGCGGATAAAAGCAGGTTGTTTTCTCTGTTCACGCTCACATGGCATGGAGACGCTCCTGCGGAAAGCTGGGTATTGATGAACGATAATTCTCCTGAATCCTTAATGCTGAATCCTGCAACACCACCCGATCCCCCTTCCTTTGCAACTGCATATAGAAAGCGGTTATCTTCGCTGATTGTCAGGTAGGTAGGATTTTCAAGTGCTGCCTCGGCTTTCACTTCAACGATTTTTCCATTTGCAGCATCAAGTGTAAAAGAATAGATGCCCTCACTATCGCCTTTAGTATATGTACCGAAATAGCCTGTGAATTTTTCATTAGCTGCCATTTTTAATGCCTCCAATTTGATTTAAGCATTTATAGTCTAAGTTATAGTCTAGCAAAAAAATCGTGGCGGACAAAATGTTACGAACAACAAGCGATTGGGTAAAATAGTAGATGAGAGCTTCATCTTTTAAAACGGAATGTTAGATAACCTGACCAAAATCTGGACTTTAAACTTTTTAAGGGATATGCTTTTTTTAATGGTGTTCTCGCAAAGGCAGTTTATTGTGAAAGAGCATGATGAATAGTTCATAGTGTTTAGGAGGTTCATTATGAGTTTGCAAAAACAAATTATAGAAGCGTTGAATGTTCGCCCTGAAATCGATCCTCAGGAGGAAATCAAGAAGAGAATCGACTTTCTGAAGGAATACTTACAGACTTCAAAAGCAAAAGGGTTCGTTCTTGGAATTAGCGGAGGCCAGGATTCCACACTTGCCGGAAGACTGGCACAGCTTGCAGTAGAGGAACTGCGCTCAGAAGGTACTGAGGCCAAATTCGTGGCTGTAAGACTCCCATATTCAGTGCAAAAAGATGAAGAGGATGCACAGAAAGCACTGAAATTCATCCAGCCTGATAAAACGATCACGTTCAACATCCAGCCAGCAGTAGATACTTTTAATACGCAGTTTGAAGATGCCATCGGCGATAAAATGACTGATTTTAACAAGGGTAATGCGAAGGCTCGAATGAGGATGATCACCCAGTATGCAATCGCTGGTCAGGAAGGTTTGCTTGTGATTGGTACCGACCATGCCGCGGAGGCCGTAACAGGATTCTTTACCAAATACGGTGATGGCGGAGCCGATTTGCTGCCACTAACTGGCCTGAACAAGAGACAGGGAAGGGAGCTGCTCAAAGCATTGAATGCAGAACCAAGGTTGTATCTTAAAGAGCCAACAGCTGATCTTCTTGACAACAAGCCGCTCCAGGCCGATGAAACTGAGCTTGGTGTGAGCTATGAAGCCATCGATGATTATCTAGAAGGAAAGCAGATTGACGAAGCAGATGCCGCTAAAATTGAAAGAAGATATCTAACTTCAGAGCATAAACGACAAGTACCCGCATCCATGTTTGATTCATGGTGGAAGAAATAAGACAAAAAAGCCTGGCTGATATTTTTTATCAGCCAGGCTTTTCCTTTACTCAGATTGGGCAATTGCAAAATGAGGTGCTTCTTCTCTTTCGGTGACTTTATCAATTTTATCCGTAAACATTTGGAAGACTCTTTTTTTCTCTTCCAGTTCCTTGATATATTCCTTTAAATCATTAAATTTCTCTTCAAATGGCTGATGGTACAATTCACGGATCTTCCTGTTCAAGTCAGGATTGACGGTTGATTGCACAACCTGCTTCGTGATGTTGAATTTATATGTATATACCTTTAGCTCATTTTTTACTTCTTCATATTCCGCGTCAATTTCTTTAAGAATCTCTTCAATTTCTGCTTTCCATTCATCTAGCGACATCTTAACATGCTGTTCCATACGGATCCTCCTGCCATTCGCCTGTAATAAAGCTTCTTCTCTCTATTCTAGCAAGTGAATTTTACATGGAGATTGCTGGTATATTACAATGTTAAAACAATCTACTCCGAACCAGAGCTCCCTTCGGACAAAATCAGGGGACGAAGCAGGGAAAATGTCTGAACAAGTCCTGCCCTTCCCTTCCCAAAAGACGTGCCTATCAATCTGCGACAATAAATGTTTCGCGGATTATGTTTTCACATTATCTGGCCGTGGGATAATAGACTCATATTTGTAATTAATTGGCGAATTTTGTTGAAAAAATAGTCCTTAAGATTTATATTTTAATTAGAACTGAAAAAGGCAAACTTATCGAAAGGTAAGGACGCAAAGCCACGAGTCTAAGGCTTTTTTAGCTATGATCGTCGGGTTGCCAAAAAAGATCGGATGCAATAAAAAGATAGGTAAATGGTTTTGCTTTACCTCTTGTCGAAAAAATCCGCCATCTTTTTGGGGATTTTTTATTTTGGAATGTCCCTTTCTACACAATATTGCAAAAAGAACTGAATTTCACGTTTGCATATTGCGAGATAGGTTAAATAATACTTAAGTTACTTGACAGGACAAAATAATATAATCCTTTTGGCAGGTTTGGTTTTTAGCAGATAGGATTTCAAATTTTAACGGAAGGTGGAGGAATCGTTGACTGTATTATTTGGGACGGTAGAGTACTTCGAACGGGAGATAGAGTTTCATTTATCAGAGATAGAAAAAAGAGAACGGCTGATAGAAGAAATCAACCAAATTCAAATGAAGCTTGAAGAAGAACTGCTGAATGATTTTATTTGCGACGAGAAGCTAAGGATGGAATGCTTACAGAATTTATCAAATGCTTGCAGTAAATTAACTGAAGATTATGTAGTTTGAAAACTACTAAAATATAAAAGCCTGTGGTCCGGACCACAGGCTTTTACTATTAATCAATATTTTCTATAATGGTCGCAACGCCCATGCCGCCACCGATACAGAGAGTTGCCAGTCCGTATTTCTGCTCTCTCTTCTTCAATTCATGGATAAGCGTTACAAGGATTCTTGCGCCGCTCGCTCCAATTGGGTGGCCTAGCGCAATCGCTCCTCCATTGACGTTAACATTTTCTTCACTCATGCCAAGCTCCTTCATAACAGAAAGGGCCTGGGCTGCAAATGCCTCATTTGCTTCGACTAAGTCGATATCACTTAATTCCATATCTGCTTTTTTCAAAGCTTTCTTAACGGCATCGACCGGGCCGATTCCCATGATTGATGGGTCAACACCAGCAGAAGCATTCGCCTTGATCGTAACAAGCGGAGTGACTCCGAGTTCTTTTGCCTTTTTGCCGCTCATCACGACTACAGCAGCAGCTCCGTCATTGATTCCGGAGGCATTCGCTGCAGTGACCGTTCCGTCCTTTTTAAATGCAGGTCTTAATTTTCCTGCTTTCTCAAGAGTGCTGCCGAATTTAGGGTGTTCATCCTGATCGACTATGATTGGATCTCCTTTTCGCTGCTTCACTTCGACAGGGACGATTTCATCCTTGAAACGTCCAGAAGTAATCGCTGCTTCTGCTCGATTCTGACTCTTGACTGCGAAAGCATCTTGTTCATTACGTGAGATTTCATATTTTTCCGCAAGGTTTTCAGCTGTAATGCCCATATGGTAGTCATTGAATGCACATACAAGACCATCGCCAAGCAATGTATCGACCATCTTTTGGTCGCCCATTTTGAAGCCTTCACGTGCCCCCTTTAGAACGTAAGGCGCCTGGCTCATGTTTTCCATTCCGCCAGCGACAACAATATCAGCTTCACCTGCTGCAACTGCCTGATATGCCAGGTGAACAGCTTTCAAGCCAGACCCGCATAGTTTATTGATCGTCATGGATGGACATGTCTCAGGGAGTCCTGCTCTCATCGCAGCCTGACGTGCCGGGTTTTGGCCCAGGCCAGCCTGAAGGACATTTCCCATGATGACTTCATCGACAACATCCGCGCTGACATTCGCTTTTTCCAGTGCCGATTTAATAGCCGCTGCGCCAAGATCCACGGCTGATACTTTTGAAAAAGCTCCGCCAAATGCTCCAGTAGCGGTCCTTACTGCACTTGCAATTACAATTGTATTTTCCATTTTAACTGCCCCTTTCGAAATCAAAATAAGAAAGGGGGAATGTCTCCCCCTATGATCTTGTTATTATTATACTAGTCCAGTTAGCTTGTAGACTGCAATGATGAAGAATACAGCTAATGTCTTAATGATTGTGATCGCAAAAATATCTTTATAAGACTGTTTGTGTGTCAATCCTGTAACAGCAAGCAATGTAATGACCGCTCCGTTGTGTGGAAGTGTATCCATGCCACCGGATGCCATTGAGATGACACGGTGCATAACCTCTGGCGGAATATTGAATTCAGTGATGGCTTTCATATACGTATCTGCCATGGCACTCAATGCAATTCCCATACCACCAGAAGCAGATCCTGTCACACCTGCAAGTGTAGTTGTCGTTATTGCTCCATTGACAAGCGGATCTGTAAATGTAGACGAAATTCCTTTACTTACAACTGAGAATCCTGGCAGAGAGGAAATGACTCCGCCGAATCCATATTCTGCTCCTGTGTTCATGGCAGCAAGCAATGCTCCGCCGATTGCCGTGTTGACGCCGACCTTGAATCCGCCCGTAACCTTTTTAAAATCATATAAAAGAGTTGCGATGATCCCAAGAAGCAGAGCCAATTCAACGGACCAAATGCCTACTACTCCAGACATCTGGACGGTTCCGTATGATTCAAGCCCGATTTTTGAAAAATCAAAGCCATCTGGATACCATTTTGGCAGGTTCACTGTAAAGAATTTGTTAGCTAACCCAACGAGCACTAATGGTGCAAAAGCCATTATAGCTCTTAATGTGCTTGTTTTAGCAGTCATATCAATGCCGTTAACGCCTTCCTCAAGTGCATCAGCCTCAGCTGCAGCAGCGGATTCAGCGTTATCAAATCCATAGAAGCCTTCGCCGCGTTTGGCAGCTTTCTTTCGAAGCGTTTCAAGATAAAGTATACCTAATGTGAAAACAAAGATCGCACCAATGATTCCGAGTCCAGGTGCAGCGTAAATATCAGTCCCAAAAAAGCTTGTTGGAATAACGTTCTGGATTTGTGGCGTGCCTGGAAGTGCGTCCATCGTAAAGGTAAACGCTCCAAGTGCAATCGTTCCTGGAATAAGTCTTTTAGGAATGTTCGCTTGTCTAAATAAATTTTTAGCAAAAGGATAGATGGCAAAAACGACTACGAATAAACTAACGCCACTGTATGTTAAGATTGCGCCCATTAATACGATTGCAAGAATCGCACGTGTGCCGCCGACCAATTTAATGATCGATTTTGCGATGGACTCGGCAATTCCAGACATTTCAACGACCTTACCGAAGATCGCACCGAGTAAAAATACAGGGAAATAGTTCTTAATGAATCCGACCATCTTCTCCATGAAGATGTTGCTGAAAAAAGGAAGCACATGGCTTGGATCTGTCAGCAGCACGGCAAGCAGCGCTGCAATTGGAGCAAACAGGATGACTGAATATCCTTTGTATGCAGTGAACATCAACAAACCGAGTGATAAAAGTATAATAAATAGCTCCATATTGGGAACCCCTCTCTAATACACAAGATATAATTGCTTAGATTGCTGCAATATTACTGAAATCAACGGGTGTTTCATTTTTCATGCCCATGGGCTCATCCGTGAAAATCCGGCTGTCCATTAATTTTAAGTCTTTGGCAATCAGTGGACGGAAATTCATTTGGGCAAGAATGTCTCTTTCTATATTGATTCCAGGTGCAATCTCTGTGAGTGTCAGGCCTTCAGGCAACAGTTCAAAAACAGCGCGTTCGGTAATATACATTACCTTTTTCTGATTTTCACGTGCCACATCACCGCTGAAAGTAATTTGTTCTACGTCTTCAATGAATTTTTTGGCTTTGCCCTCCTGAAGGATTTCAAGCGTGCCGTTGCTTGCATTCACCTTTAATCCGCCAGCAGTGAACGTTCCGCAAAAGGCAATTTGCCCCGCATTTTGGGTAATATTGATGAATCCGCCGCATCCGGCAATTTTAGGGCCGAATTTCGATACGTTAATATTGCCTTTTACGTCACATTGCGCCAGGCCAAGGAATGCTGCATCGATGCCGCCGCCATCATAATAATCAAACATATATGGCTGGTCAATGATCGCCTGTGGCCCGATTGAGCAGCCGAAGTCCAGTCCGCCAGCTGCTGTACCGCCAATTGCACCAGGCTCCAGCGTTGGAGTGAACTGGTCATTCATTCCTTCTTCCTGAAGGACGTTCGCAATAATTTCTGGCACGCCGATTCCATAGTTTAATACTTTAATATCTTTGTTCAATAACATTGCCGCACGACGGGCAATCACTTTGCGTTCATTTAACGGATATT
Organism: Mesobacillus boroniphilus; assembly: GCF_018424685.1. Classification (NCBI taxonomy): domain Bacteria; kingdom Bacillati; phylum Bacillota; class Bacilli; order Caryophanales; family Bacillaceae; genus Mesobacillus; species Mesobacillus boroniphilus. Next base: position 821,281 of record NZ_QTKX01000002.1, read on the forward strand.
TCTTATCTGACTGCTGGTGAACAACATCGCCACGGTAAAAATCTTCATTATGCTGTGTGCCGAATGTTTGCATATGGTTTGCCATGTTTTCAACAATGACAACATAATCTACTAAAATTCCCGGAATAGCGACCAGCTTAGGATCGATTGAGCCGTTTTTGACGATCTTCTCTACCTGGACAATCACTTTTCCGCCGCTGTTGCGGGCGTTCATCGCAATTGATAGGATTTCTAGTGTAAGAGGTTCTTTTTCAAAGCTAATGTTACCATTTTCATCGGCAACCGAACCTTTCAGCAGTGCAAAATCAAGTTTCTGTGTTTTATAGGCAAGATAAGGGTTTCCGTCAAAGCTTACTTTTTCGACAATCTCATCTTTTGTGTTTGTATTCAGTTTGCCGCCATCAATGTCAGGATCAACAAATGTTCCCAGTCCAACATGGGTAATCGTACGTGGTTTGCCTGCAGCTCCATCACGGAACATTTGCGAAATGACTCCTTGCGGAAGATTATAGGCTTCAATTTTGTTATTGACCACTAACGGCTGGAATTTTGGTGCAAGTCCCATATGACCGCCGATGATTCTCTTCACAAGTCCTTCATGAGCGTAATGGTTCATACCCCGGTCCACACCGTCACCGTTTCCTGCTGCATAGATCAGGGTTAAATTGCTAGGAGACTGGCTTTCAAGGAATCTATTTTCTACCTCTTTATAAATTTCTTCTGCGACGCCTACACCGATAAAACCGCCCAGGCCTACAACCGCGTTGTCAGTAAGCAGACTTGCTGCTTCTTTTGATGAAATGATTTTTACAGAAGACATGGTAAACACCTCATTGTAGTATTCTTGTTATATTCGAAGGAGGGCTTATAGTTTTAATCCGCCAGTTACTTCAAGAACGTGTCCATTTACATAGCTGGATTCATCGCTGGCAAGGAAAAGGACGGCATTAGCGATTTCCTGTGGCTGTCCAAGGCGGCCAAGCGGAGTCTTTTCCCTGATTGGCTGAAGGACTTTGTCTGGCACAGTTGCCATCATTTCTGTCTCAACATATCCTGGAGCGATTGCATTTGAGCGAACCGCTGCGCCTTTGCGTGTGAACTCTTTTGCCCACGTATAAGTCATGCCGATTACACCGGCTTTAGTTGCTGCATAGTTTGTCTGGCCAACGTTGCCATAGACACCGACGACAGAAGAGATGCTGACAATAGATCCTTTTCCGTTTTCCATCATGATTGGCGCAACCGCCTGAGTCAGATTGAACACACCTTTAAGGTTGACGTCAATCACTGAATCCCACATATCTTCCGTCATTTTCTGGATTAAAGCATCACGTGTGATGCCAGCATTGTTTATGAGTACATCAATTTTGCCAAACTCATCTTTAACTTCTTCGACAAATTTCGCAACTTGGGCACGATTCGTCACATTCAACTGAACATGGCGCACATTTGGCAATTCATATTCTCCAGTACCCATATCCACAGAATAGACTACCTTGGCCCCTTCATGCGCAAACGTTTCCACAATTTGGCGCCCAATGCCGCGCGCTCCTCCTGTTACAATAGCTACTTTACCTTCCATTCTATTCATAATGTAAGCCCCCTACATGAATTAAAATATGTACATTCTTAATGTAAGCGGTAACAACGATAAAATGAAATACATAAAAATCATATTAATTATAACTTTTGGTTATAAAGAAAAAACAGCAGGAGAAAAAGCCTGTTTTTGCTTCTCTCCCGCTATTTGGATTCTATTTAATATGTTGTTTTACATAATCAATTAATTTTTGGGCTGCGAAAGAGACATACCTGTTTTTCTTTATAATGATGGCAATCCGCCATTTCATTTCAGGATGCTCAATTGGGATTTGTTTGATGTTCTGACTGTTGAACCGCGCCAGAATAGGCCTTGGCAAAATCGAGATTCCTTGATTCAGGCAGACCAGCTCGGTCAAAAAATCCCATTGCGAGCTCTTGAAATAGATATTAGGTTCAAAGCCTGCTTCACGGCAAGCTTTGATGACATGATGATGAAGCAGGAAGGTCTCATTGAGAAGTGCAAAGGATTCATTCTTCAGATCTTCAAATCTAACTTTATCCCTTGCTGCCAGCGGATGGTCGTTATGGACGATTAAGACGACCTCATCCTCAGTAACTGGTATATATTCAATTCGGTCCGAAAGCTCAGGCAGAATGACAAGTCCCAGATCTACATATCCTTTTTCAACCATTTCATACACAGTAACTGCACCGCTTTCAATGATCGAAAGATTGATTCCGGGGTAATCATGCCGAAAGTTTGCAATCAGCGGGGGGAAATAACTGGTCCCAATGACCGGGGGAATCCCCACGCTCACATTCCCAGTTTTTAGATTCTTTGTATCCCGAATTGCTTCGGTAATGGAATCTAATTCCGAAAGCACCTTTTGTCCTTCTTCAAATAGTTTTTCTCCAGCATCTGTTAAAGTCATTTTGTGTTCAGATCTGTCAAATAGCTGGACACCAAGGTCTTCTTCCAGCTTCTTAATCATTTTGCTTAAAGCAGGCTGTGAGAGGTGAAGATTCCTGGCTGCTATCGTAAAACTGTTATCTTTTGCAACTTGAACAAAATAGGCCAACTGTCTGGTATCCATACGTTTTTCCTCCGTCATCTGTCCAATCAATCCATAAGTATGAATATTGTAACACAAGCAGGTTGAAGAAAAATAATCCATGGAAGAAAACATAAGTGAAGTTGGATCCAAGAGGTTTTACAGAATATTAGGGTAAAACGGGATTCTATTAATTTGGTTTGAACACTTGTTTCTGGGGATATGTTTATAAGTAGGACAGCAAAAGGGGAATCGACATGGAGAAAAAGGAATATAATAAGCTAGTTAGAGACTACTTTCCGGAATTAATGAAGGAAAAGGGGAAAGAAGTTGAATTTGAAATTTTAAATAGCGGTCAATTTAGCGAGAAACTTATGGAGAAGTTCAATGAGGAAGTTGAAAAATTCCGTCATGCCGGAACGGACAGGCTGCTGAGTGAAATAGTGGATTTGCTTGAGGTGGTATATTCGATCGCTGAGCATCGGGGTATCACGGAAGCTGAAGTGGAGTTCATGCGCCAACTGAAGAAGAACCGCAGTGGCGGCTTTAGGAAAAAAATCATGCTAAAAACCATTGAGGAAGATTTAAACTGAAAAAATGCCCTCTGCCTAATGGCGGAGGGCATTCTATATATCGTTAAGCGGATTTATGTGCTGCTTCTGGTGTTTGTTTGAAAACAGTCTTGCGGATGAAAGGAACCACCCAGCGGTCTAAACCGTATTTACCAGCATTGTAGCCTGCGAACAGGATGATGAATCCGAAGAAGATGTCAGTTGGGTTATGAGATACTGTTCCCGCAAGGAAGAAGCTGAAGTTCATTACAAGGCCGAAGAACATAGCTGCAGTTGTCAGTGTTCCAAGAATCAAACCAAGACCAACAAGGAATTCTCCTAGTGGAACAATGAAGTTGAAAAGTTCTACATTCGGGATCGCAAAGCTTTCAAGGAAGTTCACGTACCATCCATATACCGCATTTCCGTCTGGACCCTTTACAGGATTTTCTACGGCACGTGTTAAATATCCAGTAGCGTCGAACCCTTCACCAGTCAATTTGCCCCATCCAGCAGTCATCCAGTTGTAACCAAGCCATACACGAATCACAGTCAACAGGCCAGCAGCATAATTGTTTTCTCTTAACCATTTCGCGAACATCTAAATCGCTTCCTTTCAAAAATTAATAATTATTACACTTTTAAGATATCAAAGCAATTTATGGAAATCTGTGAAAAAAGTGTGAAGACACACATCAGCCATAATGTTTTGAACAAATTTTGTCAAATGATTTCCTTTAATGGAATATAACACCTAACAGGGTATCGGTGCGATTATTCATTTTCCTTGTCGCATATGTTGGAAATATATAGAATAAATATATTGTGAAGTACAAGCTAGAAAGGGGAATGGAATTATGAGCGAGCTCTTATTTAAGCAGTTTGAATTAACAAGAGGTTTATTTTTGAAAAACATTGAGGCAATTACTCCTGAACAGGCAAGTGTTCAGCCAGAGGGCTTCAATAATAACATCCACTGGCAGATCGGACATGTGCTGACAGTTACAGAACAATTCATGATGGGATTCCCGAAAAAATCAAATCATCTTCCTGCAAACTACATAGAGTTATTCGGAAAAGGTACCCGACCCTCCGAATGGACTGGAGATGTTTCCTCTGCTGAAGTATTGAGTGACCAATTGAAGGCGCAGCTGGGGAGGATTAAGGAAGTGCCAGCTTCGATGCTGGACGAGAAGCTTAAAAAGCCCTTCCTTGGTCTGGAGACTTTTGGAGAGCTTGCCAACATGGCACTATTTCATGAAGCCTATCATCTTGGCCAAATCCATGCGATGAAAAAGTTAGTAAAATAGCAAAATAGCAAAACAGCAGAGTCCTATAATGGGCTCTGTTTTTTGAAACCTGACAACCCTTTTTGCGTATTAGAAAATAAGGAAGACAGGTGTGAGCATTGGGCAAGGATAAGGATTCAAGGCTTCTAAGAAGATGACTCTTCTTATTCATTTCCTTTGCGGTAGCTGGAGCATTATTCCCTTTCATTGACATCGCGTGGATCAAGAAGACACTTTCGGTCATACTGCTGTTAATCGGTTTTGTCACTGCTGGCTCAGTATATGAGTTTTATGAGACTTGGTTAAATAAGCTGGATAAAAAAGTGATAAGAAATAAAGACTCTTATTGAAAACATTGAGGTTGCTTTTCAAATGATGTACGACCCTGCACCGGAAAGGCCACTGCCAATGAACTAAACGGAACGGATATCCAGTTTTTATTATTTAACATGGAAATTCCGCGAAAACTTTAGTTTTTTCCGCGAATGACTGACAGGTTCCAGGGTGTAGAGCCCAAAGCTGTCAAGAAAGAGCATTTATTATGACAGGTTTCAGAGTTTAGAGCGCAAAGCTGTCAAGAAAGAGCGTTTATTATGACAGGTTTCAAGCTGTAGAGCGCAAAGCTGTCAAGAAAACGCATTTATTATGACAGGTTTCAGGGTGTAGAGCACAAAGCTGTCAAGAAAACACGTTTATTAAGACAGGTTTCAAGGTGTAGAGCGCAAAGCTGTCAAGAAAACGCGTTTATTATGACAGGTTTCAGGGTGTAGAGAGCAAAGCTGTCAAGAAAACGCGTTTATTATGACAGGTTTCAGGGTGTAGAGCGCAAAGCTGTCAAGAAACCGTGTTTATTGTGACACGAATCAATTCCGTGATATTACGCTGGAATTCCGCGAACTGAATATATACATGGTTTTTTCCAATTAAAATGTAGCGAGAATGGAGGCACTAGAATATGTACCAGGATAATTGTCCATATTGCAATCTGGATGCAGATAAAGAGCAGGAAATCGTACTGGAGAATGAAACATGTTATTTTATCCAGAAGGAATCTGAGCAGCAGATCCTTCAGGGAAGCGGTCTGATTATTCCGAAGCATCATAAGCAGGATGTCTTTGAGTTATCAGAACAGGAGTGGAAGGATTCCAGGGATTTGCTGCTTGGTGCAAAGAAGATCCTTAATCAAAAGTATGCTCCCGATGGTTACAGTGTAGGCTGGAATACGGGAAGGGCCGGTGGGCAATCGATTTTTCATGCGCATTTGCATGTCATACCGCGATTCAAGGATGAACCTCATGCAGGCAAGGGGATCAGGTATTGGATTAAACAAAAGGAGAATATGCGGAAATAATCCACGAATTCATATTGGGAAAATTCCTGCGAAATTATTTGAATATTTTTACAAAAATGATTCTAAAATCCCGGGCGAGCAGTCACGGGATTTTTCTATTTTACAGGAGGGTTGGGCCTATAGTGGTATAGACATCTATACTGTTATTTAGATAGTCTAAGGGTACAGCATGAAAGCCTTTTCAAAGTTTACTAGATTAAATGGAGCGATAGCTCAGAAAAGGAGGAAACATGAAGAAAAAACGACTATCAATTGCCTTAGCGACAGCAGTTCTCGGAACAGGGGTGATGATCCCAGTGTCATTTGCGCAAGGCAATCAAGTACCAGGGGCATCGATTGAACAGCGGGAGAGCAAAGCGGGCTTCCAGGAAGTCCATCCTGTATTTTCATGGGATAAGCCAGGTCCTTTATCGCCTGTCCTTCATAAAGGATCGGTTCGGGGAGCGGGCATGGTACAGCAGCCGCTGGACGAGATTGACGGGCATATGGAAAGAATGATTGAAGACAGAGTGATGCCAGGTGCTGTCGCGTTCGTCGCCCGCCGCGGCCATATCGTGAAGCAAGAGGCCTATGGATTTGCCTACAGATATGAAGATGACCAATTCACTGAATCTAGTGAACCGGTCATGATGGAGGAAGACACCATCTTTGACCTTGCCTCTATCAGTAAAATATTTACGACAACTGCAGCAATGATTTTGTACGACCAGGGAAGATTCGGCCTCGATGATAAAGTGTCTAAGCACATTCCTGAATTTGCTGTTAACGGAAAGGAAGACGTCACGATCAGGCAGCTCCTTACGCACACATCTGGTTTCACTGCATGGGTTCCCCTTTATACAAAAGGAAGCAGCCGCGAAGACAGAATGAATTTCATATTAGAGCATCCCTTATACAATGAGCCGGGCAGTACTTATACATACAGCGATCTCAACATGATCACGCTCGGTTTATTGATCGAAAGGCTTTCAGGCCAGCGCCAGGATGAGTTTGTCAAAGAAAATATAACAGAGCCTCTGGGAATGGCGGATACAATGTACAACCCTCCTGCATCACTAAAAAAGCGGATCGCCGCTACTGAATACCAGCCATGGACGAATCGCGGTGTTGTCTGGGGAGATGTACATGACGAAAACGCCTGGTCACTGGATGGTGTGGCAGGGCATGCTGGAGTGTTCTCCACTGCTGAGGACCTGGCAAAGCTCGCCCATATGTATTTGAATAACGGCCGTTATGGCAGTGTGCAAATTCTGAAGCCAGAAACAGTGGAGATGATCATTGAAAACCAAATCCCAGAATTCCCTGGTGATGACCATGGTTTAGGCTGGGAGCTTGCCCAGGGATGGTTCATGGATGCATTATCGGAGGGGACATCGCTTGGTCATACTGGTTATACAGGTACCTCGATTGTCGTAAACAGAAATAACGGCACGATCGCAATCCTGCTCACCAACAGGGTCCATCCTAGCCGGAGCACTGTTTCTACGAACGTCGCGCGGAGACAGCTGGCAAGGCAGGTTGCCGATTCAATCCCAGTAAAAATACCAGATGGGTCTGCCTGGTTTTCAGGATATGGAGACAAACTCCAACGGACGATGATAGCTGAAGTGGAGCTTTCAAAGCCTGCTAAACTATCATTCGACACCTGGCACCGGATTGAAGCGGATGCCGATTATGGCTATCTGGAAATCTCTGCAGACGGTGAAAACTGGGAACAAGCAGCTATTTTCACAGGAAGCAGCGTGGAATGGGATAAAGCCGAAGTTGAAATACCTGCAGCGACAAAGCAAGTCCGTTTCCGATATCAAACGGACAGTTATACAAATGGACGCGGCTGGTATGTCGACAATATTAGACTAGTAACTTCTGATGGTAAACAGGTTGAGCCTGATTTTTCAGGAGAAGGCTGGCAGCAAAGAAATTACTAACTTTAGTAATTCTCAATAAATTGGATAAAATATGCAAAATGGAGGAGATTTCATGAGGAAAATCAGCAAGCTTATGCTTTATTCACTAGTGCTCGTGCTGGCTTTTTCACAGATGCTGCCCGGGATTTCGAAGAAGGCTAGTGCTGAGGAAAAGAACACAGTGGAGGATCTCGTGATTTACGAAAACGTTCCTGAAGCGGAAGCAGCAGTTAAAGGTGGAAAGATACAATTGAAAGCACTCCATGTGTATTCAGAAGGACACCTCATGCTGGCATCTGAAAACCTTGCCTGGGAGTCAGCAAATAAGAATATCGCAACAGTGGACCAGGATGGAAATGTGGAGTTCACAGGACAGAATGGACGGACGTTCATTACAGTGACAGACGGTACTTTCAAGGATCGTATTGCATTCGATTATAAAGTGAAACCATCCTCTAAAGAAGAAGGGAAAAAAGGAAAGCCTGAATCCGAAACGGTGGTCATTAAGCAGGAAGGTCAGCGATATGACTTGATTGGCAATGCGATCAGCAAAATGACCCTGGAGGAAAAAACAGGGCAAATGCTGATGCCTGATTTCAGGACTTGGAAAGGTGAAAATGTAACCGAAATGCTGCCGGAAATTGAGCAGCTCGTGAAAAAATACCATTTGGGAGGGGTCATCCTTTTCCGTGAGAATGTAGTGACAACAGAACAGACAGCACGCCTGGTTTCCGATTACCAGCAAGCGGCCGAAAAATTCGGCCTGCTGCTGACGATTGACCAGGAAGGCGGAATTGTCACAAGGCTTCAATCTGGTACAGATATGCCAGGAAATATGGCATTAGGCGCAACACGTTCACCAGAAATTGCTTATAACGTGGGCAACTCAATCGGTGAGGAACTGGCGTCTTTGGGAATTAACATGAACTTCGCACCAGTTATGGACGTTAATAACAATCCGGACAATCCAGTAATCGGCGTTCGCTCATTTGGCGAAGACCCACAGCTTGTTGCCGACATGGGGGTAGCTTATACAAAAGGACTCCAGGCCGCTGGTGTTGCGGCGACAGCGAAACACTTCCCGGGACATGGGGACACGGCCGTTGATTCCCACCTTGGACTGCCTGAAGTTCCACACGATAAAGAACGCTTGAAGGAAGTCGAGCTGTATCCATTCCAAAAGGGAATGGAAGCCGGTATTGACGCGATCATGACAGCACATGTGACTTTCCCTAAAATTGACGGGACAAAAGCCGTTTCTCAGAAAACCGGAGAAGAAATCGCGATTCCGGCAACCCTTTCATACAAGGTCCTGACAGAGCTGATGCGTGAAGAAATGAACTATGAAGGTGTCATCACAACAGATGCGATGAACATGAAAGCGATCGCTGACCATTTCGGTCCTGTCGATGCAGCCATCCGCGCGGTAAAAGCAGGTACCGATATCGTTTTGATGCCAGTCGGTCTTGAAGATGTAGCAGCAGGACTGCTGGAAGCAGTGAAAGCTGGTGATATTTCCGAAGAACGAGTCGAAGCATCCGTTAGACGTATTCTAACCTTGAAGGTAAAAAGAGGTGTGATCAAGGAAGAAACGCCTGTTTCAGTCGAAGACAAGATTGCGAATGCAGTGAAGGTGGTTGGCTCTGCTGAGCATAAGCAAATTGAAAAGGAAGCGGCTGAGAAATCAATCACTTTGGTTAAAAATGACGCAGGACTGCCTCTGAAGCTGGCTAGTAGTGAGAAGATCGTAGTTGTTGGCAATACTTTTATCAGTAGTGTGGGTGAAGCGGTTAAAAAGCGTCATGATAATACAACCATCATTTCATCTTCAACTTATAAACTGACAGAGGTTCAGCTGGAACTAATTAAAAACGCCAGCGCGGTAGTAGTCGGCACCTATACTTACAATGTGTCAGGCCGGACACCCTCCAGCACCCAAATGGCTATGGTCAACCAGATCATTGAGCTGGTCGATGCTCCTGTTATCGGTGTCGGCATCCGCAATCCATACGACGTTATGGCTTACCCCGAAATTGACGCATATTTAACCCAATATGGTTTCCGTCCAGCAAGCTTTGAAGCAGTGGCCGGGGCGATGTTTGGAGAATTCGCGCCAACAGGAAAGCTGCCTATCACGATTCCTGATTATAATGGCGGAGTTCTCTACGAATTTGGCCATGGTTTAACCTACTAAAAAATGAATAGGCGGGCTTCACGAATGGGGCCTGCCTTTGGCTTTTAGTGGCAGAAAGGTTCATCGCAAAATTATAGTCTAAAAATCTATTAAAAACAGGAGTGATTACATTGAAAAAATGGCTGGCAGCATTATTGACGACCGTCCTTATTCTCTCTTCATTGACCATTGCATTGGCAAACCATGATAGTGGACAGGGCAAGAGCCAGGAGATGAAGAAATTCAAGGTTGGAGCTGAAGCACTGCTACAGGACCACAAGGATTTAATCAAAGGCAAGCGAGTCGGACTGATCACGAATCCTACTGGAGTAGACCAAGATCTGACCAGTGTTGTCGACCTGCTTTTCAATGATCCTGATGTCGAGTTGACCGCACTTTACGGTCCTGAGCATGGCGTGCGTGGAAGCGCACAGGCTGGAGCTTATGTAGAGTACTATATCGATGAAAAAACACAGCTTCCTGTATACAGCCTTTACGGGAAAACGAAGAAACCAACACCGGATATGCTCGAAAATGTGGATGTCCTGTTGTTTGATATCCAGGATGTAGGGACAAGATTCTATACGTATATTTACACAATGGCTTATGCGATGGAAGCGGCAAAGGAAAACGATATCCCATTCATCGTGCTTGACCGTCCGAATCCGCTTGGCGGACATAAAGTGGAGGGACCTGTCCTTGAAACAGATTATAAATCCTTTGTAGGAAACTATGAGATCCCTCTGCGTCACGGCATGACGGTAGGTGAGCTGGCGAAGCTCTTTAATGAAGAATTCAACATCGGCGCAGACTTGACTGTAGTTGAGATGGATCGCTGGAAGCGCACAATGCATTATGGTGAAACGCCTCTGGAGTTTATCATGCCATCACCAAACATGCCTACCTTGGATACTGCATTCGTCTATCCCGGAGCGGCACTGATTGAAGGAACGAATGTATCAGAAGGAAGAGGCACAACAAAGCCGTTTGAGCTGATCGGGGCACCGTTCATCAATTCTGATGACTTGTCCGCAAAATTGAACTCTTTGAATCTTCCAGGAGTAAAGTTCCGGGCAGCGTCGTTCACTCCGACATTCTCAAAGCATGCTGGCAAACTGTCCCATGGAATCCAGATCCATATTACGGACGGTGATTCATTCAAACCAGTAGAAACAGGGCTTCATATTGTAAAAACAATTCATGACATGTATCCTGAAGACTTCCAATTCCGCGCTGAAGACAGCAGGGGGATTTCCTTCTTCGATCTATTGACAGGAAACGGCTGGATCCGGGAAGAAATTGAAGCCGGAACATCCGTGGAAGACATTCAGGCCATGTGGGAAGATGAATTGAATGAGTTCAAGCTGGTGAGGGAAAAGTACCTTCTCTATTAAGTGATTGACGAAGAAAAATGGCCTCTGCGCATGCAGCGGCCATTTTTATATTGTACTGTTGCTCCAATCTGTATATAATCCACTGCCGCTGCAGCCAGGACATTCGTATGGTGCGGCGTAATAGACAAACTCATTCGCGGAAAATGCATAGTATCCTCTGCCGTGGCAGTCAGGGCATTTATTCTGGTCCTTCATATTTGAAAGGTGGTTTTCATATCTAGCATTTCTCCATTGGTTGAGCGCATTAAATAAACCCATTTTTTAACACCTCCATCTATTCATAGTTTGGAGAAATAATTACTTTATTATGTATAGTTTATGGAGAATTTTAGTTTTTGACCCGGTACTAGCACATAACTTGTCTGAAAAGTTGACAGTCCTGTGAATATTTCTGCGATCTAGCCGCTATTGGATAATCTTGGACTATAATGAATCCGTACATATAAATTGGAGGGATAAAGATGAAAAATGAATTGACGCAGGCAGTCAACAAGCAGATCGCAAACTGGACTGTACTCTACATCAAGCTCCATAACTACCACTGGTATGTGACAGGGCCGGAATTTTTCACCCTGCACGCAAAATTCGAAGAGCTGTACAACGAAGCGGCCTTACATATCGATGAACTCGCAGAAAGATTGCTGGCAATGGGTGACAAACCTGTCGCAACTATGTCCGGTGCACTTGAACTCGCCTCTATAAAAGAAGCATCAGGAAATGAAAGCGCGACTGATATGGTCGCAAGCATAGTCGATGACTATTCAACAATGATTCAAGAACTAAAGAAGGGAATGGAGCTGGCAGAGGAAGTCAATGATGACACAACAAGCGACCTGCTGCTATCCATTCATTCAGGTTTAGAGAAGCATGTGTGGATGCTGAATTCTTTCCTGGGGAGATAAAAAAAACAATAAAATATTCCAAGAGACGCCAAAAGCACCCATTCAATGGGTGCTTTTATGATGAAAATTCCTTCTTGGAATCTATTATCTAGTTTTCCAGCCAGCTCTGTGACCATTTTTCTATTTCTTTCATAAGAGGTTCCAGTGCCTTGCCTTTTTCGGTCAAAGAATATTCGATCCGGACTGGAGTTTCTGGATGAACTTCACGTCTCACAATACCTTCACTTTCCAAGTCCTTCAATCGCTCAGAGAGCACTCTTCCACTAACTCCTACAGAGGATTCAATCGTACAAAAACGCTGTGGTCCAGTAAGCAGCTGATATATGATCATTCCAGTCCAACGCTGGCTTAGGATTGTCATGGCTTTTTCAAATCTGGGACAAATCGACTTATCCATATCAATCACTCCTTATTAATATTATAAACATATCAATTGAAAAATAAATTACTTTTTATAAAAAACATACTTGACGTAATTTAATTACAGTTATATAGTTACTTACATAAAGTAACTAACTTACTGCAGCTGAGTTGAAAATTATTTTAATAAGGAGAGTAATGGAAATGATAAAAAAGCATGAAGCAGCAGCAACTATTTTAAGATTAGTATTAGGAGCTACATTCTTGATCCATGGAGCTGCAAAGTTCCAGGGGGGCATTGAAAATACAGTCGGCTTTTTTGAAAGCATTGGTTTTCCTGGATTCTCGGCATACATTGTTGCCTTAGTAGAACTTATTGGCGGGTTAGCAATGCTCCTAGGTGTAGGAACGAGGGTGATTTCTATTTTATTTGCGATCGTTTTAGCAGTAGCTGTTGTAAAGGTGAAACTTGCAGGAGGATTTCTGGGAAATGGTCAAATGGCGGGCTTTGAGCTTGATCTGGCCTTGCTGGCAATCTCCATCTTTCTTGCCATTACAAACAAATCGCTATTTGCCCTGGATAATGTGATTTTTCAATCAAAGAATGCATAAAGGAGGAAGTAAATATGAGTTTTCATCAACCGCCGGTTACTTTTGTAAGTCAGGTAAATATAAAAGTACAAAGTTTTGAACGTTCCCTTGCCTTTTATGAAGATGTAATTGGTTTTAAGGTATATGAAAAAACGGATAAATCCGCCAAGTTAACTGCCGATGGAAAAACGGTGCTGTTAAGCATTGAGCAGCCATCCGATGTGATCCCGAAGAGGGGAAGATCTACTGGATTGTATCATTTCGCACTGTTACTGCCTGACAGGATTGACCTGGCAAAAATACTGAAGCACTTCCTGCAGTCTGGATATCCATTGCAGGGGGCATCTGACCATCTAGTAAGTGAAGCACTGTATTTAGCAGATCCGGATGGAAATGGAATTGAGATCTATACAGATAGACCAGCTTCAAAATGGGAATGGAATGAGCAGCAAGTGGTGATGGCCACTCACGCCCTGGATGCAGAAAATCTTCTTGCAGAGGATATGGAGCAAGATTGGAATGGGCTTCCTGCAGGAACAGTGATGGGACATATCCATTTACATGTCGCAGAACTAGAAAAAACAGAAGAGTTTTACACAAAGGGACTTGGCTTTGAAGTGGTAAGCCGTTACGGACCACAGGCTCTCTTTATTTCTTCCGGAAAGTATCATCACCATATCGGGCTGAACACCTGGAATGGAGTAGGTGCACCTACACCGCCTGCTAATAGCGTAGGACTTGGATCTTTTTCTCTAGTTTTGCCGGATAAAGCGAGTTTGAAAGAAACAGTTCACCGCCTGAAAGAAATCGGGGCAGCTGTCGAAGAAGAAAAAGGCATGTTCATTACGGAAGATCCTTCAGGAAACCGCATCAATCTGGAAACAGCTAAGTAAAATTAAAAGATTTGAAGGTGAAAAATATGAGTTTATTAAACAAACTTTTTGGAAGAAAAAAGAAGGAGGGAACAAAGATGACAACAGAAAAAATGAATATGGGAATTATTTTAGGCAGTACAAGACAAGGGCGTGTTAGCCCTCAGGTTGGCGAATGGGTAAAGGGGATTGCTGACCGCCGCGGAAATGTAAATTACGAGATTGTGGACATTGCTGATTTTGAATTGCCTTTCCTTGGCACGACTGACGGTTCTGAGCCTGGGATTGCTGCCTGGAATGAAAAGCTTGCCAGTCTGGATGGTTTCGTATTTATTGTCCAGGAGTACAATCACAGTATTACAGGAGCCTTGAAAAACGCACTTGATTTTGCACGCGAAGCATGGAATAACAAAGCTGCTGGAATCGTAAGTTATGGTTCAACGGGTGGAGCAAGGGCAGCTGAGCATTTAAGAGGAATCTGCGGTGAATTGAAAATTGCCGACGTCCGTACACATCCAACATTATCCCTATTTACAGACTTTGAGAACGGTACAGAATTCAAACCACAAGCCCTGCATCTCGATAATGTCAATGCAATGCTGGATGAAGTCGAGGCATGGAGCCGTGCATTGAAAACATTGAGATAAGCAGACGAGCATTTCTTTTGACCTTTGATGAAAAACGGCTTAATATCTCGAAGTAAGCTATTTTAATTTCGAGATTTACTCTCTTCGAAATAGTTTAAAAAATTAAGACAGAATAGGTGGAATAACATCATGGCTAAAGTTTTATACATCACAGCACATCCGCTGACTGAAGAACAATCTTTCAGTCTGGCAGCAGGAAAAGCGTTCATTGACACGTACAAAGAGCAGAACCAGAATGATGAAATCATCCATCTGGATCTATATAAAGAAAACATTCCGCACATCGATGCCGACGTATTAGGAGGCTGGGGAAAGCTGCAAAAAGGAACTGAGTTCTCTGCGCTATCCGCAGACGAACAGGCAAAAGTAGGCCGTCTTGCTGAACTGGTTGACCAGTTCACAGCAGCAGATAAATTTGTTTTCGTGACACCGCTTTGGAACTTCTCATTCCCTCCAGTCATGAAGGCATATCTGGATGCAGTAGCAGTAGCAGGCAAAACATTCAGATATACACAGGAAGGACCTGTCGGCTTAATGACAGACAAAAAGGCCCTTCACATCCAGGCGCGCGGCGGTTATTACTCAGAAGGACCGGCAGCGAACATGGAAATGGGAAATCGCTACATCGAAACGATAATGAATTTCTTCGGTGTACCTTCAATGGAATGCCTATTCCTTGAAGGCCACAATGCGAACCCGGAAAAAGCACAGGAAATCAAAGAAAACGGAATTGCGCGTGCTAAGGATTTGGCACATACATTCTAATAGATAGTAGACGAAGCAGGCTGGATTACCGGTCTGCTTTCTTTTGTTAGAGCTCTTCTAACGGACACATTTCAGGAAATCGTCGTGAGTTTGTCCGATAGAACCCTTCTAACGCTCATCGGCTTATATATGAAAAAAACGGATGCCCCATATCGGGCATCCGTTTCTCGTAATATTAAACTTCCTGTGGTACCTGCAGGCCCAATCCTTGAGCAATACGTGTTCCGTATTCAGGATCGGCTTTGTAGAAGTGGCCGATCTGACGAAGTTTTATATCATCGCGCTCGACTGGCTTCATGGCAGCGACAATGTTAGCAACTAGGCGCTCGCGTTCTTCTTCGCTCATCAAGCGGTACAGGTCACCGGCTTGTGTGTAATGGTCGTGGTGATCGTAGCCCACATTTTCTGCTACGCCGCTGACAGGGAAGGCTGCCTGCTTGTGCTCATTTACCTCAGTTGGTCCTCCGAAACTATTAGGCTCATAGTTCACTGTTTTGCCGCCATTGCCGTCGAATCGCATCTGGCCGTCGCGCTGGTAGGAGTTCATTTCTGATTTCGGCCTGTTGATCGGCAGGTGATTATGGTTTGCCCCAACACGGTAGCGATGGGCGTCAGCATACGCGAACAAACGTCCCTGAAGCATTTTATCAGGAGATACATCGACACCCGGTACAAGCGTTCCAGGAGAGAATGTAGCCTGCTCTACTTCCGCAAAGTAGTTATCAGGGTTGCGGTCCAACACCATGCGGCCAACTTCGATTAATGGATAGTCTTTTTGTGACCATACCTTTGTGACATCGAATGGATCGAAACGATATGTGTTTGCATCCTCAAGAGGCATGATCTGGACATATAGCTTCCAAGCTGGGAAGTCTCCAGCTTCAATCGCATTAAACAAATCTTCTGTATGGTAGTCAGGATTTTCTCCGGCAATTTTAGCCGCTGCATCTGCTGAAAGGTTTTTCACTCCTTGTTCTGTCTTGAAGTGGTACTTGATCCAGACGCCGTCGCCTTCAGCATTGGTCCATTTGAATGTATGGCTGCCAAAGCCATGCATATGGCGGAGGGTAGCCGGGATGCCGCGATCGGACATCAAGATGGTTACCTGATGCAATGCTTCTGGTGATAGGGACCAGAAATCCCAAACTGCATTTGGATCCTTCAAGTGTGTCTGTGGGTTTCTCTTTTGTGTATGGATAAAATCAGGGAACTTGATCGCATCGCGGATAAAGAATACAGGAGTATTATTCCCGACGATGTCATAGTTTCCTTCCTCTGTATAAAACTTTACCGCGAAACCGCGTGGGTCACGGACAGTGTCTGCTGATCCTAGTTCTCCTGCAACAGTAGAAAAACGGATGAATAGAGGAGTCTTCTTGCCAACCTCTGAAAGGAAATCCGCCTTCGTATACTTTGTCACATCATTTGTCACTTCAAAATATCCATGTGCCCCGGCACCTTTTGCATGAACAACACGCTCCGGAACACGCTCACGGTTAAAGTGCGCCAATTTTTCCAAAAGGTGTACGTCTTGAATTAAAGTTGGACCTCTGTGGCCCGCAGTCATGGAGTTCTGGTTGTCACCAACCGGCGCTCCCCAGCTTGTAGTAAGATGCTTCTTTTGATTATTGCTCATCATTAACCCGCCTTTATAATGAATTTGGTTTATAGCTAAATGATAACACTTTTCAATTTAAAATCAATACTTAATTATAATTAGTTTAATTAAGTAATCAATCTAAGTAGTGAAACTCTCTATAAACATTTGTTTTGTACCGTTCGAATTTTAGATGGTAGATTTTAATATCGTGCTTTACTATCAATCCGGATTCCGAGTAGCGGTAACAAGTTGGTCAGATTATTGGGAAAAGTGGTCGAATTATCTTTAAATGTGGTCGAATAAATTAAAAATCCGCCAAAATAATGCAAAATGTGGTCGAATAAATTTATTTTTCGCTAATAAAATTAAAATCGTCACTTAAATCCAGGAAATCTTCCGAGATGACTCTGTAAGGAGAATAATATCAACAAAAATATTAAAATTCTAAGTTACAAACATGTAACACTATGTAAAATTCGAACCGTAAACTTACAAGTCTGGTTATAGAAGGAAAGCGGCCGGGAGTGGAATAAACTTCTAGGTTTAAGAAGAATTAAGGAGTTTCAACGGATAGAAGAGGTTTCTCCTAAATGGCACTTATTGGACAATGAATAACTATGTTACAACTGCTAGCCTTATTAGTAGAGAAAGAGAGTAACTCTACTGGGAGGTATGGAAAATGAGAAAATTGAAAAAGACATTGGCAGCGCTAACAGCAGTAACATCCTTATCTTTGTTTTCAATGGGAGCAGCTGCAGAAGCGGCAACATACCAAGTGAAAAGCGGTGACACATTCTGGGGAATTGCCAGCAAATATGGTGTGCCACTATCAGAATTGAAAACAGTGAATAATAGAACTAGTAATCTACTATATCCAGGACAAAAGTTGACAATCCCGGCTGTATCAGTGTCTGCAGCGGATCAGGATCTTCTTGCACGTTTGGTCCACGCTGAAGCAAAAGGTGAGCCATATGCAGGGAAAGTAGCAGTAGCAACTGTTGTCTTGAATAGAGTAGCAAGCCCTGATTTCCCAAACACAGTAAAGGGAGTTGTCTATGAGAAGTCAAACGGTTACTATGCTTTCACTCCTGTAAAAAATGGTGCAATCAATAAGGCGGCAGATGCAGAGTCCAAGAAAGCCGTAAAAGAGGCACTCGCTTACAGAGGCCAGGGAAAAGGTTCATTGTTCTTCTTTAACCCGAAGACTGCAGTGAGCAAGTGGGTGTTCTCAAGAGAAGTAACCGTGACAATAGGAAACCACCGATTTGCAAAATAGCATTGAAAAAAGCTGTGCAGGTTTCTCAACTGCACAGCTTTTTCTCATTTATGGCTGCCTTGCGAGGATTTTGACGAGCTGGTCTTCGATTTTCCTGCCATCTCTGTCATCCAGGAGGTTATTCAGTAAAACGGTAAAGATAAGAGTCTTGCCACTCCTTGTTTTTACATATCCAGCAAGTGTGCTCACACCTGTGAGCGAGCCTGTTTTGGCCTGGATCCTATTCATCAGTGCTTCATCTTTCAACCTATTTCTCATTGTCCCGCCTATCATCCTGTCTTTGGCACCTGCAACGGGAAGTGAACGCTGGAAAGCAGGGAACCACTTCTCGCTCTGCACAAGATATAGCAGTTTTGTCATTTCATTTGCTGGAATGAGATTTGCGTGAGAGATTCCAGATCCGTCACGCAATACAAGCCGGCTGGTATCAACCCCGATTCCGGAAAGCTCTGCATCCATAACCTCAAGACCACTATCCCAGCTTCCTTTCCCATGGACGACCTTTCCCATTTCCTTTACCAGCACTTCCGCATGCCCGTTATTGCTTAATTTCATGAACGGTATCACCAGTTCAGAAAGCGGCATCGATTTATGAGAAATTAGTCTGGTCATTGTGTCGGTGGCATGTCCTATTTTAATTTTCCCAACTACTTTTATCCCATGTACTTCTAGTGATTTTTTTAAAAGGCTTCCTGCATACAGGGTAGGCTCCCAAACGGCAACCCATTCCCTTGTTTTATTAGCATTCGCCGGGATTGTTCCACTCACCAATATGTTGTTCGTCCCATGCACACGTTCAATTGTTATGTCATGTTGTCCCTTGGAATCTACTGTTCTTGTTTCATTTATGACATTTACATAATTGGTATCAGGCTCGATTGAAATGTTTGCTGCTCTTCCTTTCTTGCCTGGTAAAATATTGATAATGACAGTACCAGCATCAAAATCCTGGTTCGGCGAAGCGGTAAGGGCGGAAACCTGGGAACCGTAATATTGATGCTCATCATTCCAGGTTAAATCTTCTGAATAACGGACATCATCGTACCAACTGTCATCAGCCACTAAATCTCCGGCAACCTTTTTGATTCCCATACTCTTTAATTTTTTTGCCATTTCATCAAAGTTTGTGGGGAGCAGGGTCGGATCTCCCATTCCTTTTAGATAAATGTCACCGGCTAGCGTTCCGCCGTCAATTTTTCCATCTGCCAACACTTCAGTTGTAAAGCGATATTCATCCCCTAATACGGACAGCGCCGTCGCGGCGGTGAACAATTTCAGCACAGAGGCTGGCTGCAAGCGAGTGTCCCCGATATGCTCGTATAACAGTTTTCCATCTTCCGCAGATCTGATGCTGATCCCAGCCAAAGCACCATCAAGGACTGGCTCAATTTCTAACAGTTTACTGATTTCTGCTGACAGGTCACCACTAGGCTCAACTGCCTTGGCTGGTGGTTCCTCTGTATGAAAAAACGGAATGATGGCTAAGATGATAACAAATAAGAATACGGTGATTATTGTAGTTTTTTGTTTCAATTTTTTTGTTCATTCCTTTCATTTCTCAACTGTATTCGACAGGGATTTTCCCAATAACCAACTAGTAGAGTCTATGATAATGTTTAAATAAATATAAGGTTCAGGAGGGAAAAAAATGTACCGATACTTTTGGAATACTTTACTCATTCTAGCCATCGGAGCAGGATTTTACTTCTATGCACAACTGATTTTTTCGAAGGTGACTGACCCTCTGTACGGAACATTGGCGGTGCTCGCTGGCAGCATGTTTGCGGCAGGGATTTCAAGAGAGCTTCTGTTGATCGGGCAAACTAGGAGTGAGAATAGTCAAATTTAGCATGTAATGTACTACACCCTGATTCGTAGGGTGTATTTTGTTTTTATTAAGAAAAAATAGGTTTTATGATAGGTACTATTAGGGGGTATGATAAAATAAGTATAAAAGCTAAAAGGGGGTTTTTAGATGGACATTTTAGAGCCCGAAGTGAACCCGTCTGATTGTGGTGACAACTGCTGCTCATCAGAACGAAAGAGCCATCATTCTGAAAAAACGAAAAAGAATCTCGTGACGAGATTGAATCGGATAGAAGGACAAATTCGCGGGATCAAAGGCCTGATTGAAAGAGATACGTATTGTGATGATGTCATCACACAAATTTCCGCAACACAGGCAGCTTTGAACAGCGTGGCAAAACTCCTCCTTGAAGGGCATATGAAATCATGCATCGTCGAACGAATTCATGATGGCGACAATGAAGTAATTGATGAGCTTTTGACAACGATTGAGAAGTTGATGAAAAAATAAAAGGTTGTTTTGTTTTTCATTTAACTTAATGTTCTGTATAATGACACTAACTTAATACATTCCTTCGGGGTCGGGTGAAATTCCCAACCGGCGGTGATGAAGCCATGCTTCTTAGTCCGTGACCCGGTTAACATTTGTTAAACGGTGGATCTGGTGAAACTCCAGGGCCGACAGTTAAAGTCTGGATGGGAGAAGGAAAAAAACGAGGATTAAAAGAATGGGATAAGTATGCCCTTTTTTAACCCTCTAATTAGCCATTGCCTTTTTTAGGACCCCGAAGCAATCTTGTTTCGGGGTCTTTTTATTTTTTCGTAAAAACCCGAAGGGAAACTACTATTTTAAGGAAGGAGGAAGCAGGATGAACGACCGGGACTATATGGCACTAGCCATCAATCTGGCCAGTGCGACTGAAGGTCAAACCTCACCTAATCCGCAGGTTGGCGCTGTTCTTGTAAAAGACGGTCAGATCATTGGCATGGGTGCCCATTTGAAGGCGGGTGAGCCGCATGCTGAGGTCCACGCGATTCGAATGGCAGGTGAAAAGGCCGAAGGCGCCATACTGTATGTGACCCTCGAGCCATGCAGCCATTTCGGAAAAACGCCGCCATGTTCGAATTTGGTTATAGAGTCAGGCATCAAGAGAGTATTTGTCGCTTCGGTCGATCCGAATCCGCTTGTTGGCGGAGCAGGGGTGAAAAAGATGCTGGAGGCAGGCATAGATGTCCAAGTTGGATTAATGGAGGAAGAAGCCTCTGCTCTTAATAAAGTATTTTTCCATTACATAAGCACGGGGCTCCCATATGTGACCTTGAAGTCTGCGACCAGCCTTGACGGCAAAATCGCAACTGTTACCGGGGAAAGTAAATGGATAACCGGGGCAGAAGCAAGAAAGGATGTCCATCAATTTCGCCATGTACATGATGCCATTTTGGTTGGTGTTAATACTGTCATTAGAGACAATCCAAGTCTGACGACAAGACTGGAAACTGGCGGAAAAAACCCAATACGGGTGATTCTGGATTCTAACCTCAGGACACCTTTGGAATCGGGAATTGTCAATGACCAGGCTGCTGAGACAATTATTGTGACAGGTGCAAACGCAAAGCCTGAAAGTGAAGAACAATTTACAGAGCTGGGTATAGAAATAATCAAGCTGGAGACTGACAAAGTCGGGATCAAAGACATGCTGAAGAAACTGGGTGAACGGGGTATTACTTCTGTCTACGTAGAAGGCGGAGCCGAGGTGCATGGCAGCTTTTTAAAAGAAAAAGCCTTCCAGCAGGTGATTACGTATATCGCTCCAAAGCTGCTCGGCGGGAAAAATGCTCCGGCTGCATATGGAGGCGAAGGCATTGCCCAGCTTGAGGATACAGTTTCTTTGGAAATTATTGATGTAAAACAAATTGGCCGGGATATTCGGATCATCTCTGAGCCGGTCTAAAAGGAGGTTTGTATGTTTACAGGTATTATTGAAGAAATTGGGACGGTCGCGAATATTCAGCATAGTGGCGAGTCATTTGTCCTGACAATTGACGCAAAAAAAGTCCTGACAGATGTCCATCTGGGAGACAGTATTGCTGTAAACGGGGTATGCTTGACCGTCACCTCATTTACAGAAAATCGATTTACGGTTGACGTTATGCCGGAAACGGTCAAAGCATCCAGTTTGAAAACTGTCAAAAGAGGCTCGAAGGTGAATTTGGAAAGAGCGATGGCAGCGGGCGGACGGTTTGGCGGCCACTTTGTTGCCGGCCATGTGGATGGAGTCGGAACCATTATAGGGAAAAAGCAAATTGAGAATGCGATTTACTATGAAATTCAAGCTGACCCTGAATTGCTGAAATATGTCATCATGAAAGGCTCTGTCGCTGTTGACGGGACGAGCCTGACTGTATTTGGGATCTCAGAAGAAAGTCTAACTCTATCGCTAATTCCGCTTACCCTTTCCGATACGGTATTAGGGTTCAAGGGGACAGGCGATATCGTCAACATCGAATGTGACATGATCGGCAAGTATGTAGGGCACTTTTTGAGTAACCAGTTTCCGACAGCCCCAAAACGAGGAAACAATATTACAGCCCAATTCTTAGAGGATAATGGGTTTATGTGAGGGTGATGAAAATGTTTGATCCGATTGAAGAGGCTATATATGAACTCATGCAGGGAAATGTAGTCATCGTTTGTGACGATGAAGACCGTGAGAATGAAGGTGATTTTGTCGCGCTGGCGGACAAGGCAACACCGGATGTTATCAATTTCATGGCAACGCACGGCCGGGGATTGATCTGTGTACCAATTGAACAGGATTTAGCCCAGAAGCTTGATTTAATTCCGATGGTATCCCGGAATACGGATCCACACGGCACGGCTTTTACCGTCAGCATTGACCATAAGTATTCAACAACCGGGATTTCCGCTTTCGAGCGCTCGGCAACTGTATTAAGCATGCTGGATCCAGAGTCAAAGGCTGCTGATTTTAAAAGGCCTGGACATATTTTTCCGCTTGTTGCCAAGAAGGGCGGAGTACTAAGGAGAGCCGGTCATACAGAGGCGGCTGTGGATCTGGCTAAATTAAGCGGTGCCAAGCCTGCCGGGGTCATCTGCGAAATCATGAATGAAGATGGGACAATGGCTCGAGTCCCAGAGCTCCGCAAGATTGCCGACCAGTTCGATTTGAAAATGATTACGATAAAAGATCTTATTGAATACCGCAACCGGAAGGATCAGTTGATCAACAGAGAGGTTGAAATCAATCTTCCTACAGAATTCGGTATTTTCAAGGCAATCGGTTATTCAAATGTAGTAGATGACAAAGAACATATAGCACTTGTAAAGGGGGAAATTGACCCTGATGAACCGGTTCTTGTAAGGGTCCACTCTGAATGCCTGACTGGTGATGTGTTCGGCTCTTTCCGCTGTGATTGCGGTCCGCAGCTCCATGCAGCATTAAACCAGATTAACAAGGAAGGGCGAGGTGTCCTTCTGTACATGCGCCAGGAAGGCAGAGGCATCGGCCTGATGAACAAGCTGCGTGCGTATAAGCTCCAGGAAGAGGGGTATGACACTGTAGAAGCAAATGAAAAACTAGGCTTCGGTGCCGACCTGCGTGAATACGGAATTGGAGCTCAGATTTTGAAAGACCTAGGCATCAAGCAAATTAAATTGCTGACCAACAATCCAAGGAAAATCAAAGGGCTTAAAGGATATGACCTTGAAGTGGTTGACCGGGTACCAATCCAGATGCCAACAAGGGAAGAAAACGAAAATTATTTAAAAACAAAACATAGCAAATTAGGCCATTTACTTAATTTTTAAATCGTAAAGAATCGATGAACAAATTTAAACCATCTAAACTGGAGGAATAAATATGAACAGAACATTCGAAGGTAATTTAGTAGGAACGGGTCTTAAAGTGGGAATCGTTGTTGGGCGTTTTAATGAATTTATCACAAGCAAGCTTTTGGGTGGCGCGCAGGACGCGTTGAAAAGACACGGTGTCGAGGAAACCAACGTGGATGTAGCCTGGGTTCCGGGTGCGTTTGAGATTCCACTTGTCGCGCAAAAAATGGCTAAAAGCAATAAGTATGACGCAGTCATCACATTAGGTACAGTCATCCGCGGCTCCACCCCACACTTTGATTATGTTTCCAATGAAACAGCAAAGGGAGTATCAGCCGCTGCGATGAATTCAGGAGTCCCTGTAATCTTCGGAGTACTGACTACAGATACAATTGAACAGGCAATCGAACGTGCTGGCACTAAAGCTGGCAACAAAGGCTGGGACGCTGCAATGTCCGCGATTGAAATGGCCAACTTGATGAAGGATATCGAAATGTAAAAGTTTTTTATGAAGCTGCAGGCAAAATTGTCTGCAGCTTTTTATTTTTATGGAAGTAATGATTTTTTCGAAGGGTCTGGTCCTATGTAGTGTAATATTCATATCGCAAAAATCTTCCCGATATTTTAAAAACCTCGCCGCAGTTTGTTAATAATTTGTTCATAATTTCTGGTTAAGATGAAGACAAGTTAGAAGCGAGGAGGAAAACAACGTGAATGAATTTGAACAGCGTTCCCGGTACCAGGAAGTGGAACCGGTCAAAAAATCTAATAAACTTAAAAGCATCATGTCAACTGTGATGGCGGGGGTAGTCGGTTCGGCAATCACGCTTGCGGCAGTGAATTATACGGACACAGGGATTGGGAATCAAGTACAGCCACAAACGGAATCAGCTACAGAAAGCAATTCAAATTTTGTGACGACACCGACTTCGACAAAGAGTACTGGCTCGATCGCCGATATCATTGAAACCTCATCTAAATCAATAGTCGGCATCACCAATATCCAGCAGCAAAGCAATCCTTTTTCCCGAAGCCAGGGAAATGTTGAAAGCGGATCTGGTTCTGGTGTTATTTTTAAGAAAGAAGGCCAAGACGCTTTCATTGTAACGAACAACCATGTCATTGAGGGTGCTTCAAAGGTTGAGGTCTCCTTGTACAATGGAGAGAAGGTTGATGCGGAAGTTGTAGGAGCAGACGCATTGACAGATTTAGCGGTTGTAAAAATCGATGCAGTTCATGCAGCAGATGTCATTGAATTTGGTGATTCATCTATATTAAGAGCTGGCGACCAGGTGCTGGCCATCGGCAACCCGCTTGGCCTGGACTTATCACGCACTGTCACCCAAGGAATCGTAAGTGCAGTTGATCGTTCTATCTCAGTTCCAACCTCTGCGGGGGAATGGGAAATGAACGTCATCCAAACGGACGCGGCAATCAATCCAGGCAACAGCGGCGGTGCGCTGATCAATACGGATGGTAAAGTGATTGGCATCAACAGCTTGAAAATATCGCAAAATGGCGTGGAAGGCCTCGGTTTTGCGATTCCAAGCAATGAAGCTATGCCAATCGTCAACCAGCTGATCGAAAAAGGGAAAGTGGAACGCCCATATTTAGGTGTAAGCCTTGCTGATCTGGCGCAAATTCCAGATATGTATCTCGACAACCTGCCGGACAGTGTGAATTCAGGTACGATGGTTACCTATGTAGACCCTAATTCTGCCGCTGCAAAAGCTGGCCTACACGAACAGGATATCATCGTTGGTATCAATGGTGAAAAAGTAGAGAATGCAAGTGATTTAAGAAGATACATGTATACTAAACTTCAAAATGGTGACAATGTCGAATTGAAAATATACCGCGATGGCAAGCAGCAAACCTTACAGGTTGCCCTGTCTGCTGCTAACGCTGAATAATGGAGGAATATGATGATTGCTTTTATGAAAAATAATAAACTCTTAATGATATTTGCAGTGATTTTCTTAGGACTCCTCTTGATCTTTGCGACAGCTTTTTCAGAAACAGAAACGGCAGCGATCATTAATGGGGAGAAAATCACAAAGGACGAACTGAATACGAAATTGACCGAAATGTATGGCGCGGATATATTGGATTCACTGATCACAAATAAAGTGATTGAAATGGAAGCTTCGAAGGAAAAGGTAAAAGTGACCGGGAATGAGATAGATGAAGAACTGACGAAGCTCCAGGAATCCTATGGCGGTGAAGAAGCATTTGCTTCGGCACTTGAACAAAACCAGGTTTCAATGGACAGAATCAGGGAGGACATCGAAATTTATCTGCTCGCGGAAAAAATGATCGGATCTTCTATCGATGTGACTGAAGAGGAAATGAAGACATACTTCGAGGAAAATAAAGATACTTTTGACCAAAAGCAACAGGTGAATGCGAGCCATATTTTAGTCGAAGATGAGGCAACGGCCAAGAAGGTCAGGGAAGAGCTTGATAATGGAAAAGACTTTGCTGAACTGGCAAAAGAATATTCAACAGATACAAGCAATGCTGATAACGGCGGCGATCTTGGGTATTTTGGAAAAGGAGAGATGGCTGAGGAGTTTGAGAGTGCTGCATTCGGAATGGAAGTAAATGCAATCAGCGAGCCTGTAAAAACAGAATTTGGTTACCATATCATCAAGGTCATCGATAAAAAAGCTGCAAAATCAGCAGTGTACGACGACCATAAAGAAGAAATAAAAGAATTGTTATTTGACCAAAAAATCCAGTCGGAATACGCTGGCTGGCTGGAAGAGAAAAAAGCAGAATATGAAATTAAAAGTTATTTATAGTTAATTAGGCCAACCCCTGCAGCTTTTGCAGGGGTTTTTGGTTGTAAAGGAATCAAATTTATAAAAGTTTTCGAATTATTTAGTTGCAGGCCAAGTTTCCTTTGCGTTAAAATGTTTACCAAGGGAAACTTTTTAATCCACATGCATATATTGTTTTGTAATAGGAATCCTGCACTCAAAAAGTTTACCAAAGGAAACATTGTGGAATATGCCCATTATTTTCGCGATATAATACTTGAAAGTTCAGCAAGTGTAACATTTTCGTTTTGTGGCATAAACTAAGAATTATTGTTTTCTTTCATACATTACGATGGGTCAGGTCAAATATTGATTTTTAAAGGAGAATAAAAATGACAGATGAGATTTTATTTGCATTTGGTTTGACTTTATTTGCAGGTCTTGCCACCGGAATCGGCAGTATTCTTGCCTTTTTCACATCGAGGACCAATACAAAATTTCTTTCGATCGCACTTGGCTTTTCTGCTGGCGTGATGATTTACGTGTCGATGATTGAGATCTTCGTCAAAGCAAAGGATTCCCTCGTTTCTGCGATGGGCGTGCAATTAGGCAACTGGGCAACTGTAGGTGGTTTCTTCGCAGGAATCCTGCTGATTGCCTTGATTGACAAGTTCATACCAAAGCAGGGAAATCCTCATGAACTGAAAAAAGTCGAGGATATGAACGCGCCGACTAATGCTTCCCACGATGCAGCCTTGTTGAAAATGGGCACCTTCACAGCTCTGGCAATCGGGATTCACAACTTCCCGGAAGGAATCGCTACCTTCACTTCCGCAATACAGGATCCTGCTTTGGGTGTGGCAATTGCCATTGCGATCGCAATCCACAACATTCCAGAGGGGATTGCAGTTTCTGTACCGGTTTATTTTGCCACAGGCGATAAGAAGAAAGCTTTCAAACTATCATTCTTGTCAGGATTATCCGAACCCATTGGCGCACTGGCAGCCTACTTATTCCTAATGCCATTCCTGAATGATATTATGTTCGGAGTCATTTTCGCCGCAGTAGCAGGTATCATGGTCTTCATTTCCCTCGATGAACTGCTTCCTGCAGCTAAAAAGTATGATGAATCGCATCTAGCCATTTATGGTTTGGTCGCCGGGATGGCAGTTATGGCCGTAAGTTTGCTGTTGTTTATTTAATCTGAAAAACAAAAGTGCTAATAATACTATTATTTTCCATTTAAAAGAGTGGCCTGTAAAAAAACGGTCACTCTTTTTAGTTCTTTGGATATTGGGAAAATTTTAAAATAGAACTTTAGGCATGTGACTTTTGCGTAAACGTGCTGATTTACCTGATTCTAAAGACTCAAAAATGAATAGTTTAGCACATTGATATTATCAGAATATTTTAAATATAATAGAGTCTGTAAAACCGGCAACACCAAAAAATGCAGAGGAGTGGTTGAATGAAAAAGAAGAAAGTACTAGGAGCCGCACTATTAAGCATGACAATGGGGTTATCTATGTTTACGGCTGGTGCATTTGGCCAGGCGCCTGAGGCACAGGATTCTTACCGGGTATTAATCCAGGGTCCGACAGCTGAAAAAGCGAAGGCTAAGGATCAATACGGTGCAAGATGGGATTTTGGAACAAATGGATTTACAACAACGGTTAATGCAAAGCAATATCAGGCACTACTTCATAATAAGAACCTAAATGTGGAAACAGTCTCTCAAGTGAAGCTAGAAGCAAAACCGGGCTCAGACGCCCAAGCTGCGCCATCTGACCGCACACCATGGGGAATGGAAGCAATCTATAATGATAGCAATCTACAAGCAACTTCTGGTGGTAACGGTGTTAAGGTAGCGGTCCTTGATACAGGAGTAAATGTTGCTCATAATGATTTAGCGGGCAGCGATGAACAATGTAAGGACTTTACTAATCGCCGCACACCATTAGTAGAGGGTTCTTGTACAGATAAGAATGGTCACGGTACCCACGTTGCCGGCACCGTATTGGCACACGGAGGATCTGGAAATGGAATTTATGGAGTAGCTCCTGAAGCGGAACTGTGGGCATATAAGGTTTTGAATGATCAGGGATCAGGCTATTCTGATGACATCGCAGGTGCAATCCAGCATGCTGCAGACGAAGCAGTTCGCACAGGCTCGAATGTCGTCATTTCAATGTCACTTGGTTCAAGCAGCAAGAGCACACTGATTGCTGATGCTGTAGACTATGCATACGGAAAAGGAGTCCTTGTTGTTGCAGCAGCTGGAAACAGCGGCCCTAATGCAGATACAATTGGATACCCAGGCGCATTGACTAATGCAGTAGCCGTCGCAGCTCTTGAGGATGTCCAGGAAAACGGTACATACCGTGTCGCTGACTTCTCTTCCCGCGGAAACCCGCTGACAGATGGTGACTATGTCATCCAGGAACGAGATGTAGAATTATCAGCACCAGGAAGAGCAATCGAATCAACCTGGTATGACGGCTCGTATAACACAATCAGCGGAACATCGATGGCAACTCCGCACGTGTCCGGATTGGCAGCGAAAATCTGGGCGGCAAATCCAAGCATGAGCCACACACAACTTCGTGCAGAACTTCAGAACCGTGCAAAAGCGAACGACATCCTTGGCGGATCAGGAGCAGCATCTGGTGATGACTATGCATCAGGCTTCGGATTCCCGCGTGTGAAGTAAACATAGTGTAAAACCGCTTAATCGAGAGTCGATTGAGCGGTTTTTGTTCGTTAGGGGACTTGACCGACCTCGTTAATAAGTGATTGTTATTTCGCGAACTGGAAAAAAACGCTCGGAATTTCCAGTTCGCCAATAAAATCGTATTTTCGCCAATAAACTAGCGGAAATCGCCAATAAAAATTAAAAATCGCCAATATAGTTGTGAAAATCGCAATAAAATTTTTCAAGGCAAGAAACTTAGTGTTTTTCTTGAGATTAGTAATGCAAACTGGTCTTGAACATGCCTGTTAATAGGAATCGATTGTATATAATAGTGAAAATCCAGAGCAAAAATTATAATTTAATAACGATTCGCATTTTTTATAGCGATTTTCTGAGTATCATAGCGAAAACGTCATCTTTATAGCGTACTGGAGATTTTCTGCGTTTTTTTCCAGCTCCTCCATTAAAAAAAGAAACCGAGCCAATTAAATTGGACTCGGTTTAAAACTTCCTTTTCGTATAAAAATTCTCAGTAAAATAAGGCTCATGCTTCGGACCGAACGCAACGCCGACGCCGAGTAACTTAAAATCTGGCTTAAGGATATTTTCACGGTGCCCGAGCGAATTCATTAATCCTTCGTGGGCGAAAATGCTGCTGAATTGTCCATACGCCAGATTCTCCCCAGCGACGGAAAACGCAATATCATCCTCGGCCATCCTGTCAAAAGGCGACTGTCCTTCAGGATTCGTGTGGCTGAAAAACGAGTTTTCCGCCATATCGGCACTGTGCTTTCTGGCAGTGATCCTCACCTCGTCATCCCAGGTAAGAATGCCAAGACCATGCATCAATCTCGATGCATTGGTCAAATCAAACAGCTGATATTCGAAACCTTCCTTCAAATCCTCACTCGCTTCCGTATAAAAGCTCGCTTTGCTTTGCTCCAGTTTTTCACTGATCATCTGGATTGCTGTCACCGTATTATTTTTGTGTTTATCATAAAAAACCGTTACATAGCTGTCATCCAAATTGTATACGTCATAGTCCTGATCCTTTTGGAACTGATAATAGACAAGCCCTTTCCTTATCTCGGTGAGTGGTTCTCCAAGCGTCTGACGGACTGTCTCTTTTGGAGAGCCATACTTGATGCCATTTTTGGCAGCAATCAAATCCTGATTTGTGTACAAAGCATTCACAACCCCATCTTTGCTGTAGGAAACCATGATGAAGTTTTGGAAATTCTCGTGATAGGCATGCCACTCTGTTCCGTATTCGTTCACGGAAACACGTTTCGCAGTCCCAAGTTGACTTTCTACTTCTTCTTTTGCATCGCCAATGCCAATATTATGGATCGTAAATGTATTTTCCGCAGGTGTTTCCAATTCTGGTTTAGCTACTTTTGGAATATCACTCTGCTTATCCATTGTCAGTTCTTCCTTTTTCTCATTCAGCTGCCAGATCAACTGGTTAATCCCTTTATTAACCGTTTCTAACACATCGCTGAACTCAGGGGTGTCTCTTAACTTATCTATTTCATTATTAATATTTTTTATATCTTTTTCATTCGTTAAAAATGGCCAAGCAAAATAAAGCAGGGCTCCTAAAATTAAGAGTGAAAACAGGCGTCCCAAATTTTTTCACCTTCCTTTAATCCTTATCACCAATATACCCTTTAATTGTTGATTTAAAAAGCATACTAGCTTGGCGACAGGGCAAACTTGGGATGGGAAACTACTTGAGATAACAATTTGTGAATAAATTCACAAATTGTTCATAACTACTCTGAAAAAATCTCATGATTCCACTGTATTATTACTATGTCGATAGTGTTTATATTGCCAGGAGGTTTTATAATGAAAAAACTGTTACAGATTATAATTGGCTTTGGACTTATCCTGACACCTTTTTATACAAATGCTCATGTCAAATGGTTCACCCAGGTGGCGCCAAAGAAAGAAACAATCGAAAACATTTTATCGCCATTATTTATGGGGCTGGCATTGCTGGCGGCTCTAGTCCTTGCGTCATTGACGTTAATTATCCCCAAAATGGCCCAATGCCCGTTAATCAAAAAATGGGATGATTTCCTTTCCGGCTTCAGGAAATATTCAAGGTATCTATTGAAATATGGAACAGCGGCAGCATTGATCATCCAGGTCACAAACGGTACTTTGTTTGCACCAGAGTTCCAGGTGGACAGCACCTTGATGACGATTTTGGCGTGGGTTACAATTGGGCTGCTCCTCGTTCCCCATCATATCGCAACTAAATTAGGGGCAGCCGTTTTACTGATACTATTCATCATGGTGACTGTAAAGCATGGTATTTTCTATATGCTTGATTACGGTTTTTATGTAGCTATCATCGGCGTGCTGCTTGTTGGCAACACAAAGCTTGAAAACGTTGGCTTCCCGTTTCTATATTTGGGGACAGGACTTTCATTGTGCTGGGTCGCTGTAGAAAAATGGGTATATCCAACGATGGCGTTTGATATCGTCGCAAACCACCAGGTGCCTACTTTCGGATTTGAACCGGCAGCCTTCATCGTCATGGCCGCCTTTGTAGAATTCGTTGTCGGCTATTTGCTTGTAGTCGGAATCCTGAATCGAGTGCTTGGCTTTGTCGTCACAACCATCTTTATTTTAACGACGATGTTATTCGGATATAAAGAAATCATCGGCCACTTCATGATCCATATTGTCCTGATCATCTTCATCATCGAGGGCGTATCCTTCTATAATCCGCCGATTAAATTGCATAAAACAAAAGCAGACCAATTCATCTTCATTTTCTTGAACTTCATTTTCGTGCTATCGACCTTTTTGTTGATCTATTATCGATTTGCTTAAGTTTGGCAAACAGTCTCCTTTCTGGAGGCTGTTTTCTTTATAGATAAACAGTGAAATTTCACTTCGAGTAATGGCCAGCTACAGCGCCTAGCCAGTTTTCATCAATGAGAGTACTTCCTTGAGTATCTTGCGAGAAGCGTTTGTCGGGGCTGACCAAGGCGTTTCCGCATTTCTTAGAATTATCAGACCTTTTGTTGACGCTTGCTTCGTTTCTTTGATACGATTTCTCTAGTTGCAAATGGAATGGGAGAGAAGATGATGAAACCTTATTCTTATGAAGCTGGTGCGAATTTTGCTGCACAGCTTGACAGGGAAGATATCCTAGCCGGTTACCGGGATGAATTTTACCTGAAACCTGATTCGATCTATCTTGACGGCAATTCGTTAGGTCTGCTTTCAAAGAGGGCCGAACAAACATTGCTTGAATCGTTGGCTGACTGGCGTGAGCGTGGCATCGATGGCTGGATGGATGGTAACCATCCGTGGTTCTATTTATCTGAAAAACTAGGAGAATTGACAGCTCCGCTCGTTGGTGCTTCCCCTGAGGAGGTTATTGTAAGCGGATCCACAACAGTCAACCTGCATCAGTTGGTGGCTACTTTTTATAAGCCAGAAGGGAAGAGGACAAAAATCCTTGCAGATGAATTGAATTTTCCGTCTGATATCTATGCGCTGCAAAGCCAGCTCAGGATCCATGGCTATGACCCAGATAGCCATCTGATCAGAGTGAAGAGCAGAGATGGAAGGTTCCTTGATGAGGACGATATTATTGAGGCGATGACGGATGAAATTGCGCTTGTCGTGCTGCCGACCGTTTTGTACCGCAGCGGGCAAATCCTTGATATGGAGCGCCTGACAAGAGCTGCACACGACCGTGGAATCCTGATTGGTTTCGATGGCTGCCATTCAATTGGCGCAATTCCGCATTCCTTCTCGGATTGGGGAGTCGATTTTGCCTACTGGTGCAATTATAAGCATTTGAATGGCGGACCTGGAGCAGTAGCGGGTCTCTACGTGAACTCGAAACATTTTGGTGCGAAGCCAGGTCTTGCAGGCTGGTTTGGCTCACGAAAAGACAAACAGTTCGATATGGAGCATGTCCTTACACCTGCTGAGAATGCTGGTGCTTACCAGATTGGAACTCCACATGTGTTGAGCCTCGCTCCTTTACTTGGCTCATTAGAAATGTTCGCGGAAGCGGGAATCGAGAATATCCGCGAAAAATCATTAAAGATCAATCACTATTTAATGGACCTGATCGAGCAAGAGCTTGGGGATGCCGGGTTTAAAGTCGGCAGTCCTGCAGAAGACTTCCGACGAGGTGGCCATGTCAGTCTCGAGCATAAAGAGGCTGCGAGAATTTGCAAAGCGCTGAAGGAAAAAGGAATAATACCTGACTTTCGGGCGCCAAATATCGTCCGCCTGGCACCTGTGGCTCTTTACACTTCTTACACTGATGTCTGGAATGCTGTCCAGATTTTGAAAGAGATCATGGATCATAAATTATACGAAAAATTCAGCAATGAGCGCGAGGTAGTGGCGTAGAGGAGGAGTCTGGCAATGAAGGAAGAACAAAAAACTTCACATAAAATTCATACCGATTTTTCAAAAGAGCTTTCTTATGGAAGCTACTTGCAATTAGATAAAATTTTATCCAGTCAGCAGCGTCTGTCTGATCATCATGATGAAATGCTGTTCATCATTATCCACCAGGCTAGCGAGCTATGGATGAAGCTGATTTTACATGAAGTAAGCGGGGCGATTGACTGTATCCGGAAAAATGATCTGGAGCCATCTTTCAAGATGCTATCAAGGGTGTCGAGAATCCAGCAGCAGCTGATCCAGTCATGGAGTGTGCTATCGACGCTGACTCCGGCAGAATATATGGAGTTCCGCGACAAGCTTGGGCATTCATCCGGTTTTCAATCCTATCAAAATCGCTTGATCGAATTCGCTCTTGGTCAAAAGAGCTCACATGTTCTGTCTGTTTACAAACATGATGCTGAACTGTATAAACAAATGGAGAATGCACTTCATGAGCGGTCGATTTATGATGCGGCGATCAGTGCAATGGCGATGCGTGGGCTTCCAATCGATGATGCCGCGCTAAACCGTGATTGGTCGGAACCGTACGAACCAAATGCCAGTGTCGAGGAAGCGTGGCTGACGGTGTACCGCAACGTCGACCAATACTGGGACCTGTATGAGCTTGCGGAAAAGCTTGTCGATATCGGCAGCCAGCAACAGCTTTGGCGCTACAACCACATGAGTACGGTTGAACGAATTATCGGCCACAAGACTGGAACAGGCGGTTCTGCCGGTGTGTCCTATTTGAAAAAGGTTGTAGACCACCGATTTTTCCCTGAGCTATGGAGCCTGAGGACGAAGCTATAAAAAGAAAGTAGGAAACAGTATGGGAAATTGGATTGATATTTCGCAGGTTTTACATGATAAAATTCCTGTTTGGCCAGGCGACACGCCATTCCATTATGAAGTGAGCTGGGGAATGGAAGAAAGCGGCTCCGTGAACGTCGGACAGGTAACGATGAGCACGCATACCGGCACACATATCGACGCGCCTTTTCATTTCGAAAACGATGGAAAAAAAGTGATCGAGCTGGACTTCAACCTTTATATTGGACCTGCTCTTGTGATATATGTAGAGAAGCCTGAAAGTATTGGCCTTAAAGAGCTGCAAGGTGTGGATTTAAAGGGAGTGAAGCGTCTGTTGATCAGAACCGATGCCTGGCAGGATAAAACTGTGTTCCCGGAATCAATTCCGCATATCGAACCTGAATTGGCTGCTTATCTAGCCGAGCATGGAGTACAACTGCTTGGACTGGATTTGCCATCGGTCGATCCTTTAGATAGTAAAGAGCTGAGCGCTCATCATGAATTGAACGACCAGGGAATTCATATTCTTGAAGGACTAGTGCTTGATAAAATTGAACCAGGAGAATATGAGCTCGCTGCACTGCCGCTGCCTCTGGAACAGGCGGATGGCAGTCCTGTAAGAGCCGTGATTCAAAAAAAAGAATAAGATGGAAGGCTGCCTAGATTGGCAGCCTTTTTTCTGTCGAAAAATGTACTATGATTGTTATTGACCGAAGTGGTCAACGAGGAGTAAGATGTAATTGACCAAGGTGGTCAATTTAGTTTTAAGGAGGTCGTTATGTCTTCGAAGTTTGTAAGTTTAAATCCTGAAAAGCAAGAACGAATCCTGAACGCTTCTCTAAAGGAGTTTGCCCTGAAAGGATACGAAAATGCATCCACAAATGAAATCGTAAAATTAGCAGGGATCTCAAAAGGGCTGCTATTCCACTACTTCGCTAATAAAAAAGAACTCTATTTG
Source organism: Mesobacillus boroniphilus (assembly GCF_018424685.1). Classification (NCBI taxonomy): domain Bacteria; kingdom Bacillati; phylum Bacillota; class Bacilli; order Caryophanales; family Bacillaceae; genus Mesobacillus; species Mesobacillus boroniphilus. The sequence continues at coordinate 856,862 of NZ_QTKX01000002.1, forward strand.
TTTCTCTATAACCACTTTGTTGATGTATTAATGAAAGAGTTCTTCAATGAACTGGATTTCACAGGACGTGATATTTTTGAGAGGCTAAAGAACCTGATGATTCTAAAAAACCGGTTGATGGCCAGACATCCCGAGATATTCAACTTTATGATGTCAGCCTCAATGGAAGCTTCAGAAGAAGTAAAAGAGGCATTGAACGACTCCAAGACAGAACTGATGCACACCAGCTACGGCAGACTATTCGAGAATATCGACTTAACAAAGTTCCGTGAAGGCACGGATATTCAAAGAACCATCAATATCATCATGTGGACTCTCGAAGGCTTCAGCAACCAGGAACTAGAAAAAGCAAAAAAACTGAACAAAGATAGTCTTGATTTTGACGAAGCATTTAAAGAAGCCGAAGTGTACATCGATATGCTGAAGAAGTCTTTTTATAAGAGTCATTAACAAGATGACACAGATATAACCGTAGATAAAAATGATTTACCCGGAAATAAAGATAATCCAACCGGAGATAAAAAATGGTCTAACCGGTAAAAAAGTGCTCCAACCGTTAGAAAGTTGAAAATCGAACCCTGTCGATATCAAAAACGGGCTCAACTGGTATTAAATCGAACCGAACTGGTTTTAAAACAGTTTGTAGTGTTATTGAATTAACAATATTAGGGGCCTGCGCCAACAAGGGTTAGGAATTAAGTTCCAACGGGGAAATTAAGCGCTCTAATCGGGAAATAAGGCTGGTTAACCATATTCAAAAATCAATGGTCCGCTGCGCGTGTAGCATATAGAAAACATAAAAAGAAAAAGTATCTGGGAGGGTCTGGCATGAACGTGATTGAGATTAAGAATCTGACGAAAATGTACGGCAAGGCCAGGGGAATTGAGGATGTTAGTTTTAATGTGAAGGAAGGGGAGATATTCGGTTTTATCGGCCCGAATGGCGCAGGAAAATCGACGACGATCAGGACGCTGCTCTCACTGATTTACCCGACGAGCGGCAGCGCGACGATTTTCGGAAAAGATATCATTACAGCCGCACCGGAAATCAAAAAGGATATCGGTTACCTGCCATCTGAAGTATTTTACTATGACAATATGAAGGTTATCGACCTCTTGAAGTACTCAGCAAGCTTTTACAAGAAGGATTGTACCAAACGGATCAAGGAGCTTGCTGATATCATGGAGCTGGACCTTACGAAGAAAATCGATGACCTTTCCCTTGGGAACAAGAAAAAAGTCGGCATCGTCCAGGGTCTGCTTCACGAACCGAAGCTGATTATCCTCGATGAGCCAACGAGCGGGCTTGATCCGCTCATGCAGCAGAAGTTCTTTGACCTGCTTGAAAAAGAAAACAAGAAAGGCGCGACAATACTGTTTTCATCCCATATTCTCAGCGAGGTGCAAAGGCTGTGTGACAGGGTCGCCATCATCAAGGAAGGCAGGATTGTCACTGTCGAGAAAATCAGTACGTTAAAAGAAAACACATACAAGAAATTCAAGATCGAATCAAATTCAGTAATCGATAAAAGCCTTTTCGATATCGACGGAGTGAACCAGCTTGAGCAAGATGGCGGAACGATCAGCTTCCTCTTCAGGGGAAACATCAACTCCATCATAAAAAAAATCGCAGAAACCGAGATTGCGAATCTTTGGGTTGAGGAGCCTGACCTGGAAGAGATTTTCATGCATTACTATGAAAAGGAGGAATAGAACATGAATATATTCCTTCATGAATTGAAGGCATACCGCAAGTCTACAATTATTTGGACTTTGTCATTGGTGGCATTGGTTGTGTTGTTTTTATCGATGTTCCCTTCTTTCTCAAAGGATGCGGAAGAGTTCAAGAAGCTGCTTGAAGGATTCCCGGTTGAATTAAGGAAGGCAATTGGGTTGTCAGTGGAAAGCATCGCGACATTGATTGGCTTCTTCTCGTATACGTTCCTGTACCTGAAGCTTGCGGGCGCAATCCAGGCTATGAATCTTGGAACCTCGATTTTATCGAAGGAAACCAGGGAAAAAACGGCGGACTTCCTGCTGACGAAGCCGGTGACAAGGGCGCAGGTGGTAACTACAAAGCTGCTCGCCGCGCTGGTTTCCCTGTTCATCACCAATATCGTTTTTATAGCAGCTACTTTCGTGATGGCATCCATCGTAGCAGGGGGCGATTTTAACAAGGAAGCTTTGTTCTTGATTGCTATCTCCCTGTTTTTCATCCAGCTTATGTTTATGGCGCTGGGCACAATCATTTCGGTAATTTTCCCAAGAATTAAGTCCGTGATTTCGGTATCGCTCGGTACTGTGTTCGGGTTTTTTATGCTCGGGATGATCAGTTCGACGACAGATGATAAAGCCCTGCGTTATTTGACGCCATTCAATTATTTTGACTCAACGTATATCACAGAAAACTCAAGCTATGAAACTTCTTTTATCATATCCGGGGTAATTTTTGTCATAGCTGCGGTAGTTGCCAGTTATTATTTGTACGCGAAAAAGGATGTCCATTCTGTTTAGGGAGGAGGGAAAGTCATGAATCTTTTTAAAAGAGAAATGAAAGCAAACCGGAAGTCGCTCATCATCTGGAGCATCGGCGTCATCTTCATGGTTGCCTCGGGCATGGGCAAGTACGCAAGCATGGAAGGGACCGGGCAATCGATGAATGCGCTGATGGCTGAAATGCCTAAATCGCTCCAGGCGATCATGGGCACAGGGTCGCTCGATTTGTCGACACCACTCGGTTATTATGGAGTCCTATTCTTATACCTGGCTGTGATGGGAACAATTCATGCCGCAATGATTGGTTCGAATATTATTGCCAAGGAAGAGAGAGACAAGACGATTGAATTCCTGCTGGTCAAACCAGTTTCAAGGACGAGAATGATCACATCCAAGCTATTAGCTGCTCTGGTCAACGTCTTGATTTTCAATGCTGTGACCTTCGCTTCCTCTGTGGGAATGGTCCGGAAATATGCGGAAGGTGAGGATGTGACGGGGGATATCACCTTGCTTATGGTCGGGATGTTGATCCTTCAGTTGCTTTTCCTTGTCATCGGGACCGCGATTGCCGCTATCTATAAACATGCTAAAAAAGCTACATCATTGGCAACGGGAATTTTGCTCTTCCTTTTCATTCTGTCGATCGCAATAGATTTGAATGAAAAGCTGGATGGATTCAAGTTCCTGACTCCATTCAAATATTATGACGCTAAGATTGTTTTGCAGGAAGGCGGGTTCGAACCGCTTTATCTGGCACTGTCCGGTTTGTTGTTGCTCGGGCTCACAATTGTGACCTACGTGTTTTATCGTAAAAGAGATATGAATTTGTGAAATCCCGGGAAATCCGGGATTTTTTCATGGAGAAGTAGATATTTTGTGAATACCACACTTTGTTTCGCCAAAGTGTATAGGCATTCCACGAATTTTCTATCTAAGAACGGGAGTATGAAGCTTAATTCCGCGTAATACCCACCTGATTCCGCGAAAAAGATGCTTAATTCCGCGAAATTCTAACTTAATTCCGCGAAAATCAATGATGATTCCGCGAACTGGAAATTATCCGTATTTTTTTCCAATAATATCGTTCACATTTTAGTAAAAAAACGGCCATCTTCCTTTTTATTTCGGGTGCTATACTTTTTATATGTTAAAAACTTCACATACCTACTTAAATCAACTATAGGATAATCACTACATTACAAGGAAACAGGTGAGCGGAATGGATAAAAAGAAGGTCATTGTTGTTGGCGGCGGAATCACAGGACTGGCAACAGCATATTATCTCCAAAAAGAAGCAAGGGAAAAGCAACTAAACATCAAAGTGAAATTGATTGAGGCAAGTGACCGCCTTGGCGGCGTCATCAGCACTGAGAAGCGGGACGGCTTCGTCATTGAAAGAGGACCGGATTCTATCATAGCGAGAAAAAAGAGTGCTATCAGATTGATAGAAGAAGTTGGCCTCAAGGATAAAATCATCTCCAACACTGCCGGGAAGTCCTATATTTACGCCAGAGGCAAGCTTCACACAATGCCTGAAGGATCTTTCATGGGAATCCCGACAAGGGTGACTCCGTTTGCGTTATCGGGGTTATTTTCGCCGCTGGGAAAACTGCGTGCTGCGGGGGACTTTATTCTACCGAAAGGCGAACCGAAAGCAGACCAGTCACTTGGAGCCTTTTTCCGCCATCGGCTTGGTGATGAGGTAGTGGACAACCTGATTGATCCGTTATTGTCAGGTATATATGCAGGGGATATTGACGAGCTAAGCCTGATGGCCTTATTCCCGAATTTCTATGAAATCGAACAGAAGCATCGCAGTCTGGTTATCGGATTGAATAAATCGATGCCAAAGCCGCCGAAAACAGCTAAACAGCCTGGCTCCAAAAAGGGAATGTTCATCTCATTGTCAACGGGCCTTGAGGAGCTGATTTACCAGGTTGAAAGCCGTCTGGAAGAGGGGACGGTCATGAAAGGTACGGCTGTAAAAAAGGTAGTGAAGACAGGCGGGACCTTTCAAGTCCAGCTCGAAACTAGAGAAGTAGAAACAGCTGACAGTGTCGTCATCACTACTGATCATTTCCACGCACAGAGCATGCTGTCGGATTATGCATTCATGGAACCATTCAAAGATATGCCGTCCAATTCCGTCGCAAATGTGGCGATGGCATTCCCGAAATCGGCGATTGAAAAAGATATCGACGGAACAGGTTTTTTGGTTTCGAGAAGCAGCGATTTCAGGATAACCGCATGTACCTGGACGCACAAAAAATGGCCCGGCACATCTCCTGAAGATATGGCATTGCTCCGCTGCTATGTTGGCAAACCGGATGACCAAAAAGCAGTCGAACTGTCCGATGAGGAAATCGTCGACCTGGTATTAAGAGATTTGAACAAGACGATGAATATCACCGCAAAACCAATCTTCCATTTCGTGACGAGATGGAGAAAAGCGATGCCGCAATATACGGTTGGGCATCTTGAGAAGATCGCCTATGTTAAAAAACAGCTCAGTATTGAACTCCCTGGAGTCTTCCTTGCCGGAGGGTCATTCGAGGGTGTTGGCATCCCTGGCTGTATCGACCAGGCGGAGGCTGCAGTGGAAAAAGTAATCGTACATCTGACCTGATAATAATTCCTGCCGCTATCGTTAAGAGATAGCGGTTTTTACTTTTAATAGAGAGATAGCCAAATATACCTTTTTAAAAATCGAAATCTTCTGTAAAATGGACTTATAAGGATAAAAAGTTTGGAGAGATCTCTATGCGAAATAGTTTTCCGATATTTGGGACTGATGATGAAACAATCTATAATCCAGATGAACTGCTAAGTTTATTTTTGGATTGCACGGCTGATGGGTTTGCTATTGTCGATATGGAGAATCGATTTTTAAGGATCAACCATATGTACACGAAAATTTTCGGTTATACAGAAGAAGACTTAATTGGGAGAACATTTCATGAGTTTTCAAATCCCGATTTTGTGCCAGGAATTATAACTGAAGTCAAGAATGGTAAAACATATACCAATATGATAACGAAGCGGTTCCATAAAGATGGATCCATGCTCGATATTGCTGTCTCTTACTCTCCTTTCCGGAATAAGCATGGGAAAATCATAGCAATCATTGCGATTTACCGTGACATCACCAAAATAGTCAGCATGGAGCGTGAACTAGATAGAACCCGGGAATTGTACGAACTAATCACCGAAAATACGACCGATATGATCAAGGTGATTGATAAGAATAAAGTGATCCTGTATGCTTCTCCCTCACATGAAAAAGTAATAAGTCTGAAGACAGAGCAAATTATCGGCAAAAGCCTGAGTGAATTTTTGACGCCAGAGGAAGATGCCATCCTTGACAGAAAGCTGAAGGAAATTATCGAAACAGGTGAGCCGCAGATTTTACGGAAGAAGTTTACCACTTGCGACCTGAATTCTGTATACACAGAATACAATTTTTCGCCAATATACAATGAGAGAAAAGAGATAGAGTCCTTTGTCAGTGTCGGCAGGAATATTACGGACCGAGTCAAGAGTGAGGCAACAATTCGAAATTTGGACAGGCTGTCTGTTACCGGGCAGCTGGCAGCGGGGGTGGCTCATGAAATCCGCAATCCTCTGACTTCATTAAAGGGTTTTTCAAAATTATTGCAGACTTGCCTTGATAAAGAGAAGCAATCGGATTATCTGGCAATCATCATGAATGAACTTGACCGGATCGATATGATTGTCAACGAGTTTATGTCACTAGCAAAGCCGCAGGCCGTCCAGTATGTCAATGAGGACCTGAAGTCAATCCTGGACAGCACGATCAATATCATTAATCCGCAAGCATTGATGCACAATGTCCAAATCAACACAGCTTATCCAGAAGAGGACGTTAGACTATCGTGCAATCAGCATCAGCTAAAGCAAGTGTTTGTGAACTTTTTGAAAAATGCGATTGAATCCATGGCTGATGGAGGGGATATTTTCATAGAACTTCAAAAAAATGGCCCGAGAAAAGTGTTGGTCAGCATTTCGGATGAAGGAACAGGAATCGAATCAGACCGGCTTCGGTATCTCGGCACCCCATTTTACACTACGAAAGAAAAAGGCATCGGCCTTGGGCTGACAGTAAGCAATAAAATCATCCAGGAGCATAGTGGAACTATGAAGATTTCTAGCGAAAAAGGTCAAGGTACAACAGTGATTGTTGAATTGGATTGTTTCGAGACAGATGAAAACTTCTCAAAATAAAAAAATGCGGCTTCCTTAAAACGGGAGCCGCATTTTTGTTATTTCTCTTCATTGAACCAGAGTGGGTCGTTATTATCCACTTCACCATTGTAATTGATGACAATTTCTTCCCCAGCGCTTATGTCGCGATAGGCAAAGAAATCAAAAGTGTGATTGTCGAAATTGATATCATATGTTGCGTTAGGCTCATATGAGTGGTTGAATAACATCCCATAACCAAGGAGGATTGCAGAATGATTACTGCCATATTCGAAGGCATAATCAGCCAGCGCAGTCTTCTCGATGTGAACATGCTGGTCGTTTGGATAGGAAAGGACGGGAGCCTCATGGATTAGTTCGCCTTTTGCAATATCGCGAGTTGCGAATACCCCTCTGTTGAATTCTCCATCACTAATTTCAGAAGTCTTAATCTCAATCATTGTATCACCTGCTCGTTCCACTACTTTATTTATGTTTCATTCTATCAAGCATGACGGTAATAAAGAGTAAATGCAAGTTTTTAATATAAAACAAAAAAATTCTAAGCAAGAATCTCTAATATTTACCCTGCAAGACCTAAAAAGTTCATAAAAAACAATCTAATTTACCTATAAACATTAGTATGTCATGTGCCAAAGTAATTATTAATTTATTATGGTAAAAATTTCATTTTCTATTATTTTACATAAAAAATATGGCGTTAAAGGAAAAAGTGTGATTAATGGACTACTGACTAAGTATGTAGTTTTATAATCCTAGGACAATAGGTATAGTATAATTTTTTGAAAAATCAGGAAAAACGGTGGATTTTGTAGAACGATGTTTCAATTTATGATGTGTGTAAGAGATCAGTCGGATAAATACTGAACTCGACAAAGGCAAACCTGGTGAAAGCCAGCGACGCAAAGCTACAGGGGCTACGGCAATTCATGCTAGGCCAGCCAGCTACCGAAAGATCAGGGTGAATTACATGATGCGTGTATTCAGTGAACCCCCCTTTCGGTAAAGGCGGGGTTATTTTTGTACAGTCGGAGGTGAAAAGCGAAGTGAGGCTCGTGAACGAATCGAACGGCAAAGAGTTGGCAGCGAATGTAAAAATAGCAGATACCTTTTTCAGCAGATTCAAAGGTTTAATGCTGACAGATAGCTTGCCAGAAGGTCACGGTCTCTACATAAAGCCCTGCCCGTCCATCCATACCTTTTTTATGAACTATTCCATCGATGTTCTTTACATCAACGAGAACTATGAAATTGTAGGTGCGGACGAACAGCTAGAACCTGCAAAAATGGGAAAGCGCTACAAAGGTACGTATTCCGTCTTCGAGCTTCCAGAAGGCACGATCCGGAATACAGGAACGAAAGTCGGTCATTCAATCAAACTAATAAAATGAAAAGGGGTTTTAAACGATGATAGCAAAAATGAAAGCATTATTCACAGAAGAACAAGGACAAGGTATGACTGAGTACGGTTTGGTACTTGGAGTTATTGCGGTAGCGGTAGTTACTTTATTAGTATCTCTTCGCACACAAATCATAGCTATGTTTACTAATGTTGTTACTGCAGTAACAGGAGCTACTACAGGTACTACTCCATAATATGCATTGACGTACTTTCCATTTCATATCAAAGCACTCATTTATTCTTATCTACAGTTTGTGATGGAAGTTCGTTTAATTAATACAATCGCCAGTCAGAGGTACAGGCAGAAGGAGCCTCGCGTTGAGAAACGTGGGGCTTTTTTAAAACTCCTCAATGAAGATGAGGTGGAATAATGTGGTTTGATTTAATTTTAGTAGCTTTACTGGTTATTTGTGTAATAACCGATTTAAGAGAACGGAAGATTTATAACAAGGTATTGATTCCCTTTCTCGCGATTGGCCTGATCCTCAATATCGCAGTTGGAGGAATAGCAGGGCTTGGCCATGCCTTGGCCGGACTTGCTGTGGGATTTGCTATTTTGCTAATCCCCTATTTTCTTGGCGGAATGGGGGCTGGCGATGTGAAGCTGCTCGCTGTAATCGGTGGATTGAAAGGTACGGTCTTTGTTTTGACAGCTGCTGTTTATATGGCGCTGGCGGGAGGAATACTAGCGTTATTTGTCCTCTTTTTTCGGAAGGGTGCACTTAGCAGGATCAAACAGATAGGCAATTTTATAGGGGGATTGCGGAGCGGGGTGAAGATACCGCTAGCTTTAGATAAAGACTCTTTAAATGCAACGTATCCATATGGGGTAGCGATCGCCATCGGTGCACTTGCAGCGATTGTTTTCCCTTCTGGAGGAGGTTTGCTATGAAGAGGGATGAGCGTGGCCAGTCACTAGTTGAGACAGCCCTAATCCTTCCTGTCCTCATTATCATTTTGCTGGGTATCATTGATTTTGGAAGAATCATGTATTCATATGCCCATCTCCACATGGCAGCCCAGGAAACTGTCCGGATGGGCGGACTAGGGAAAAATGATACTGAAATTGTTACCTTCGCAAAAGATTATGTCACTCTTAACCCGATTGACCAGCTGAGAATTAACATTTCCCCGGGAGATGCAAGCCGTGATTCCGGTGATTACGTTACTGTCAAGCTTGAATATCCTTTTCAATTCTTTACTCCGTTTGTATCCAGTCTGTTTCCTTCTTCATTGTCAATTAAAGCGGAGTCTACGATCAGAGTCGAGTAGGAGGAAAAAATGATTAAAAGACTTTTATTTACTGATGAGTCTGGGAATACGATTATCCTTGCAGCCTTTTCTTTATTGGTCCTTTTAACCATAGCGGGTCTGGCCATTGATGGTGGCATGCTCTATATGACAAAGTCTGAGCTTCAGAAAACGGCCAATGCGGCTGTACTGTCAGGTGCTCAGGAGCTGACCAATAACGAGGCGAAGGTAGATGAAATAACAAGGAAGACTGTAGCTTCTCACAACAATGGGTCTGAGATAGAGAGTCTTTCAATCCAAATGAAGAAAAAGGTCGCTATTGATCTGGCAAAGACGGTTCCACTGGCATTTTCAAAACTGTTAGGAGTTGAATCTGTAAGAGTAAAGGCGCATTCAGCAGCTGAGCTTAGGACAATGGGCAGAGCTGTTGGTGTAGCTCCCTTGGGAATTGATGACAGTATCCCGTTGGAGTTCAATAAAGAATACAAGCTAAAGGTCGACACCGGTGGAGTGGAGTATGGAAATTTTGGTGTCCTTGCGCTGGGTGACACAGGTGCCAGGACATATGAGGAAAACCTGCGAAATGGCTACCAGGAGGAACTATCTGCAGGGGATATAGTGATCACTCAGACAGGGAATATCGCTGGTAAAACAAGAGAAGTAGTAAAAGAAAAGGTAAATAGCTGTCCGGAATTGCCACGGGATATTCACTCCAGGGATTGCTCGCGGATTATACTGGTTCCTACTTATTCACCAAACAAAATAGATGTTAATCAAGTAAAAGAAGTAAGAATTACAGGCTTTGCTTATTTTTATATTACGGAACCAATGGACATGCTGGACACGTCTATAACAGGAATGTTCATCCAAAGGCCAGGGACTGGTTTTGAAAGTGAAGCAGCCGCCTCCAATGGCGCATACAGCATTCGAATAACGGAGTAGGTGATCAAATATGCGGTCAAAGCTAGTTTTGGTCCTCGCATTAGTAATGGGAATTGTAACGACATTTTTATTCTTTCAATATATGAATCAAGTAAATGCGGAAAAGGCAATGAATAGCAACTTGGTTGAAATTGTTGTTGCCAAAGAAAAAATCATGAAAAATGAGCAAATCACTTCCAATAAACTAGAAACTGCCATGGTTCCTGAAAAGGCATTGCACGCCAACTCCATTAAAAGCTTTGGGGAGGTTGAAGGGAAGCTGGCGAACGCTGAGATTGAACAAGGTGAGCCAATCCTTTCCCATCGACTGGGAACTCAGACTACAGAACATATCTATGTTTCTAGAAAAGTCAGGGATGGCTACCGTGCTGTTTCTGTCGGGGTTAACTTAAACCAATCAACTGCGAACCTGATTGAACCTGAAGATGAAGTCGACATTATGTTCTCAAAAAAGCTTCCAGGTCAGGAAGGAAATGTTGAGTCTAAAATTATCTTGGAAAAAGCAAGGGTTTTGGCGGTTGGACGGAAAATGGTCCTGCCTGAGGATACGCAGGAGCCATATGCTGAATATACGTCAGTTACGGTAGAACTTAAGCCAGCGGATGCTTTAAAGCTTGTCAATTCTGCTGAACAAGGCAATATCCATTTCATGCTGCATAAGCGGCCAGTCATAACGGAAAAAGCAGCAGCGGGCGACAGCGATCAAGATTGAATAAGATGGAGGGTGACCAATCATGGATAACACTGATGAACTGCAAATACATGAAAAGAAGCCGGCTAAGATGAAACGTGGCGAGCTTATTGCCGTTTGCAGTGCAAAAGGCGGGATTGGTCGCACGGTCCTGACAGTCAATCTGGCTGGAGCTTTGGTGAAGAAAAATATTTCCGTCGCGATTCTGGACGGAGATTTTCAATTTGGGGATATCGGACTCGCCATGGACTTGAAGTCAGCTTTTACCATCAAAGAAGTCATTGAAGGGTTGAGTACTCTTGATGAGCACTCTCTGGCTGGCTATATGTCAAGACATGAAAGTGGCGTGAAGGTGATGGCGGCTCCGGATCGCCCTGAGTATGCCGATCTTGTCACGAAAGATGCGGTGGATAAAATTCTCGACCTCATGCTGTTGAATTATGACTATGTTGTAGTTGATACTTCTGTCGGCTTAAATGAACACACTGTGCATATCGCAGAAAGGGCAGACCAGATCATGGTGATGGCGAACCTCGAGATGTCAGCACTTAAGAATACCAAACTGCTCATTGAGACCTTTGACATTCTTGAGCTTCGCAATAAAGTAACGCTCGTTGTGAATCGGGCAAATATGGAGAGTGTAATCAAGGCAGAGGATGCTGCAAGGATACTTGGCTACGATGATCCTGTATATATCCCAAATGATTTTCAAACATGCTCACAGTCACTTAATATTGGGATTCCTTTTGTAATGAATCAGGGCAAGACTGATGTGGCAAAAGCGGTCTTTAAAATGGCTGAACGAATAACCAGCCGGCGTGAGATTACCTTATTCAAAGAACCAAAGGGACCTTCTTTCCTATCAAAACTAATAGGAAGAAAACGCATGAAGGGAGGAACACCTTAATGAGCCTTCTGAATCGGATACAGGAAAGGACGCAACAAGCAGATGAAACTGATGGCCAGCAGGATGAGTTGCGGTCTCATCCTCCCGTACAGCCGAAGGTAGACATCAGGTCAGTCTTCAGAGAACCTCACACGAAAGAAACTGTCCATCCAGAAGCCAAAAGAAAACAGGATAAGCATCAGGAGCTTAAAAACCTGATACATAAGAGAATTCTTCAGGAATATAAAGATTCACCGGTAGAGGATATCATTCCTCAGCTTGAAGTCATGGCTATTGAAATCATGAAAGAGGATGAGCAATTCCGGGGCAGCATTGACCGTAAGAAGGTAGTGGATGAACTGAGGAATGACCTTACCGGGTTTGGACCAATCAATCCGCTGCTTATGGATGAAGATGTCAGTGAAGTAATGGTAAATGGCCCCTCAAAGGTCTACTGTGAACGGAAAGGGAAAATTGAATTGACTTCGATTATGTTCAGGGATGACGAGCATGTTATGAGCATCATTGAAAAAATTGTCGCCCCGATTGGCCGGAGAATCGATGAAAGTTCCCCAATGGTCGATGCGCGACTTCCAGACGGTTCTCGTGTCAACGCGATCATCCCGCCCCTGGCGTTGAATGGACCAACAGTAACGATCCGTAAATTCTCAAAAGATCCCTTTCAAATTGATGACTTGGTCAACTTTGGCACACTCAGCCAGGAAATGGCGATCTTTCTTGAGGCATGTGTAAAAGCAAGGTTGAATATATTCGTCTCTGGAGGAACAGGCTCTGGTAAAACGACAACATTGAATGTACTATCCAATTTCATTCCACATGATGAACGAATCGTTACCATTGAAGATGCTGCTGAGCTTCAGCTCGGCCAGGACCACGTCGTATCACTTGAATCAAGGCCTCCAAATATCGAAGGGAAGGGTGCAATCACGATCAGGGATCTTGTGCGTAACTCGCTTCGGATGAGGCCTGACCGTGTTGTCATCGGGGAGGTCCGTGGCGCTGAAGCACTGGATATGCTTCAGGCGATGAACACAGGTCACGATGGTTCTCTTGCGACTGGACACTCGAATAGCGCCAGGGATATGATTGCCCGCCTTGAAACGATGGTATTGCTTGCCGGTGTCGAACTTCCAGTAAAAGCGATCCGCGAACAGATTGCCGGGGCACTTGATGTTATCATCCAACAATCCCGATTGAAGGATGGCTCGAGAAAAATCACCAGTATAACCGAGGTTCAGGGAATGGAAGGCGATGTCATTGTCCTCCAGGATATTTTTGCGTATAAGCAGCAGGGCGTGCATGAGGATGGTAAAATCATCGGACGTCTCATTCCTACTGGGGTCCGCCCTAAATTTTATGAACGTCTTGAAGCATCAGGGATTCATATTCCGGCGAATGTCTTCATTGAAGGTGAGGAGTGGGCAGAATGATTTATGGCCTTTCCGCATTGTTCATGTTGACTGTATTTCTATTGTCATATTCTATTTTCCAAAGAATTTTTCTTTCTGACAAGCGTCTGGAGAAGCGGATTGAAAAATATCTGGCCAGTTCCGGGACGAAGCTTGACCGGAAGCAATATAATTTGATGGTTTACTATCAAATGACAAAACAAAAGGTCAGGAAGACCATGCTGACCAAGGAAAAAAATACAAAGCTCGAGACGATGCTAAGGCGGTCCGGACTTCCGTTGAAGCCGGAAGAGTTCATTTTATTCAAGTGGCTGTCTGCTGGATTGACAGGCTTACTTCTCATGCTGGTGAGCGGAAATGTCCTTTTAATGATACCAGGATTCTTTTTAGGATTAATGCTGCCTGGGTGGTATGTCAAAAAGAAAATCAAACAAAGAGTCGTGAAATTCAACGATGGACTTCCTGATATGATTTCTACTATTGTCGGGTCCTTAAGGGCTGGGTTCAGTTTTCAACAAGCTTTGAAAACCGTCATTGAGGAAGCGGGTTCTCCAATCAAGGAAGAGATGGGTAGCGTCATTAAGGAAATGCAATATGGTGCCAGCCTTGAAGACTCTTTGAATGAGCTGAAGCAGCGCATGCCAAGCGAGGATTTGGATTTAATGATCCAAGCAATTTTAATCCAGCGCCAGGTTGGCGGAAACCTTGCCACAGTCCTTGATAAAATTGTCCAGACGATCCGGGAGCGGACGAAAATTCACCGGCAAATATCTTCTTTGACCGCTCAGGGAAGATTATCAGGGGTTGTAATTGGGCTTTTGCCCATTATACTCGCATTTGTCCTTTATTTAATTGAGCCGGAATATATAGGTACATTGTTCATCCATCCGGTGGGGATCGCCTTAGTCGGGGCAGGGGTGGTTTCTGGTACAATCGGATTTGTCCTCATCCGCAAAATTACGTCTGTAGAGGTGTAGGATGCTATACTTTACATTTTTCTTAACTATTTCTTTTACAATTTATGGCTTCTATTTATTGAGGGCAGAAAAAGCTTCGCATTTAAAAAAGCGAATGTCTGCCTTTGTTGGGGGAATCAAAGAGGAAGCAGCTACACAGGATGAAAAGACATTTAATGCACCATTGTATGACCGGATCGGAAAACCGTTGCTGAACGATTTCAAAAGAAGTTTTAAAAAAAGAATGCCTGGGGAAAAGGAAGCCAAAATCGAAACGAAGCTACAGTTGGCTGGAAGTCCTTTTGGAATGACTCCGGTTGATTTCAGGTTGCTGCAAATATCGCTTGCTTTGGTGTTCCCTATTTTGGCTGGTGTCTATGGTGCCATTCTAAATGCAGGTTATGCAGGCGTTTTTATGTTTTTCTTGGTCGGACTGGCAGCTGGGAGCGTCTTACCCCACTATTATTTAAGCATGAAAAAGAAGGCTAGAAATAAAAGTGCCTTAAAGGAACTTCCGGATATCCTCGACCTACTGACAGTCAGTCTTGAAGCTGGACTTGGATTTGATTCCGCAGTCAGCAAGGTCGTTTCCAAAAAAGACGGGGTACTGTCAGCTGAATTCCATCGCAGTCTCGAGGAACTTAGACTTGGCCGAACGAGGAGAGAAGCGCTTACGGGAATTAAAAACCGGATAGAAGTCGAGGAAGTACGAGCTTTCATCAGCAGCATCCTGCAGGCTGAAAAGCTTGGAATTGGGATGGTGCAGGTGCTGAGAGTCCAGTCGAATGAGGTTCGAGACCGCCGGAGGCAGCGCGCTGAGGAAGAAGCTATGAAGGCTCCGGTGAAAATGCTGTTTCCTCTTGTCCTGTTTATCTTTCCAACCATATTCATCGTCTTGCTTGGCCCGGCTTTAATTCAATTCCTTCAAACCTTTTCGAAATAAAATGGACTGGCTGATGCCAGTCCATTTTTCTTATTTCTTGACGATTTTTGAAGGATTATTGATCTTGTATGCAACCGAAACGTCCAGAAGCAAGGCTTCATCTTCCACGTCCTTGCCTTTAGGGAGGCTCTTTTTAACAATCTTGCCATCAAATTCAAGCTGCTGTCCAGGCTCCAGTTCGTGCTTTTTCAGCGTTTTGCTGTGTGAGCCCCATGCCAGGCCAACCTCGATTGGTTCTTCCTGTTCGATTCGTACGTTTTCGAATACAACTACTTCGTCATTATCCTCATTGAAATGGTTCCAGCTAAGTGCAAATTGCTTCACCGTCGCTGTAAAATGAACCTTTTCCTCGGGGAGCACCAATTTAGGTGCTTTCTCTTTTTTCGGTTTTTTTGCTGGTTTTGCAGCTTTGGTTTCTGCTGCCGGTGCAGCTGTATCTGCTTTCGGCTTTTCCGCAGCAGCTATTTCTTTATCGGATGCCTCGGCCCCTTCCACTTCACCAGATGCCTGGGCAATGATTTCCTTTCCGAAGCTCGAAGACTGCATTTCCTTCAGGTAAGCAGGATGGATGCATGACAGGTTCCCATCCTCGAATTCAATAACCAGCGTATTGTATTCAGCGGTTTCACCGAACACCTCATAACCTTTTATGCTAACAAGACAGTGCTGATATCTGTCTTTATACCAGAATTCCTTCTTTGTGCTCAATCCCCATTCCTTCACCTTTTCGAGATAATGAGCGTCATCTTCAAATAGCTCATACATACCTTTCGGCGGGATATATTGAGTTAAATGGTTTTGATTTGAGCCTGCAACTGAATTCGCCATCTGCCCACTTCCTTTCATATCTATTTTACATTTACACCATGCAGAAAAAAAGCGCAAGCCATTGGTGCAAGACCGGACAGAAAAGGAGGGAGAAGTTCAATTATTGTCCGTCATCAAGGCCATGACGGACAGAAAAGGAGGGAAGAGCGTGATTATTGTCCGTCATCAAGGCCATGACGGACAGAAAAGGAGGGAAGAGCGTGATTATTGTCCGTCATCAAGGCCATGACGGACAGAAAAGGAGGGAAGAGCGCGATTATTGTCCGTCATCAAGGCTATGACGGACAGAAAACGAGGGAAGAGCCCAATTATCGTCCGTCATCCATCGCCGTCTATCTCTCTACCTGCACACATTTTCCTTTCACTAGATTCATGCCCTTACGTTTTTGGCCAACCTTGAATTTATTAAATAAGAAGTGGCACTAAAAGAAAGCAAGGAGGAACATTGTGGATACGAAGTATTTGAAAAAATGCATGAAGGAAATCAATGTGACGAATCTATAGTGAGGAGAAACCAATATGAAAGTACTAGTAATCTGGCATCTGCTTTCAGTTGGCGGTGTAAATGCCGGGTGGCGGAATCGTTCAATTTACTTTAAAAAACATGGAATTGATACTGAGTTTCTATATACGACCGATCTTGGCGGGCTTCACATCATGGAAGATGTCGCTCCTGTCTATTTAACTAAAGATGAAAACGAAATTATAGGCATTATACAGTCCAATGATTATGATGCAATCATCGTCATCGATACGAAAGATGCCTATACGTGGATCCGTAAAGCAGGATTTGCCGGGCCAGTAATCATAGAAGCCCATACTCCGGAGATTATCAAGCTCCAGCCCCATTTGAAATCCCTCAAGGCAATAAAACCTATAACCATCGTAGTCCCATCCAATTACCAGAAACGTGTTGTCTCCATTTTAACGGAAAGCAAACCGGTTGAGGTCATTTATAACGGTGTGGATCAATCCTTTTTCAGTCCCCTGCTGGAAAGGGAAATCGACTATTCCAGTGAACCTATTTTGGACACAGAGAAAAAAATTATTGGCTGGATTGGTTGTTTGGACGAACGGAAAAACTGGCAGATGCTTCTGAAGGTAGCGAAAAGGATCAAAAAAGAACGGAAGGATATTGAGTTTTGGGTAATTGGCGGTGCGCAAAGTGTCCAGCGTGCAGAGTTCGCGGCGAAATGGCAGGAGGAAAGCCTATCTGACATCGTAAAATGGCACCCTATCATTCCTTATCACCAAATGCCAAACGTCTATGCAAAAATACGTAAATCCGGGGGGTGCACGCTGGCAACGACAAAGTCCGAATCCTTTGGCAATACTTTTATCGAATCGATGGCTTGCGGTGTTCCAGTAGTTGCTCCTAACATGATGCCAGTTACTGAGCTAGTTCTTAAGGAGAAGACAGGGATGTTATATTACGGCCAAAAGGTTGATGATGCCGTAAAAAAGCTTTATTCCATCATTGACGCTCCTGAATTGCAGCAGCAAATGTCCAGGGCGGCCATCCAGCATGTCAAGCAGCATTTTGCCATTGAAGTAGTAGCGGATCAATATCTCGATCTATTATATGAAATTATTTACAGAGATCGGTTAAGAGGAGACCAGTCATGATGAAACCCGTAGCTTACCGTAGGAAACTCGATGGAAAATCAAATGCGCATCTGATTACTTTTGATGATGGCAGAGACTATGTGGTGAAGTTCCTTCAGGCTGGATTTGAAAAAACTTTGCCAAATGAATGGGTTGCCTATTGTCTGGCGAGATACCTGGGTTTGCCAGTGCCATGTGCCTGCCTGGTTGAAATGCCCGAAGAATTTACCGGGAAAATTCCTGAGCTTGCTCAGTTTATCCCTACTCGGCATCAATTTGCCTCTTTGTATGTGCCGAATTATCTTGACGGGCATCATGTATCGAATGTTAGCGGAATTGTGAATTCAGAAACGCTTGCTGGCATCATCCTTTTCGATTATTGGCTATGCAACAGAGGTCGGACACGAAAAAATATTCTTTTGCAAGAAGTGGCAAATGAAATCTATCATTTATGGATCATTGACCATGCCGAGATTCTCGGTTCGTATAATTGGGAGATTTCCAGCCTTGAAAATTTGCCAATTGGATTGAGGAAAAGTGCTGCACAACAAATGATGGCAACACATATCGAGAATGAGGATGCCTTCGCAGAGCCGCTTGAACTGATTCAGACCATACCGATTTTTTTAATAGAAGAAATTGTCTCAACTATTCCTGATGATTGGATGGTTACCAGGGAAGAAAGAAAAGCGATGGTCACAGCACTGTTGAAGCGGAGGAGGAAAGTACTTCCTAAATTGCTGCCTCGTTTTATAAGAAAAGTATATTTACCTCTGCATAGATGACTCATTGCCCCTAGCAGGAGTTCTTTCTTTTAGGCAGGAATCTATTATCGTACACCGGTTCATAGTCTATTTTTGAATTGGTAGGCCATTAACGTGTCGGGAGCTTGACCTTTTGAATATAAAAGACTATGGAATTCAAAAGGAGGCAGCATATGAAAATCCGAAAAGCGATTATCCCGGCAGCCGGACTCGGGACAAGATTTTTACCGGCAACAAAAGCACAGCCTAAGGAAATGCTGCCGATCGTTGATAAGCCGACAATCCAATATATCGTAGAGGAAGCAGTTGCCTCAGGGATCGAGGAAATCATTATCATCATCGGCAGGGGAAAAAGATCAATAGAGGATCATTTTGATAAATCATATGAACTAGAAGATGCGTTATTAAGAAAGAATAAGCTTGCTATTTTAGAAGAGGTCCAAAAGATATCAAGCCTGGCAAATATCTATTATGTCCGGCAAAAAGAACCGATGGGCCTGGGCCACGCTATCCTTTGTGCCCAGAGTTTTATTGGAAATGAACCGTTTGCTGTGATGCTAGGAGACGATATTGTGATGTCTGATACGCCGTGCCTGAAGCAAATAATCGATGTTTTTAAATACTGCAACAGTTCTGTTATAGCGATTCAAAGTGTGCCTGACAGTGATGTCAGTAAATATGGAATCATCAAACCGAAAGGGGCAAACCTTGAACCGAACTTGTTTTATATTGATTCGCTGATAGAAAAGCCTGAAAAAGAAGAGGCTCCATCTAATTATGCGATCATGGGCCGTTATGTTCTAAGGCCGGAAATATTCGATGTACTCTCAAAGCTGCCAGCAGGTCGTGGAGGAGAAATTCAGCTGACAGATGCAATCAATGAGCTTAATAAACGGCAGGCAGTCCTGGCATACAACTTCGAGGGTAAGCGATATGATATCGGGGATAAAATCGGTTTCATCAAGGCAACGGTTGATTTCGCACTGCAAAGGGAAGATACAAGGGACGATGTCATTGATTATTTGAAAGATGTGTACGACATGCCGGGCATGAAGAGAGAGAGTGACTGACATGAAGGTCGCTGTACTTGGAACAGGATATGTCGGACTGTCCACAGGAATCTGCCTGGCGGAAATCGGCCACAATGTGATTTGTATAGACATTGATGAAAGGAAAATAAATACCCTTAAGGAAGGAAAGTCCCCGATCTATGAACCCGGTCTTGAAGAACTTCTCATTAAAAATTCCTCTGCAGGAAGACTCACTTTTACTACCTCTCACCAGTATGCATTGAACCACGCGGACATTATCATTATCGCCGTCGGTACACCTCAGAGTGACGATGGGCAGGCGGATTTGAGCTTTCTTGAGCGGGCCGCAAAGGACCTCGCTGAAAATATCGTCCGGGATTCGATTGTCGTGGTTAAAAGCACGGTGCCCGTGGGCACGAATGAATATTTGAAACAGCTGTTACTAGGGCAGCTGAAAAATAAGGTTGAGATTAAGATGGTCTCCAACCCAGAGTTTCTACGGCAAGGGTCAGCCATTCAGGATACCTTGAAAGCGGACAGGATTATCATAGGCTCTGACGATGCGGGTGCTTCTGAAATAATCCAGGAAATGTATCGGCCGCTGAACGTTCCGTTTTTATTGACGGATGTAAGAAGCGCCGAAATGATCAAATACGCCTCCAATGCTTTTTTGGCAACGAAGATCAGCTTTATCAATGGAATCGCCAATCTTTGTGAAGCCGTAGGAGCAGACGTGGAAGATGTAGCGAAAGGGATGGGCTACGATAAGAGGATTGGATCAGCCTTTTTAAAGGCCGGAATAGGATACGGAGGCTCTTGTTTTCCGAAGGATGTAAAAGCACTGCTGCATACATCAAAGGAGCAAGGGATTCCTTTTTCCTTATTAGAAGAGACTATTGCCATCAATGATCATCAGCAAGAGCTGCTTGTAGGTAAGGCGCTGAAACGACTCGGAGAATTGAAGGGGAAGAAAATCGCCATGCTTGGCCTTTCCTTCAAGCCAGAAACGGATGACATGAGAGATGCACCGTCGATAAAAATTGCACATGCCTTAACTGCAGGAGGTGCTGAGGTTACAGCCTACGACCCAGTTGCATCCGGCAATGCAAGAAAGGTCATCGGTGAGGTCATCACCTACGTGGACTCAGCATTTGAAGCGGCAAAAGGAGCAGATGCGCTGTTTATTGTCACAGAGTGGGAAGAGTTCAGACAGTTAGAATTCGAAGCACTATTGGATGTCATGAAGCAGAGAATTATCTTTGACGGCAGGAACTGTTTAGATGAAGCAGCTCTTCAGGAATGCTCGCCAATTGAATATTATCCAGTCGGGAGGCCGGCGGTTATTATGAAAGATAAGAAAGTTTAAAATTCACTTCGAGAATTGTCCAGCTCCAGCGCTTAGCCAGTTTTCATCCCTGATAGTGCTTCCTCGAGTATCTTGCGAGAAGCGTTACCTTTGAGCAGCTCGAGTCGCTTGTCCAGCTGCGGCTCCTAACTCCTCGAGACGCTTCGGTCCTGCCAATGAAGTCAAAGAGCGACTTCACAGGCAGGCCCTCCAACGCTTGTCGGAGTTGAGCAGTCGCCTCCGCATTTCGAATTGTCTAGTTGCGCCTCCTAGAAACTCCGAAACTTCAACTCCGGCAGCAGAAGCAAAAAGCGCTTCTTTGTCGGAGGCTCCAGTTTCTGCGTTTCTGGGCAGTCGGCTACACATTTCGATTTGTCCTGTCAATGAAGTCAAAGAACGACTTCACTGCCAGGCCCTCCGCGGCACACGATGTGCTAGACCCGCCAGCCACAGGACAAGGAAAGCATCGAAGCGATTCATCGCACGACCGAAAGCGTTAGCTTTTGGGAGGACGTGGCGTTATAAGGCGGGCAGCGCTTTTCGGGGCTGACCAAGGCGCTTGCGCTCTTCTTAAGGGGAATGATTGAGTTCATTCCTTCTTTTTTTTGTTTGTTATGTTTACTAACTTGTTATTGAGGTAATCATGGCGTGGTTTTTGAAAATGAGGGATCTGGGAATAGTAAGGGTGATTTAAAACATAAGTGGAGGGAACAATTCGTGAAGTTTAATCTCCAGCTTTTAATTGCCTTTTTTGGTTCGTTATTCGGTTTTATCCTTATGTCTTACATGGTACAGGCAGAATATCTTGTTGCGTTCGACCGGGTTGTCATTGATAGGGTGCAGGGGCTCGAAGCGGAAGGGCTGACTGCGGTCATGAAGTTCTTTACCTATATTGGATCCTTAAGATTTATTGTAATTCTGTCCATTCCAATTTTCTTGTTCCTGTTTTATGTCTTAAAACACAGGCTGGAAATCCTGGTTTTCCTGTCTGTAGTTTATATTACTCCGATTCTGAACAGATTACTGAAGCTGTATTTTCATCGCGCACGCCCGGATTTTCATCGGCTCATCGAAATTGGTGGATACAGTTTTCCAAGCGGCCATGCGATGAATGCTTTTTCTTTTTACAGCATCCTTGCTTTCTTGCTCTGGCGCCACGTCCCAACCCGGATAGGGAGAACCGCTGTCATCCTCATCAGCAGTATTATGATCCTTGGTATTGGAATAAGCAGGGTTTATTTAGGAGTACATTATCCAAGTGATATCATTGGAGGTTTTCTTGCCAGCGGCCTATGGGTCGCAGCTGTTATCTGGTTTTTCCAAAGATATAAAGAAAAGCTGGAAATACCGGAGCGAGCGCACTGAGAAAATACCCGTTTTTTTCGTTTCAACCGGCCTGAGAACGGGAATGAAAATGAAAGACGCCGAAATGGATTACATAACATATTTCTCTCACATTTATATTGTATAAAAGAGATGGGCTTAGTGCTTGTACCAAAATGTGATTTAGTGAACAAACTCTCGAGGTGACTTTATGTATAAAAAACAAGAAAAAATGCTTATGTGGCTGGCTTTTATTGTGGCGGCAATCATGGGTCTGTCATTTATCGGACGAATTTTTGCTGGATAGAAAAGGGGAGTTAAAGAATGGGGAATGAAGAATCGGTTTTTTTCAGCCGTGTTTTAACGGAGCTTACATTATCCTTCCATATTATTTATGCCACCATCGGAGTCGGAATACCGCTGATGATCATGATTGCTCAGTGGCTCGGAATCAAGAAGCAGGATGAGCATTATATATTGCTCGCAAGAAGATGGACGCGAGGTTTTGTCATCACCGTGGCGGTCGGAGTTGTGACTGGGACGGCGATTGGTTTGCAGCTGTCCTTATTGTGGCCTAATTTTATGGAACTAGCGGGCAACGTGATCGCTCTTCCGCTTTTCATGGAGACATTCGCATTTTTCTTTGAAGCGATTTTTCTCGGCATTTATTTATATACATGGGACCGGTTTGAAAATCAGAAGAAACATTTGCTGCTATTGATTCCGGTTGCGGTTGGAGCATCCTTTTCAGCCGTGTTCATCACGATCGTGAATGCGTTCATGAATGCGCCGCAAGGCTTTGATCTTGTAAATGGACAACTGGTCAATATTAACCCGGTTCTGGCAATGTTCAATCCTGCGATGCCAACGAAGGTTGCCCATATGCTGGCGACAGCTTATATGACTTCAGCGTTTGTCCTGGCTTCGATTGGCGCATACCGTCTCTTGAAGGGTTCAAATCATATCTATCATAAAAAAGCATTATTTTTAACAATGAAAATTGGACTTATCTTTTCAATTGCCGCTGCTGTCATAGGGGATTTCTCTGGTAAATACCTCGCAGAATACCAGCCGGAAAAGCTGGCAGCAGCCGAGTGGCACTTTGAGACACATGAGGGAGCGCCACTGATGCTGTATGGTGTTCTTGATGACGGAGAAGTAAAATATGCGCTTAAAATTCCTTACGCACTCAGTATTTTGGCTCACAGCAATCCAAACGCCGAAGTCATTGGCCTGAATGAATTTTCTGAAGACGAGATCCCGCCTTTGTATATTCATTATTTATTTGATGGAATGGTGACCATCGGGATGTGGATGTCGGCCCTTTCACTGGTCTATGTCGTGGGTGTGTGGATGAAATGGAGTTTCATCAGAACAAGGTGGTACCGCTGGCTGATCGTCTTCGGTGGACCGTTGTCCATGCTTGCGATTGAACTAGGCTGGTGGTTCGCTGAAGTCGGGAGGCAGCCATGGATTCTTCGAGGAATCATGAAGGTTGAAGATGCGGCAACTACAAGTGGACAGGTCGATTTAATGCTGCTACTGTTTGCAGGTTTATACTTGATTCTTGCCATTGGCAGCACCGTTGTATTAACAAGGATGTTTCGGAAAAATACAGTTGAACAGGAACTGGAAGACAGGGAATTGGAGAAGGAAGGTGAGTTTCGATGACACTTGAAATAATAGGGATTTCGGTTCTTTGGCTCTTTCTATTTGGGTATGTCATCGTCGCCTCCATCGATTTCGGAGCAGGTTTTTTCAATGCATACAGCCTGTTCAGAGGAAAGCAGCATATCCTGACAGGGATTATCCAGCGTTATTTATCGCCTGTTTGGGAAGTCACGAATGTATTTCTTGTGTTTTTCTTCGTAGGAATTGTCGGGTTCTTTCCTAAAACAGCTTATTACTACGGAACAATCCTGCTAGTTCCGGCTAGCATTGGAGTTGTTTTGCTCGCCATTCGCGGAGCTTATTATGCTTTCACCACTTACGGTGGATTGAAGCACAAGAGATATACGTATTTATATGGACTTACTGGCTTGTTCATCCCTGCCTCCTTATCGATCGTACTGACGATTTCAGAGGGGGGCTTTGTCGAAGAGACTGCATCGGGGGTAGAGCTAGACTATTGGTCCCTGTTTACCAGTCCATTGACATGGAGCATAGTTGTCCTGAGTCTGGCCGCAGTTCTATATATATCTGCAGTTTTTTTAACGTGGTATGCGAATAAGGCCCAGGATGAACCTGCTACAGAGTTGTTGCGGAAATATGCCCTGATTTGGTCTGTACCTGCGATCGTGACGGCGACAGGCATCATCGTTGAACTGAAGGACCACAACCCCGAGCACTACAGCAGGCTGGTTGATTTATGGTGGTTGTTTGGCATTTCCTTTATCCTGTTTGTGGGGACAGTGTACCTGATTGGGAAACGCAAGGCATATGGAGTTGCGTTCGGGCTATTGACCGGCCAATTCTTTGTTGCCTTTTTTGCTTATGGAATTTCCCATTACCCGTATCTGTTATATCCCTTTCTCAGCATATACGACAGCTTTACAAATGAAGCGATGGCGGTTGCCCTGATCATCGCGTTCATTGCAGGGCTGGGGCTTCTGCTTCCGTCACTGTACTTGCTGCTAAGATTGTTTTTATTTAATAATGACTATGTCCAGGGGAAAAGGAACGATCATGCATAGGAGGTTGGAAAATGGCAGAATTCACAATGTTTTATGCTCCTTTCATTGTCATTATCGCATCGATTGTCGCGTCATTTTGGCTGGCAGGCAAGGATGAAAAGGTGGAGTGAATTTAAAAGAACTGCCATCCAGACTAAGGATGGCAGCTCTTTTGAAATTATGAAAGCTTGCGCCATAATGACGTACTAGACACTACTGAGTCATTTTCAATGATGGTATAGGCAGCATTTGTGATTGCTTCAGGTAAATTTGCTCCCGTACCTTTGAATTGGTTAAAAGCGGCCTCGGAAACTCCATTAGATGAGAAGCTGTATCCCAATTTCTCCAGTCTCTCGACAACTAGCATCGCATGTACAAGGTTTTGCTCCGGCTGGAATTCGGAATCATTGATAAATACGCCTTTATCATAATCATACCAGCGATCCCACCTATTAAGCTTCCAACCCAAAATCCTCCGTGCAATTGCATCCGTTTTAGTCATGTATTTCTACCTCTCCCTTCATTCATTTTTCACTGATTGTTATATAACAGATTATTTAATAAAATTATATTACATAACAGATTGGAAGTGCAATAACAAAGATTTAATTTCTGATATTTTATTTTGAAAAATTGCGCATCTTAAAACTGGGGGTGACAAACATGAATGAAAAAGAAATCAGCCAGCCAAATGTAAGGCTGGGCGGAAAAATCGCTAAGGAAAAAGGCCGCAGGAATGGTGAGTTAGGCAATGACCAGGATATCAATTCTGGCAAAAGCCGTAAAAAATAAGAAAGAGGGATGACCATGACAAATCGTAATGATAACCGCGAACGTAAAAATAAGTATCCTAACAATAAAGAGAGAAATATATCCAAAGATGTGAATATTCGAAGCGAAATGACCCAAAAGGATCTGAAGGAATAAAACAGGAAGGGGATATCCCCTTCCTGGCCTGTGATTTTTAGGCGATCTAGTGGACGATTCTTTACTCTTCTAGCGATGGAATACTCGTTTCTAGTCTCTTTTTTCTTCCCAATAGCCACAAATTCTGGCTCAAAGCCAATTCTTTCTACGACAATATCCCCTATGTCTCCCATAAACGGATCCCAATCAATAACCTACTTGGAATCACCAGGATCCCGGCGGTATTAACTGCAAAACTGCTATGAAAAACAGTGTTGGTGATAGTAAAAAATAAATTAGGATAGAACCTGGTTTTAATCTTGATAGATTAGGGTGACAATAATGATGAAAATTATTAGAATATTAATAGATTTATAATAATTTTTTACCGGGGGAGTCATGAAACGGAAAAAACTTCCAATGTCCCTGCAAACAAAGATCATTGGCTCAAATATTGTTAATACGGTGTTTATCATCTTTATTTTCCTTGTTATTTCATTGGTTATTGAATATAAACAGGTCGAAAAGCAGAGAGGGAACCAGGCTCTTCAATTGGCAAAGACAGTAGCATCCATGCCTACCGTGATTTCGGCATTTGAGCATGAAGATCCCTCTAAAACGCTTCAGCCTCTCATGAATAAAATCAAAAGGGAAACCGGGGCGCAATTCATTGTTGTCGGCAATACGGATGGAATCAGGTATGCGCATCCAGATGAGAAGAAACTTGGATTGTCGATGGTTGGAGGAGATAACAGCCCTGCTTTAAAAGGTGAATTTTATATATCAAAGGCGGAGGGTTCGCTTGGCCAGTCAATCAGGGGAAAGGGCCCCATCCGAAATCAGCAAGGGGAGATAGTCGGCATCGTCTCAGTTGGCTATATGATCGCTGACCTCCAGGAGGACGCTTATCAGCGAGGAAAAGAGATTGGTTTCATTTCATTAATTGTCGTGATCATCGGTATGATCGCAAGCTATCTTTTGGCTAAAAATATCCGAAGGACAACATTAGGTCTGGAGCCTCATGAAATGACGTCTTTATACCTTGAGAGGAATGCAATTCTTTATTCGATAAAAGAAGGCATTATCTCAGTTGATAAAGATGGTTATATTACAATGATCAATCAATCTGCTAAGGAACTATTAGATATAAAAGAAGACAGCCTAAATCAGAAAATAGAAACCATAATACCCAATACCGGTGTCTATCGTGTACTTGAAACAGGAAAGCCTGACCGTGATCATGAAATCACATTGAGAAATAGAGATATGATCATCAATCGAACTCCAATTATTGAAAATGGCGAAGTAATCGGGGTAGTATCAACATTTCGGGATAAAACGGAAATCAATAAAATGCTCGAAACTTTGACAGAAGTGCAAAGGTATTCTGAGGATTTACGGGCACAAACACATGAATTTTCCAACAAGCTTTATGTGCTCTCAGGTTTGCTCCAATTGGGCAAGCATGATGAGGCAATTGAAATGATCCAGGCAGAATCGGAAGTTCATGAAAATCAAAACAAGATTATTTTTGACCAAATCTTTGATACGAAAATCCAGGCATTATTATTAGGTAAACTGGGAAAAGCCTCTGAGAAAAAAATTCAGTTCATCATTGATGAGAATAGCAGTATGGGTCCCCTTCCGGCACATATTCCCTATACAGATGTAATATCGATCCTCGGGAACTTGATTGATAATGCCCTCGATGCAGTAGAAGGGAATAAAGCAGGTGAGGTTACATTCTTCGCAATTGATCTAGGTGAGGACTTGATCATTGAAGTATATGACAATGGACCTGGGATTTCAGTCAATGAAACGGAAAAAATATTTGAAACAGGCTTTTCTACCAAAGGTGAAGAAAATCGGGGCTACGGCCTGGCCATTGTGAAGCAGGCAATTGACAAACTTAATGGAAATATCGAGGTTGAATCTAGACCAGGCAAAGGATCGATATTGACCGTTTACCTGCCGAAAAAAAGGCATAATGTTGCAAATTAGGGACTATAGGAAGATAGAGAACACAGGGAGAAGGGGTGATGGTGATGATCAAGGCAGCTATAGCAGAAGATGATTTCAGGGTTGCATCCATTCATGAACAGTTTTTACAGAAAATTGAGGGTATTGCGGTCGTTGGCAAAGCATTGAATGCAAAAGAAGCCATTGAGCTTTTGGAAAGTAAAGAAGTAGATGTGTTATTGCTGGATAATTATCTTCCAGATCGTAACGGTGTATCAATGCTGCCAGTTTTAAGAAAAAGGTTCGAGAATTTGGATATTATCTTGATCACTGCTTCGACTGAACGGAAAGTAGTGGAACCTTCCATACGCAATGGAGTGGTTGATTACATAGTAAAGCCAGTTACTTTTGAACGATTCAAGGAAGCTCTGGAGAAGGTGGTTAGGCGCAGGGTACTAATGGAATCAAACGAGGAATTTAATCAGGCAGTAATCGACCAGGTATTGACCGGCGGGCAAGCTGGCGAAGAGACCAATTTTCTGCCAAAAGGAATCGACCCATTAACGCTGGGAAAAGTAGAGGATACATTGAGTTCCCTTTCAAGTGGCATTAACGCAGAGGATTTGAGTGAGCATTTAGGCGCGTCAAGAACCACAGCCAGAAGGTATTTGGAGTATTTAATTTCTGTCGGGAAGGCAAGGGCTGAACTGGAATACGGGATAGTTGGAAGGCCTGAGCGAAAATACTATTTGGTTTGATGCATCTCCTGTGAAGGGAGATGTTTTTTTGTATAAACATTTCAATACTGGCATTCCTATTTGGACCTCCGTGAACAAAATGAACAAAATAGCCAAAAAGATTTTTATGGAAGTAAAATTGTAAACGGTTACAATTTGATTATTCTGAATTAACATAGCATTTAGGATGGAAGAATGATCTTTATAAAGGGGGAAACAAAATGAAAAAGTTTTTAGCGACGGCTGCGGCGTTCACGATGCTGTTCGCAGCAGGATGTTCGAACCAGTCTTCTGGCGACGGCAATGCAACAGGGGAAAATGGAGAATGGAAACCGACTCAACCAATTGAAATTACGGCTCCAGCTGGACCAGGCGGCGGTTGGGATACAACAGCACGTATGGCTTCACAGGTTTTCGAACAGGAGAAAATCATTGACAAGCGTTTACCGGTTGTCAATAAAGCTGGTGGAGGCGGAGCGATTGGCTGGGCTTATATCGCCGGTAAAAAAGACAGCGAGCACAATATGTTTGTTGCATCGCCGCCATTAATTTTAGTGCCTTTAAATGGACAATCTGAATATGGATATGAAGACTTCACACCGCTTGCGAACGTAATTGCAGACTACGGTGCATTCGTTGTTAAAGCCGATGCGAAGTGGGATAACCTGAATGACCTATTTGAAGATATGAAAAAGGATCCTGCAAGCGTCAGCGTTATTGGAACTTCATCACCGGGCAGTATGGACCATATGCAGTTTGTCAAGATTGCTAAGGCCGCTGGCGTTGATGTAACTAAAATCAAGTATATTTCTGACCCGGATGCTGGTGGTTTAACGGCTGTATTGAATGGAAGTGTGGATGTTTATACAACAGGTGTAGCAGAAACGATTGAACAAGTAAAAGCAGGGAAAATCAAGGTTCTCGGTATCACTGCTGAGGAAAGATTAGAAGGAGAAGTCTTATCGGACTTCCTAACAGCCAAGGAACAGGGGATTGATGAAACGTTTGTAAACTGGAGAGGCTTCTTCGGACCTCCGGGGATGGATCCAGCAGCTGTTAAATACTATGAAGAAAAATTCAAAGAGTTAAGCAACTCTCCTGCATGGGATGAAATCCGCAAGAAGTATGGATGGGGAGAACTTTACATGGATAGCGAAGAGTACAGCGAGTTCTTGAAAAAAGAAGCGGAAGACATGAAAGAGCTTCTTGAAGAGCTAGGGTTGTCACGCTAACTTCCAGTCTGAATAAAAGGAAACTTATCGGAAGATAGAGCAGATTCGCCTGTTCTATCTTTCATTCTATTAGAAGAGGTGACCATCATTGCTTATAAGGATCAATCAAAAAGTTGCCGTTATCCTGGCAATTCTAGCAGGCTTCTATTTGCTATTAAGCTATAATCTGCCGAAATACCCTAATGCCATAATCGATGCGGATGTTGTGCCAAAGGGTCTAGGCTTTCTTTTGCTGTTTTTCGCTGTCATTCTATATTTAGATAAAAAAGAAGAGACTGAAGCGGAAAAGTTAAAGCGTACAATCACCAAAGAGAATGTAATGTTGTTATTAGCCGTTCTTGCTTTCATATTAATCTACATTTTCCTATTAGAAATCATTGGCTTTTTAATCATGACTGCTTTGTTTATTTTTGGATGCTCATTATTCCTTGGGTACAGAAAGCATGTAACGAACGCCATAGTTTCGGTTGTATTTTCGTTAGTTATTTATGGACTTTTCAACTATCTTTTGAAAATAAATCTGCCAGCAGGAATTATCCCGTTGTAAAAGGAGGGTAGAGCATGGATGCATTTCAGGGTTTAATGTCAGGATTTCAAGTAGCATTTAGTTTACAGGGAATTTTATTTGTATTTATCGGTGTTTTTGTAGGTACATTCATCGGAATGATGCCAGGATTGGGACCAATCAGTGCAATCGCAATCATGATCCCAATCACTTATAGTATGGATCCGACGGTAGCATTGGTTATGATGGCCGGGGTTTATTATGGAGCCATCTTTGGAGGTTCTAGTTCTTCAATCCTCTTGAACGCACCTGGTGTTGCCGGGACGGTTGCAACTGCCTTTGATGGTTATCCAATGGCACAGCAGGGGAAAGCAGGTAAGGCACTCGCGATTGCTGCAATTGCCTCTTTTACAGGGGGAACAGTCAGCGTCATTTTATTAATGTTATTTACGCCAATCCTCTCGGCTGTCGCGGTTTCGTTTGGGCCAGCTGAATATTTCGCCTTGATGTTTTTGGGTTTGACAGCCATATCAAGTTTGTCAGATGGCTCGACAATCAAGGCATTTATATCGGCTACACTAGGATTTATCGTTGTAACCATTGGGATTGACAGTCAGACAGGAACGAGCCGGTTCACGTTCGGGAACCCGAATCTTCTCGAGGGTATCGACTTCCTGGTCATCGCATTGGGTTTATTTGCTCTGGCTGAGGTCACTACACTCATCTTGAACCGAAAAGATAATTCTATGAGTGACAATAAAGAGATTGGCAGCCTGCGTCTGTCTAAGCAGGATGTCAAGGAAATGAGCGGGCCGATGGCAAGGCAATCCTTCCTGGGCTTCCTCATCGGTGTCTTGCCAGGAGCGGGAGCAACGATCGCTTCCTTTATTGCTTATATTACGGAAAAGAAGCTGGCGAAAAAGCCAGAAGAATTCGGGAAGGGTTCAATCAAAGGACTTGCTGCACCTGAAACAGCCAATAATGCAGCTACTGGAGGAGCATTCGTGCCACTTCTCAGCCTGGGAATTCCAGGTTCGGGTACAACAGCCGTTCTATTGGGAGCATTTTTAGTTTTAGGCGTTCAGCCGGGTCCACTATTGATACAGGATCGTCCTGAAGTATTCTGGGGGATTATCGCCAGTATGTATATCGGGAATATTTTTCTATTAATCCTGAACCTTCCGTTGATCCCTTACATCGCCAGGGTACTCAGGATTCCTAGGCCGCTATTGATCTCACTAGTGATCATTTTCAGCTTGATTGGGGTATATGCCATAAGCTTCAACACATTTGATTTGTACATGTTAGTCGCATTTGGAATCATTGGATTCCTGATGAGGATGTTCTCGTTTCCAGCGGCCCCATTCATCCTCGCTTTTATCCTTGGAGGAATGATGGAGCAAGCCTTCAGGCAAACGTTGACGATTTCAAACGGAAGTCTGGCTATCTTTATGGATAAGCCAATCGCGCTTACACTGATCATTGTAAGCTTGCTGACAATTTTAGTTCCAATGTTTACAGGGCGAAAAAAGCTAAATGCGAAGAACGATGCAGGAAAACCTTTATAATGATGAAAAACTGCAGGCCAGGTGGTTTGCAGTTTTTTTATTCCTTAAGGAAAGGGTTGCTCCAATATTCACCTTATATATATCCTGGGAGAATGTTTATCAGCATCCAGTTGGGTTATAAGTAAATAAGAATTGTAAAAGGAAGGAGTGGCACCATGAAGAAAAGAAACTTATTACTTTCATTCACGTTTGGGACAGGCCTATTGCTTGCCGGTTGCGGAGCCAATGAAGAGCCTCCGCCGGAAGAACAACCTGCCGTTGAGTCAGACGAACATGCTCCTTCAGCACCTGATGGAACCCATGAATTACCGGATGAACCCGAAGAAGGTACAACCGAGAATGACGAGGAATTAACCGAATCGGAAAAGCAGCTCATCGAAGAGTCTGTTGAAGAATAACAGTTTAATGAAAAAACCTTGGAACCGTCATGGTACTAAGGTTTTTTTTATCACTAGAAGGTTAACGTTATAGTTAAAAACACATAAATGCTACAAGGAGAGAAGAACGTTGAGAAAAGCTATTTTACCATTGATCATCATGCTGGCGGGGTGCACTGGAGCTGAAAGTCCTCCTCCTGAATCGGACCCGGCCTCTGGAGGGAAAAAGCAACAAACTGAAACTCAGAACTCAAATGAAAATAGTGAATCAAAAGTGAAACTTGATGCGCCCCATCTATCCCAACTGCCTGAGTTAGAGCGAGGCTGTGAAGTTACGACACTGGCGATGCTATTACAGCATGCGGGCAAGGATGTTGGGAAGATGGAGCTATCAAAGGAAATCGACCGTGTTCCATTTGAAAAAGATGGGCTGAAAGGGCATCCAGCTGAGGGCTTTGTAGGCAATATGAAAACATTGGACGAACCTGGGCTTGGAGTCTATCATGGCCCTGTTGCAAAATTAGGAGAAGAATACCTGCCAGGTAAAATATTAGACCTGACCGGGGAAGAATTTAGCGAAGTAGAAAAACATGTTAAAGATGGCCGGCCCGTATGGGTGCTGGTACCAAGTACATTTGCCGTGGTACCAGAAAAACATTGGGAAACCTGGAATACCAAAAAAGGCAAAGAAAAGATCTCATACAAATGGCATTCGGTCTTGGTCACCGGTTTCGACGACAATAATGTATATGTAAACGATCCGCTTGGAGATAAAAACGATAAGCTCTCAAAAGAAGAGTTCGTAGCAGGCTGGGAGCAGTTCGGAAAACAGGCAATCACTTACAAACCATAACAATGAAAAATGCTGTTCCTTCATCAATGAAAGGAGCAGCATTCTTTCTGACGATCTGTCATCAACTTAAAAATAATGATGTGACCTATAGCCTGCATGAAATAGGCAGCATGTCTAACTTTGTAATTTGATTGAATGAAAAAAAGGAAAGAAATCAGCGACTTCTTTCCTTTTTTTTAACTTAGTTAGTCATGGAACCAGGCTGTTAGGGATTCGTCTGGGTGTAGCTTGTCAGCATTTGGTCCATATCTTGCTGCGCCAATTGAGGTACCTGATAATAGCCATGTTTGTTTTGATAAAGGAAAATTTCATAGCTCAGTTCAATGAAATTCGGAACGCTGTCCGCAATGACACGTCGAAGCACAGGATTTGTCATCTCCAGTGCAGTCATTGCAAGCATGGAAGACATCGATTTTGCCTGTCCCAGCATAAAACCGGATATGCCTTCATCAGAAATCTCATTAAGTGACTGCATAGGCTTTTTCGGCTGGCCAGGCTTAAGTCCATATATAACATCATTATTCTGGGTCATTTCATATTGCTGAGTCGGTATGGTTGGATCTTGTCCTGTTTTAAAACTCTCGACTATTGTGTTATATGTTTGAGTGACAAAAGCAGACTGACGCTGCAGGATCGTTTTTAACTCGGGATCCTTTATATGCTGATTATATATTAGATATTGATCAAGCATACAGGTGATTCCACTGATAACCTCGTGAGCATCAAAGAGCTCATGTCCCCCATGATTGTTTGACAAACCTTGATTCATTGGCATGATCGCTTCCGTTTGATTGCCGTTTTGGTTAATGTTTTGCACTACTGCTTCCCTCCCTGGATTCTGATAACCCATTTATGTTTTCCGAGTTAAGGAAATTAATGTGCAGAAATAGAGCCTAATTCATGCCATTTTTACAAAGTATTGAATATCTCCTGCAAATATCTAGTAGACAGCATTTGATGCAAATGGAAATTGCTGTTCCCAAAAGAATTGTAAAAATAAATTCGGTCAATAAGGTCGTACTATTAGCCATTAGTAGTCGCTTGGAATCTTCCTAAGTAATGGAATGATAATAACATTTCTGCAGGAATGCTATACTGCTTACTGGGAGAAAGTAAATAAGGATATTAAAAAATGGGAATAAAATTCAAAATAAACTTCACTTATTAAACTTTATAAAAACTAAATCAGTATTTCCTTAGCTATTCAAGACCATGAATAATAGTAACGATTGTTATGAAGGGACAATTCAAATCGATTTAAAGTAAGTAAAGTGTAAACTTTTTGACTGTCAAAAGAAAATGGATTATGATAATTAAATCTTATTAAACCAACTGAAATAGGAGGAATTGAAATGAAAAGACTTTCATTTTTACTTTTACTAATCCTTTCCACAGTTCTATTAATATCTGGATGCGGTGGGCAGGAGAATGATGATAAGGTTCTGCAAGGTAACGACGCAACTGAGGAAGAAAACTCGGTTCTTGCCAAGGTGGAAAAAGAAGGGAAACTTCTTGTGGGGACAGAGGGTACATATCCTCCATTTACTTTCCATGACAAGGACGGCAATTTAACAGGTTTTGATGTTGATATTGCAAAAGAAGTTGCCAAGAGACTAGGGGTTCAAGCGGAGTTCAAAGAAACTCAATGGGATGCAATGTTTGCTGGTCTTGATGCAAAGCGTTTTGATATGGTTGCAAACCAGGTGGGAATAAAGCCGGAAAGAGAAGAGAAGTATTTATTCTCTAACCCTTATATCACATCTACAGCAGTATTAATTGCTCATGAAGAAAATAATGAGTTGAAGGGTTTCGAAGATCTGAAAGGTAAAAAGGCGGCCCAGTCAATGACTAGCAACTATGCTGACATTGCAAGGGAAAACGGAGCAGAGATTGTTGGGGTTGAAGGCTTTAATCAGGCCATCGAACTAATTTTATCTAAACGCGCTGATGCAACTATTAATGAAAGTCTTTCGTTCCTTGATTTTAAAAAGGCAAAACCAGACGCAAAGGTCAAAATTATTGCAGAGAGCGAAGATGCTTCAAAAAGCGGTTTAATGTTCAGAAAAGACAGCGACACCCTTGTCGAAGCGGTGAATGGAGCACTTGCGGATATGATTGCTGACGGTACCTATGACAAAATTTCTTTGAAATGGTTTGGTGAAAATGTACTTGAATAATATATTGGCTGACCCTGAAAGGTTGGCAAGACTGATGGAAATTGCCCAAAATTCAGTTGTCCCCCTATTACAGGGGGCTATTTTTTATACAATCCCTTTAACACTGATATCCTTTATTTGCGGAATAGGATTAGCAGTTCTGACTGCACTAGCGAGGATTTCAGACGTAAAGATTCTACGGATGATTGCCAGGATCTACGTATCCGCGATAAGAGGGACACCTTTATTGGTGCAATTATTCATCTTGTTTTATGGTTTGCCTACTATCGGACTTACTCTGGATCCGTGGCCGTCTGCGATAATCGGTTTCAGCCTGAATGTTGGTGCCTATGCGTCTGAAATTATAAGAGCAGCCATTCTTTCTATACCTAAAGGCCAATGGGAGGCTGGATATTCCATCGGAATGAGCAGCAGGCAGGTATTAAGGAGAATTATTATCCCTCAGGCTGCAAGGGTATCCATTCCGCCATTATCCAATACTTTTATAAGTTTAGTAAAAGATACCTCACTTGCATCCATGATTCTTTTAACCGAAATGTTTCGGCGAGCACAGGAAATCGCGACTACAAATTATGAATTTCTTCTTCTCTATACTGAAGCGGCGCTTATTTACTGGTTTATCTGTTTTATCCTTTCAATTGCTCAGGGAAGAATTGAAAATCGACTGGACCGATATGTATCTCGCTAGAATGAGTGTGAAAGGAGGGGTTGTATGATCACCATTAAAGGTTTAAAGAAATCTTTTGACCAGCTGGAAGTATTAAAAGGACTTGACCTTGAGATTGACAAAGGTAAAGTGGTAGTCATTATTGGTCCATCAGGATCCGGCAAAACGACATTTCTGCGCTGCCTGAATGTCCTTGAAACACCAACAGAAGGCAAAATTTCTATTGGCGGGCAGAAGATTGACTTTTCAGCCAAAGTTTCACCAAAATCTATTTCATCGTTCAGACGTCTTACCGGTATGGTTTTTCAAGGATATAATCTGTTTCCTCATATGACGGCATTGGAGAATGTAATGGAAGGACCAGTAACCGTAAAAAAAGAAACGAAAGATAAGGCTCGCCAGAAAGCAGAATTCTTCCTGGAAAAAGTAGGACTTTCTGACAAAATGGATTTTTATCCATTTCAACTGTCAGGCGGCCAGCAGCAGCGTGTAGGTATCGCAAGGGCGCTAGCAATGGAACCAGAAGTGATGTTGTTTGACGAGCCAACATCTGCCCTGGATCCTGAGCTTGTTGGCGAAGTATTAAAGGTTATGAAGGATCTGGCAAACGAGGGCATGACAATGGTCGTTGTAACTCATGAAATGCGATTTGCCCAGGAAGCTGCTGATGAAGTAATTTTTATGGACGGCGGTGTTATCGTTGAACGGGGAGCACCTGCCAGCATTTTCACCAATCCAACAGCTGACCGTACAAAACAATTTTTGCGGATGATTCAGTAAGAAAGTAAAAATCTATGATTGAATTAATCGGAACAATTTAGTATTTAGATAATCGAATAGGGAGATACCCATGAGATCAAAAATCGTATTATTTATGCTCTTATCTGTCCTTGTCCTGGCAGCATGCGGACAAACAAAATTAGAAGGAAACATGACATTGTTGAATCAAGACAGGGAAGAAATTACCTTCCCGGAGGAAAAGCCCACACTATTTTTTTTCATTACTACGTACACCTGAACTCTTTGTCAACAGCAGCTGGT
The DNA here is from genome assembly GCF_018424685.1 of Mesobacillus boroniphilus. Lineage (NCBI taxonomy): Bacteria > Bacillati > Bacillota > Bacilli > Caryophanales > Bacillaceae > Mesobacillus > Mesobacillus boroniphilus. Next base: position 893,670 of record NZ_QTKX01000002.1, read on the forward strand.
TCAGTTGCATGAAAATCTTGATGAATTAAAAGATCAGGATGTAAATATGTATATCATCAGTAAAGATACGCCTGAACAACAACGAGAATTATATGATGCACTAGCCAAAAAATACGGCAAAAGTTTACCTTTCATTTCTGATCCTGATCTTAAAATGATTGAGCGTTTTGATATGAAAAATGGAGATACAGCCTACAGGGGATATGGACTGCTTGATGAACAAGGAAATGTCATTTTCCATACAGTCAATGATTACTGGGGTGAGCAATTCGATAAAACAGTAGAAGAAATAAAGGAAGAATACCAAAGTACTTCAAAATAACCGTCAGGATAGTACTGGCATAAAAATGCTGTCGTTAATTAAACCGGCAGCATTTTTTAATTCGCTGGTAAGCGGGCATTAAAAGGAAGTTTAGGAAGAAAAGTGAAACGCCTTTTGATTATGCATATTGCAAGACGATTGTTTTGCTTCTGACTTTTATGATCAAGTGTCTGTTGAAAGATTATATTTTCAATAAAAGTGGCAGAAACGGCATTATGGCGGAAAAAAATAAGGCTGAAGTAATCATCGCTATGCTACCCATTGCACCTTCTTCTTCACCCCAATGCAGGGAACGATTTGCCCCTAACATTTGTGCGGATAACCCCATTGCCAATCCCCTAGCGCCTTTACTTCGTATTCTTAAATATTTAAATAATTTGGGACCAATAGTCAGGGGTACGAGACTTGAGATAATAACAAAGCATACTGTGATGGAGGAGAGTCCTCCAAGGTCATTTGAGATGGTGATTGCAATCGGAAGAGTAACAGATTTAGGGATCAGCGAGGCAAGTAACTGTTGGTTCAAATGAAATAATTGGGCCATGCCGATCACAGACAGTGTTCCAACGACTGTGCCACCAAAAACGCCAGTTAAGATTTTTTTATAATTTTTCTTTAGGAAAGTCCACTGCTTGTAAAGCGGCACAGCTAATGAAACGACTGAAAGTTTTAGCAGATGATTAAATATAATACTTCCCTCCTCGTAAGCAGGTTTTTGAACATGGAAGGCAAGCATTACCATTATAAGAAGGAAAGAAGCGGTAAATAGAGGATTTAACCACCCTTTTCTAAATTTGAGGTGCAGATGCACACAGAACAAATACACTATTATAGTGATGATCACGCAGAAAAAAACTTCTCCGGTAATTTGGGTCATTTGTGATCTCTCCTTTTCAATTTTTCATACCATTCTGCAAAGAAAGCAGTACCTAACATGCTGAAGATGCTGCTGACAATCAAGATGATTAAGACATACCAATCGAAAATATCTGACAATCCAGAGGTTAAAAAAAGACTTACTATCGGAGGGATAAATAGCAAAGTAAGATGTTTCAATTGAAAGGAAGCCACTCTCTCTATCCACGACAATTTCAGAATGCCCGTTACCAGGGAAATAAAAAGAAGAATCATGCCTACAATACTGCCAGGTAATGGGATATGTAATACATCCGCTATTCCATAGCCGAGCAGAAGAAACCCAAGGATGATCAGAACCTGCAGTATCCAACTTAACCCCACTAATTCTTACCCTCCTTCTATAACTTTGTAGGTAAGATTAAAGTAATTTCCTAATGTTTTCAGTAAATGTGTAATAAAGTCTTACATCTTTTTTTAAGATAATAGCGAAAAGAAAATTTTTAATATTTTACATAGATACAATTACAGATTTAGACGAAGGCAGGGCATAGGCCAACAAAAAGAACACAAACTAAAATGTGAGATGTCGATAGTATAGGAACAAGCCGACATCCTTAATAAGTAACTATAAGGAGGGTGGAAAATGGCTAAAAATAAACCTAAGCATGACAAAGCTATGCCAAAAGCAGATATCGAATTTGCGGAAGAAAGAGGAAATGGATTTGAAAAGGTAGCTTTAAAAGCTCAAAGAAAACAAAATAAATGATTGGTCTTTAAGTTTGAAGAGCTTCCATTTGAAGATTTTTCAAAAAAATGATTGCGGGAAGAAAACGAAACCAAAAAGAACTGCAGAGAAACTACAGTTCTTTTTGGTATTTTTTTACCGGTATTTGAGCTCTAGGCAAAATATAACCCATGACCGCACCAATGAACGCAGGGAGGATCCATCCAAGGCCGATATCGTATAGAGGAAGATAATCCTTGTATATAGACGTTACAGAGTTGAATAAAGAAATATCTATATTCGGCAGGCTAGCCACTAATGCGCTATAGCCATCAAAAAAACTAACCAAGAATGTCATCGCTATTGAAGCGGAGTATACGCTATGTTTATTGCCGAAAAGCGGCGATATTAGAGTTAGCAGGATAAGGATGATTGCTAAAGGGTACAGGAACATTAATACCGGTACGGCGAATTGGATGATATTGTTTAAACCAAAGTTTGCGATTGTAAACGAAACGATGCAGAGAAGAAGCACAAATCTTTGATAAGAAACCTTTGGTAATAGATCATGGAAAAACTCGCTGCAGGCAGTAATTAACCCTATGCTTGTTTTTAAACATGCCAGCACAATGATGATAGCAAGCAAGATTGCACCGAAGGGCCCAAAATAGTGTTTGGCAACTGCAGAAAAAATCTGTCCGCCATTCTCGAATGTTCCAATAGCCAATACGCTAGATGCACCCATATACGTTATAAGTCCGTAAATCATCATCATCAATGCCATTGCGAAGATGCCGGATTTCCATGTAGCCCTGGCAATATCCTTGGTGCTGGTAATTCCTTGGCCTTTAATGGCATTTATGACAACAATCCCGAATGCCAGTGATGCAAGGGCATCCATTGTATTATACCCCTCTTTGAATCCTGTAATAAAAGCCAAATTTGTATAAGTACCGTTCGCTTCCCCAAAGCTGCCCATTGGCTTGATAACGGAAATTCCAATTAATAAAAATAAAAATACGAGAAAAGCGGGTGTTAGGTATTTTCCAATGTAGTCCATGACCTTCGCAGGATGCAGGGAGAAAAAATAAACGATGGCAAAGAAGGCGAAACTGAAAACTCCTAGCCATATACCAGCTTGTCCTGGGTCAATGTAGGGTTCAAAACCAACTACGAACGGAACAGTGGCGGTCCGTGGAATCGCGAAAAAGGGTCCAATCGTCAAGTAAAGGATTGTGGCAAAGCCGACACCAAAAATAGGATGCACTCTGCTGGCTAAATCACGCAAACCCGTGCTTCCCGAAAGGCCAATCGCCATTATGCCTAAAAAAGGGAGACCGATGGCAGTAACCAGGAAGCCAATTAATGCTGGCCAGAAGTTTGTGCCTGCCAGCTGTCCTAATTGGATAGGGAATATTAAATTCCCGGCTCCAAAGTACATACCAAATAGCATGGTCCCAATTAGGGCATAGGTTGAAAAAGGTATTTTTTGCTGCATATACACTTGTCTCCTTTTCTTGTTGCAGTGAATTCTGATTTGAGATCTTCTTCAGTTGGGATGGAGGAATTCCTATAAAGCCTTAAAAGAAGGGAATGAAATAGAGCGAAAGAACTGTCTTGTGCAATCTATCACAAGAGAGGTGGAATTTATACTTTCATAGAGCCCAAAAGAAGAATAATACACACTACTATATATACTTACCATTCACAAGTCAATTAAATTTTTAGTATTTTTAGAATTAAAAGTTCGCGTTGAAGGACTACTTTCAGGAGTCTTATTATCAGGCGATATTTCCATAGGGGCAGTTAAAAAAACGCTGCTTTCATCCGATAGAAAATAGGTATGAAATTGAGTTCAGGAGAGAATCTGATGACGATCGAACAAGCAAAAGCAATTTTGAAAAATCCGGAACTAGGACGATATTTGACAAGAGAAGAAATGGAAGCAATTGATTTCTTAATCAGCGTAGCTGAAACAGAAGAACAGAAGTAGTTTGCTTCTGTTCTTTTGTTTGATTGGCTGAAAAGCTGGTGAACTTAAAGTATTTAAAAAGATCCTTGCGATTGTGCAAGGGTCGTATTTTAATAGTGGGCCAACAAGCAGTTAAGTATAAGTAAATAGATATTATTTATTTTTCGTTGCTTTCTATTTTATAAATTTTTTTATACGAAAAATAGGAATTGAGTATTAGTTACGGGCAGTAAGGAAGGGATGCATGCTGGCCCATGAACATGCGTGATTCAAGATCGATCCTAAATAGGAAGCGGGATCTATTTCTCTAGCACATGGTCCACAGGCCTGCCTGCTTGTTTCTATAACGTAATCACAATCGGTCCGTTTTTTGTAAGGATGATCGTATGCTCGCATTGGGCTACAAAGCTGTTTTCAGTTACATATGTCCACTCATCGTTATCATTTTGAAAAACTTCCTCTTCACGAGTCGAGATGAATGGTTCAAAAGCGATGACCATGCCATCCTTCAGAAGCTCGTCATCCCATGGTTCATTATAATTGTAAATATGGTCAGGTGCTTCGTGTATTGTACGGCCGATTCCGTGACCTGTAAGGTTTTTGATAACAGTTAGTCCGTTCTTTCTCGCAGTTGCCATCACAGCTTTGCCAAGTCCGCTCTTTTTTGAGCCTGGCTTCGCTTTTTTCAAACCTGCTTCAAAAGCTTCGACAGCTGTTTCGCATAGCTTGGTCAAAATAGGATCTCCCTCGCCTACGACAAATGAAATTCCAGTATCGGCAAAATAACCATTTTTTGAACCGGATACATCTATATTAACGATATCGCCTTCTTTCACTACACGGCTTCCCGGAATCCCATGTGCCACCTCTTCGTTAACACTAATACATGTATAGCCGGGGAAATTATATTCTCCTTTTGGTGCAGAAATCGCACCATGTTGTTCAAACAAGGCACCCGCCATTTCATCGAGTTCCTTAGTAGTAATCCCAGGCACTGTCTTTTGGACCAATTCCTCACGAATCAAGCCCACGATTCTGCCGATTTCTTTTAATCCGTTAAAATCTTCTTCTGTTTTCGCAATCATGATATATTCCTTTCCAATAGCATCGATTTAAAAAGCCTACGATTAGAGTATCCTTTTTGAGTACGAAAATCCATCCATTAGGTTTACGGATAGTGTAAAGAGATTGCATTCTCGTTTTTTGTATACTCTAGAGTCTCCATAATCATCCCCAACTCAAACTTTCATCCACTTCCATGAAAACGATAACAACATGATGGTATCAGTATTTTGTTCTATAAACCTAAAACTAAAAAATTGCTACCATAAGCAAAATTCGATGGCTTATAAATGTAAGCCCTTTTTTTTATGATTAAGGTACAAGAAAGACAAAGCAACTAAGGTGGTGAAGAAATGGAAGTCAAGATTCAACAGCCGGTCGAACAACAAGTCAGTGACACCATAATGGTAGAGCCTACAAAAAAAGAAAAATTCAAAAAAATTAAAAAGACAATCATTTCTCAAAAGTATTTGCAGACGATGGCACTTTTCGGTGTAGTATGGATGTTCATCTTTAACTATATCCCAATGTATGGGTTAATCATCGCATTCAAGGAATACAGCATCATCAAGACAGTCTCAGAAGCACCATGGGTAGGATTGATGCAGTTTAAAGAATTCCTGCAGGATGAGAATTTCTGGATCGTCTTAAAAAACACACTTGGAATCAGCTTGATTAAATTAATCATCGGGTTCCCGCTTCCAATCATATTTGCTCTTTTGCTCAATGAACTTACATCAATGAAGCTTAAGAAAGCGGTTCAAACAATTTCTTACTTGCCGCACTTTATTTCATGGGTTGTACTTGGAGGTATTTTGACTACATGGCTGGCAGACATCGGAGTCATCAATGATATCCTGCTAGGATTGGGGTTGATCAGTGAGCGTACGAACTTCCTTGCAGAACCTGATAACTTCTGGGCTATCGTCATTCTCTCGGATATATGGAAAGAACTTGGATGGTCAGCAATCATTTATCTAGCAGCAATTGCTGGTGTTTCACCAGAGCTATACGAGTCATCAACGATTGACGGAGCAAATCGTTTCCAAAAGATGTGGCATGTCACATTGCCGTCGATTCGCCCGACAATCACAATTCTTTTCATCCTTGCTGTAAGCGGTGTCTTAAATTCAAACTTCGACCAGATCTTGATTCTGCGTAACTCGTTAAATGAGAGCGCTAGTAATGTAATTGATATTTATGTCTATCAGATGGGTCTGCAGAATGCCCGCTACTCATACGCAACAGCAGTCGGTTTATTGAAAGCAATCATTGCCTTCATCCTGCTCCTGTCTGCTAACAAGATTGTAAAGAAACTGAATGGAACATCTTTATTCTAAGGGGGGTGAGGTTGTGTTTAAACTTTTTAAACGGAACCGGCGAACAACAAGCGAATACATCTTCGACAACATTAACATTCTCATCATGCTCTTTATATGTGCCATTACGATCTACCCAATCTGGTATGTTCTCGTCAATTCACTGAATGATGGTGTTGATGCAATGAGAGGCGGAATTTACTGGTGGCCGCGAGAGTTTACTTTAGAAAACTACAAGGCTGTTTTTGAAACGCCTGGTATTGTCACATCATTTGGCGTAACAATTGCCAAAACGGTTATCGGAACAATCACACACGTATTCTTTACAGCGATGGTTGCTTATGCCATATCGAGACGAGACCTTTACGGCAGGAACTTCTACATGCTGGTCGGTGTCATCACAATGTTTTTCAGCGGTGGATTGATTCCTTACTTTCTATTAATCAGGGATCTTGGTTTGTTTGATAACTTCCTTGTATATATCATTCCAACAATGTTTAACTTCTTCCATCTAATCATCTTTGTATCTTTCTTTAGGGAATTGCCAACTTCTCTGGAGGAAGCAGCAAAAATAGATGGAGCAAATGACTTTATGATCTTTATCAAAGTAATCATTCCGCTCTCAATGCCGGTTATCGCAACAATTGCATTATTCCAGGGCGTATATCAGTGGAATGACTATTTTGCAGGAGTCATCTTTGTTAATAACCCAGACCTGCAGCCAATCCAGACTTATCTATACAAGGTTGTTGCAGAATCCAGCTCCAACCAGATGATGACGAATGCAGCAGGATCGATTGCCACGAAGACGGTAACATCCCAGTCTATCAAGCTGGCAACGATGGTTGTAACCACACTTCCAATCATGTTAGTCTATCCATTCCTGCAAAAGTACTTTGTAAAAGGAATGCTGATTGGATCTGTAAAAGGTTGATCTAATAAACTTCGATTTAAATTTTTCTTCATAGAAGAAATTTAAATAACTGGCTTCATTATCGAATGTCTATGCTTTTCATGAAGGATACCCCCTTCTGATCTTGGGAAAGGCTGGTACTTAGGAAAAAAGCCTTTCCCGCTTTTTCAAAGCAGTGTACATTTAATAATGTGGCCCAAAATAACACAAAAGAGAGAGGGTCAAAAATGAGGAGAAAATTCTTTTCCAAAGGCTTTTCACTAATGCTTGTTCTATCATTGGTTTTAGCACTATTTTCAGGCTGTTCCAGCAAGACAAATGAAAACGCTTCCGATGAAAAGGACTCGGACAAACCAAAGGCGACAGCTGATGCTCCCGGCTGGCAATCCAACAAAGAACCTATTACGTTTGATTGGTATGTGAACTTTTCCTGGTTCGCGCATAAATGGGGCGACGATGATGTTTCTAAGTATGTAACGGATAAAACTGGTGTTTCAGTCAACTTTATCTCACCTGCTGGTAATGAAGCAGAAAAAATGAACACAATGATCGCATCTGGCAAACTTCCAGATTTCATTACCATTGGCTGGTGGGAAGATGCTGTTAAGAAGATGATTGAAGGCGAGCTTGTCCTTCCATTAAATGAACTTGCAGATCAATATGATCCATATTTTTATAAAGTAGCAGATGGCGCAAAGATCGAATGGTATAAGCAAGAAGATGGCAACACGTATGGCTACCCGAATGCTTCTTCTTCACCAAAGGATTTCGACAAATATAAAGACCTTAAGCCATCTAACCAGACATTCCTTGTAAGAAAGGATATGTATGAGGCAATTGGCAGCCCGGATATGAGCACACCTGAAGGATTCTTGAAAGCTCTTGAAGCTGCTAAGGAAAAATTCCCTGAAGTGAACGGTGCACCATTGATTCCATTCGGATTGAATGAATTTACTGATGTAGGAAACACTTCTCTTGAAGGCTATCTTCAAAACTTCCTGAATATCCCGATGGAAAAAGACGGAAAGGTTTATGACCGCAGCCAGGATCCTGAGTATCTTGCATGGTTAAAAACTTTCAGAGAAGCAAATGACAAAGGACTTCTTGCGAAGGACATCTTCATTGATAAGCGTCCGCAAATGGAAGAAAAGATTTCACAAGGCAGATACTTCGCGATGCTTTACCAGCGCAGTGACCTTGCAGCACAACAGCACGCATTGTATGCAAAAGATCCTAATTCAGTGTATATCGCAGTTGACGGACCAGCTAACTCAAAAGGAGATGCACCTGCATTGGCTGGTGACAGCATCTCGGGCTGGACTGTTACGTTGATTTCTAAAGACGTGAAAGACAAAGAAAGAGCAATTCAGTTCTTGACTTACATGATCAGTGAAGAAGGACAAATGGACCTTTACATGGGTAAAGAAGGCGAAACGTATGATATGGTGAACGATAAGCCTGAATTCAAGCCAGAGGTATTGGATCTATTGAACAAAGACCGTGCAGCATTTGACCAGCAGTATGGAGCTTCATTCAAATACTGGATGCTTATGGATACAAATATGAGCCTTGCCTGGGCACCTCCTGCTTCTGAACCATTTAAGCAAATGGAAGATTGGACAAAAGGAAAGACAGTCAGCTATGCGGAATTTGACGGCATCAGCCCGACTGGAACTTCTGCAGAAGGTGTAGCAGCAAGCAAGATTGCACAGGAATGGGGCAAGACACTTCCTAAACTTCTTTTAGCTAAATCCGATAAAGAATTTGATAAAATCTTTGAAGGATTCCTGAAGAAACGTGATTCTTTTGGCTATGAAAAAGTTGAAAAGTATCAGCAGGAAATTTATGAAAAGAACAAAGAGAAACTTGATGCATCAAAATAAATAACAATGGAAAGACTGTTCCTTCTAGAATTAAATTTCTTGAAGGAGCAGTCTATTCCTGTTTTTGGATTGTCCATGTCTCTTCATGATATTGAAACACTTTCCCAAGCTATCGATAGAAATTAAGGCTTATAATTTTAATGTCAACTAATGTTGGGTGTGATTATTATGGATTTTCAAAAAAAGTTTAAAGAGACTGCGAATTGGCTGGATCAACTTTCCCTGCAGCAAAAACTGATTGCCTTATATATTATCATTATCATTATTCCTATTATCATATTCATTTCTATATACTCAAGCAACGTGTATGACAGGGCAATCAACGAAATCAGAATCAAAAGTGAAAATGCTCTGGAAATCGAGAAAATCCATATAAAAAACAATATTGAATCGATGAGGCGGACGGCCCAAATGGTCGTTTCGGACATGGAATTTATAGACTTTGTTAAAAGCAGGAACGAAGCAAACATTGATCAGTTAATTGATTTCAGAATGAATGAGCTGTCGAATGTAACCAGGCTGCAGGCTAATAACCCGGCGATTGAAAATATCCGTCTGTATACTACCAATCCTTATATAACAGAAATGTGGCCGATTCTCTTTAAAGAGGAACGGATTTTTGAAAAGCCGTGGCGGGAAGAGGTTATAAACAGAAATGGAATGGAGGTCTGGTGGTTTGACCAGCAGACAGAGGATGTCCTTGAAAGACTGCCATCGCAAAACACTGCGAAAATTTCATTGTTACGGGAGCTAGATTATCCAAAGGATGAACATTTGGGCATCATTGAAATCAATATGTTCCTTAAAAACTTTTTCCCAAAGATGTTCGGTACAATGCAGGATCCTGATTCGGTCTATGTGGTCATTGATAAGGATAACAACATAATCAGGAATTACCATCACACCTTTTTAGAAGACGAGGGAATTGACACTGAAGATCTCAAACTTAAGTTCAACAGATCAAAACACGAAGGCACTGGAAGTTTTCAATTTAAAAACAAAGAAACTCCATATCTTGTCATCACTGCCTACATTGATGATTTGGATGCATACCTGCTGAATATTATCTCGCTTGAAAGCCTGTATGCCGAGACGGCAAAGACGAGGAATGTTATTTTTAGCGGAATTATTTTTCTGGTCATTGTTCTTTCTTTTGTTACCTATGTTTTGATTTTATTGCTTCTGAAAAAAATGTACAAACTGAAGGATTCAATGAAGCGAGTAGAACAAGGGGATTTTTCCGTTGATGTAGAGATTGACGGACAAGATGAGATTTCGGAGCTTGCATTTCATTTTAAAAGTCTCCTTGGTAAAATGAATGGATTGATAGCCGACGCCGTAAACAAACAGGCAACTGCAAAAGAAACAGAACTAAAAGCCTTGAAAACTCAAATTGATTCACATTTTCTGTATAACACACTGGAAAACATCAAGATGATGGCAGAAATAGAAGGGGAGTACGCCATTTCTGATGCAGTGACAGCCCTTGGTGAAATGATGCGATATAATCTTAAATGGAAAAATGACTTTGTGGTTCTTGATGAAGAGCTGAACTATATTAAAAATTATGTAGATATCATGAATCTGCGTTTAGATGGGCAGCTGACTTTAAATATTGATGTCCCAAATGAACTGCGAGACCAGGAAGTGCTAAAAATGTCGCTGCAGCCGATCATTGAGAATGCCATCAAACATGGAATTATACCGAACCACCAGAAAAGCAAAGGACTCCTTCAGGTGTTTGCAAGGTGTTCTGATGATTATGTCATCATTGAGATACAAGATAATGGTGTGGGGATGACAGCTGAAGAGTGTGAATTCCTAAACGAATCAATCCAGGCAGGACAGGAAAATCACAGTCTTGGTTCTAAAGGTGGAAATGGCATTGGAATCCACAATGTGAATGAGAGAATCCAGCTCTATTATGGGACTGAGTATGGAGTGTTTGTAACAAGTGTCAAAGGCGAATTCACGATGGTGACGGTAAAAATGCCTTGTAAAATTATGAAAGGGGGCAGCCAAAGTGTATAAAGTCCTTATAGCTGATGATGAGAAAAATATTCGATTGGGCATACAGGCCATGATCAGACGTGAATATCCTGATTTTACAACCTTTATTGCTTCTGATGGCCAGGAAGCCCTTGAAATCATAATTGAAAATGAGCCAGATATTGTTATCACTGATATCAAAATGCCAAGGATGGATGGCATTCAGTTGATCAAGGAACTTCAGCAAAAAGAAATAAAAGCATCGATTGTGATTCTCAGTGGATATGATGATTTCACATATGCCAAGGAAGCGATCAAGCATAAGGTACGGGATTATTTATTGAAGCCTGTCAACCGGTCAGAGTTATTCAAAACCTTGAACTTGATCACAGAGGAACTGGAAGATAGCCAGAAAATGACCTACCAGCACATGGATGAATATCGTGCCAGTCAATTGAATTACATTTTGCTCAATCCCAATATACAAAAAGAAGTGGTCGAAGATCTTTATAAGAAAATGAAAATTGATACTTATCCGGATGGATACTTTGTAGGAATTATTGAGACGGAGGGGAAAATAGAAGAAGAGCATTTGCTTGATAAGATTAATCAGCTCCTGCTTTCAAGCAACGGCTGCATTCCATTTCTTGATAAAGACAGGCGAGTCACAATCATATCTGCAGACATCGAGAATTTTTCCATGTTGAAGGAGCAGCTTGGCCGGGACAGGCATTTTGTCTTCTCCATCGGTATCAGTGAAAAAGAACAAGACATCAGGGAACTGAAAAAAACCTATGAGCAGGCAGCGACTGCCCTTAAGTATCATTTCCTTTACCCGCGCAGGCAGGTCATTTTATATGAAAATGTTAAGGAGAAGCCAGATGTCGCTTCTCTCCCAGTAGAATTGATCAATAAGATCTCCAATATGCTTGGAACAGAAAGGGAAAAAGAAATTAAAACAAACCTGAGACAGGTAATGGACTTCGATTTGATCGCCCACAGCAGCATCAACTATCTAGAAAACCTTAACATGGCAATCAATGAAACAATTTTCAAAGGCTTTTTTAAGCGCCTGGGAGAAGAATCCCTTGCTACATTCGAGCTTTTGAACAAAATAGATAATATATATAATTTTGATAACTTCCACGAATATTTCCATGCCCTTGAAGATCTGCTGATGAGAATCCACGAATATAACAAGCAGATGAAGTCCGTATATTCAGAGCAAAAATATATGGACCGGGCCATCGCGTATATTAGGGAAAATTATCATAAGGACTTGAATTTAGCCGTTGTCGCCAATTACATTTCATTGAATTACTCCTATTTCAGCCATATGTTCAAGGAGTATATTGGCCAAAACTTTGTTGATTATCTAAAAATGGTCAGGGTGGAAAATGCAAAGCAGCTGCTGAAAGAGACGGATTTTAAAATACTGGAAATCAGTGAGATGGTAGGTTACAAAAATCCAAAGCAATTTGCCCGGGTTTTCCGGGAAGTCGAGGGAATCTCTCCAAAAGAATATCGGGAAATGAAAGGATGAAGAGAGCTGAATAGGCTCTCTTTTTTTCTGTTTTTTAGATGCCGATTACAGATGTGCTAACAAGTATCTTGAATCGTCCGTTATCTAACATCTAGAACCGGAGCAACCTTTGTGTTCGGACAAAATAACGCCGGAGCGACATCGTTTTGTCCGAAGTCGCCCCAAGTTCGGACAAAATAACGCTGGAGCGACATCGTTTTGTCCGAAGCCGCATCAAGTTCGGACAAAATAACGCTGGTGCGTCATTGTTTTGTCCGAAGTCGCCCCAAGTTCGGAAAAAATAACGCTTGTGCATAATCGTTTTGTCCGAAGTCGCCCTAAGTTCGGACAAAATAACGCCGGAGCGACATCGTTTTGTCCGAAGTCGCATCAAGTTCGGACAAAATAACGCTGGTGCGTCATTGTTTTGTCCGAAGTCGCATCAAGTTCGGACAAAATAACGCCGGAGCGACATCGTTTTGTCCGAAGTCGCCCCAAGTTCGGACAAAATAACGCCGGAGCGACATCGTTTTGTCCGAAGTCCCCCCAAGTTTGGACAAAATAACGCCGGAGCGACATCGTTTTGTCCGAAGTCCCCCCCAAGTTCGGACAAAATAACGCTGGTGCGTCATTGTTTTGTCTGAAGTCGCCCCAAGTTTGGACAAAATAACGCTGGAGCGACATCGTTTTGTCCGAAGCCGCCCCAAGTTTGGACAAAATAACGCTGGTGCGTCATTGTTTTGTCCGAAGTCGCATCATGTTCGGACAAAATAACGCCGGAGCGACATCATTTTGTCCGAAGTCGCCCCAAGTTCGGACAAAATAACGCTGGAGCGACATCGTTTTGTCCGAAGTCGATCCAAGTTCGGACAAAATAACGCTGGTGCGTCATTGCTTTGTCTGAAGTCGCCCCAAGTTTGGACAAAATAACGCTGGTGCGTCATTGTTATGTCCGAAGTCGCATCATGTTCGGACAAAATAACGCTGGAGCGACATCGTTTTGTCCGAAGTCGCCCCAAGTTCGGACAAAATAACGCTGGTGCGTCATTGTTTTGTCTGAAGTCGCCCCAAGTTTGGACAAAATAACGCTGGAGCGTCATTGTTTTGTCCGAAGTCGCCCCAAGTTCGGACAAAATAACGCTGGTGCGTCATTGTTTTGTCCGAAGTCGCCCCAAGTTCGGACAAAATAACGCTGGAGCGTCATTGTTTTGTCTGAAGTCGCCCCAAGTTTGGACAAAATAACGCTGGTGCGTCATTGTTTTGTCCGAAGTCGCCCCATGTTCGGACAAAATAACGCTTGTGCGTAATCGTTTTGTCCGAAGTCGCCCCAAGTTCGGACAAAATAACGCTGGTGCGTCATTGTTTTGTCCGAAGTCGCCCCAAGTTCGGACAAAATAACGCTGGAGCGACATCGTTTTGTCCGAAGTCGCCCCAAGTTCGGACAAAATAACGCTTGTGCATAATCGTTTTGTCCGAAGTCGCCCTAAGTTCGGACAAAATAACGCCGGAACGTCTTCGTATTATCCGAATTAATGCCAGATTTGTTTTTCACTTCTTTATAACCTCTTCATAGCTTAGTAATTCCTATGAAATTCGCATTTTTTGGAAAGGTTTTCACTTGGAGAAACGCTCTTCTAAAATATTGACACCCTAAACAAAATTCTCTATCTCAAGATGCAAGACTGGCAAAGGTAGAATAGGAGTTGAGATATGTTTTGTTCGAAACATCCAGTTTTTTCAGAAGGGGGCGGTTTAGGTGGAGCCAGTAAATAAGGACAAAATAAACAAAGAAATGATGACGCTTTCAAAAACGGAAGCAGAGTGGAAATTAATTTGGGAAGAGAATTTTAGTCTTCCTGACATAGATGAAAGTAAATGGAATTTTGTTGTGGCCGGTAACGGGTTTGGGAATGAAGAATCCCAGTACTACACAAGAAGGAAAGAGAACGCGCGAATTGAAAATAGCATGCTCGTTCTTGAGGCCAGGGTTGAAGAGTATAAAGGACTGGATTATACATCCGCAAAAATAACGACTAAAGGTAAGGCAGCCTGGACGTACGGACGATTTTCGATTAGGGCGAAATTGCCGGAAGGACAGGGAATCTGGCCAGCAATCTGGATGATGCCAGAGGATATGGAACAGTACACAGGATGGCCTGCCTGCGGGGAGATTGACATTATGGAGCTGATCGGCCATCAAGCTGGTACGGTTTATGGAACGCTTCATTATGGAATGCCACACACATATACAGGAGAAAACTATAAGCTGCCTCAAGGTAAAAAATTCTTTGAGGATTTTCATGTCTTCACCCTTGATTGGGAACCAGGAGAATTCAGATGGTATGTAGACGATGTCCTGTATGCAAGGCAGACTGAATGGTTCAGCAAGGCTTCGGAATCAGAGGAGCAGCAACCTGGTTTTGCGCCGTTTGACCGTGAGTTTTACCTCCAGCTGAATCTTGCAGTTGGGGGAAAATGGCCTGGATATCCTGATGAAACAACTCAGTTTCCTCAGCGGATGACAGTTGATTACATCAAAGTTTACAAGAGAGAAGACCAATAACATTTGAGGTGAAAAATAGATGACTAGATTTTCAAGAGATTTTATTTTCGGAACGGCTACATCTTCCTATCAGATTGAAGGGGCGTATAAAGAAGACGGCAGGAGCCTTTCCATTTGGGATACGTTTTCCCGCATTCCTGGCAAAGTCATCAATATGGATAACGGGAATATCGCATGTGACCATTACCATTTATACGAGAAGGACATCGAGATATTGAAGACACTAGGCGTTGATTCTTATCGTTTCTCGATTGCCTGGCCAAGGATTTTCCCAGAGCAGGGGAAATATAACGAAGCTGGAATGAACTTTTATAAAAAGCTTATAACACGCTTGATCGAAAACGGAATAAAGCCCGCGGTCACTCTTTACCATTGGGATTTGCCAGTATGGGCTCACGAACAGGGCGGCTGGACAAACAGGGAATCCGTGAATTGGTTCATCGAATACGCAGAGAAATGCTTTGAGGAACTTGATGATCAAGTAGATATGTGGATTACCCACAATGAGCCATGGTGTGCAGGATTCCTTGGTTATCATCAGGGTGTACATGCTCCAGGCCATACAAATATGGAGGAAGCATTAAAAGCGGTCCACCATATTCTTCTGTCCCATGGTGAGGCAGTGGCCCTGTTGAAAGGCAAGTTTGCTTCTTCAACACCTGTCGGCATTACGCTGAATCTGTCGCCGATGTACCCTGAAAGCGATTCAGCCAATGATCGATTGGCGGCTAACAATGCCGACGGCTATACAAACCGCTGGTTCCTTGATCCTGTTTTAAAAGGGTCTTACCCAGTCGATATGATGAACCTGTTCTCCAAATACGTCCACTCCTTTGATTTTATCCAGAAAGGTGATTTGGAAAAGATTTCGATTGAGTGCGATTTCTTTGGGATTAACTTTTACAACCGCAGTCTAGTTAAATTCAACGCTGCATCGGATTTCCTTTACACGGGTGCTTACTCGGAGTACCCGAAGACAGGGATGGGATGGGATATCTCTCCTGTGGAGTTTAAGGATTTAATCCGCCGTCTGCGCCAAGAATATACGAAACTGCCAATCTATATCACTGAAAATGGGGCTGCCTTCGATGATGAAGTTTCAGAGGAGAATACAGTCCATGATCCTGAGCGGCAGGATTATATTGAACAACATATTAAGGCTGTTGCCGAGCTGAATGAAGAGGGTATGAACATTGCTGGCTACTATCAATGGTCCCTTCTCGATAACTTTGAATGGGCATTTGGTTATGAAAAACGCTTTGGAATTACTTATGTCGACTTTAAAACACAGGAGAGAATCTTGAAGGACAGCGGCTATCGCTATGCCGAAATCATCAAGGAACGTTCAATTTAAATCCAATACCTCCGGAGTGATAATGATGGAAAAATACAGAATCGATGATCAGCAATACTTTGTAATTGAGCAATTTGACGAGGCAAAGACTTTTTCGAGCTTCCTTCCTGGTCTCGCAGGCTTATACGGAGTCCCGATTTGGTCCTTTTATGTAAATCGCGGCCAGGCAATGGTAAGCTTCGGTGTCCAGGATAAAAACCATGCGATCACTGAGTTCTTCCCGGCAAACCAGGCATACCAGCGAGTTTCCATGAATGGATTCCGCACGTTCGTCAAATTGACGGGTGAGAACGGAACGGCCATATTTGAACCGTTTTCTGCTTATGGCGGCACTAAAGGCCGTAAACGTAATATGTACATCAAGGAAAATGAATTAAAAATTGAAGAAATCAACGAGCAATATGGTGTGAGGACGCTCGTCACCTATTTCACGCTGCCTAATGAGAACTTTGGGGCACTGGTGCGCAAAGTGGAGATCGAGAACATTTCCGAAAAGAAGCTGGAGCTCGAGGTACTCGACGGGCTGCCGGCAATCATCCCGTTCGGCATTGATGATGCCGCATACAAAGCGGTTGGTAATACACTGAAAAGCTGGATGGATGTATTCAATCTTGACCGCGGGATTCCTTACTACCGAGTCCGGTCTTCAACGAATGATTCTGCTCAAGTAGACGAAGTGACAAAAGGCCACTTTTATTTGAGCTTTACCGAAGCTGGCGGCTTGATTCCTCCAATTGTTGATGCTGATCTAGTCTTCGGGTCGAACAGCTCGCTTTCATATCCGAACGAGTTTGAAGAAAAGTCAATTGATGCAATAGCCGCTGCTGTGCCTGTGACATCCAATAAAGTACCATGCGGATTTTCACCTTTAGGGCAGGTGCTTGGTCAAGGGGAGAACTTAACACTCTATACTCTAGTCGGCCATGTGAATGATATTGAAATCATTAATGGAAAAGCGGAAGAGATCATGGCGGCTGGTTACATGGAACGCAAATATCAAGAAAACCAGGCTCTTGTAACCACGATCATCAAAGATGTAACTACTAAAACGGCGTCACCTCTATTCGATGCTTATATCAATCAGAGCTATCTAGATAACGTCCTGCGCGGTGGATATCCAGTTTTATTAGAGACTGATGGTGAGCCGTTTGTCTATTATGTCCATTCGCGTAAACACGGTGATCTGGAAAGGGACTATAACTTCTTTTCTCTTGCACCTGAATTCTTTTCTCAGGGGAATGGAAACTTCCGTGATGTGAATCAAAATCGCCGGAATGATGTCTTTTTCCATCCTGAAACCGGAGTATTTAATATCAAGCTGTTCATGAGCCTAATCCAGGCAGATGGATACAACCCTCTCGTGGTGAAGGGCGCAAGCTTTGAGATAACCGACAAAACCGTGTGGAGCTGGCTTGATGAAATGGTCACCGATTCTGGTGATGCTGATTTTATCAGAAGGAAGCTTAGAGGCACCTATACACCAGGAGATTTACTGCAAAGCATAACGGATAGGGACATCAAGCTATCGGTATCGCTTCAAGAGTTCCTGAAGAAAGTCCTTTCAATGAGCAGCCAGAACATGGAGGCAGAGTTTGGCGAAGGCTACTGGATGGATCATTGGACGTATAATCTGGACCTTGTTGAAAACTATTTGAAAGTGTACCCCGAAAACAAACAGCACTTGCTCTTTGAGGATCGGGATTATAAATACTTCTCCAGTCCGGTATTTGTTAATCCACGCTTAGAAAAATATGTACTTGTTGATGGGAAGGTCCGCCAGTACGATGCCATTACTGAAGAGGGACACCAGACAAGTTCCAACTGGCTAATGAAATCTGATGGTGAATTCTATACATCGATCCTGTACAGCAAAATGTTCACGTTAGCACTGAACAAATTTTCAACCCTGGATCCTTTTGGCATGGGTGTGGAGATGGAAGCGAACAAGCCTGGCTGGAATGACTCGATGAATGGGCTGCCTGGTTTATTCGGTTCTGCGATGGGGGAAACACTCGAGCTTAAGCGTCTGCTTAATTTTGTTGTTGCCGCTGGACAGGAAGCAGATAAGGAAATTCCCCTTCCAATCGAAGTATATAAGCTTGTAGAAGCGGTGAATGTGCAGCTCGAACAATTCCAACTGGGCAATCTTGACGAGTTCGGTTATTGGGATCAGGTTTCCCATGCGAGAGAGCAGTACCGCGAATCGATTCGAAATGGATTCAATGGCGAGGAAGTGAATGTTCCTCTTCAGCAGCTTGTTGATGCAGCCAGCAAATGGCTAGAGAAAACGACAGCTGGAATTGAACGTGCGAAAGAAATTGGCGAAGGCCTGATTCCAACTTACTTTGCCTTCAAAGCTGACCAGTGGGAGAAGCTGACGGACGAAAACGGCAAAGAGAAGTTGAATAAGAAGGGTCTGCCGCTCGTGAAGATTCATTCATTTGAAGTTTCTGCACTGCCGCATTTCCTCGAGGGACCAGCAAGAGAAATGAAAAGTGCTGGTTTGCAAACAGCCCAATCAATTTATAAGCACGTAAGAGAATCTGATATTTTCGATGCCAAGCTGAAAATGTACAAAACATCTGGATCGCTTGAAGAGGAAACCTATGAGATCGGCCGTGCCCGTGCGTTCACGCCAGGCTGGCTTGAGCGGGAATCGATCTTCATGCACATGGAGTTCAAATATCTGCTCAGTGTCCTGAAGTCTGGCTTATATGACGAGTTTTTCGAGGATTTAACGAATGCGCTTCCTCCATTCATGGACCCAGAAGTATACGGCAGAAGCATTCTTGAGAATTCATCCTTTATTGCCAGCAGCGCAAATCCAGACGAGTCTCTCCATGGACAAGGATTTGTAGCCAGGTTGAGCGGAACAACAGCGGAATTCTTGAGCATTTGGCAGTTGATGATGATTGGCAAGGAAGTTTTCACAGTCAATGAAGCAGGATTGAGCTTACGCCTGCAGCCTATTTTGCCGTCATGGCTTTTCGACGCAGATGGGAAGGTACAGTTTACATTATTGGGCCATACAGAGGTAACCTATCATAATCCTTCTCGAAAAAATACGTATGGAGCTGATGGAGTAAGGACCGTTAAATATGAGCTTCATATGAATGACGAAATGGTAGAAGTAGAGAATGATCGTTTGCCAGAATCATACGCAAAAGATGTGAGGGACGGCAAAATTACAAGAATTGATGTTTATCTAAACTAAGGAACCGGGGTGCGCTTGATGGAAATTAAGGTATTTCAGACCGCAAAGAATACAGGAGACCGATTAGCTGACAAAGGAAACCTTACTGCTGAAAATGGAGCAGATCTGCAGCCTAGTGTGCTGAAGCTTGATCCGGAGAAAAAGTATCAAAGCTTTATGGGTTTTGGAGGCGCCTTTACCGAGGCGGCTGCCTACACGCTTGCCCAAATTCCGGAAGAAGACCGGCTGAAAGTAGTCGAGAGCTATTTCAATCAGGAAACAGGACTAGGCTACAGCCTGGGCAGAACCCACATCCACAGCTGTGACTTCGCCCTTGAGAACTATACGTATGTTGAGGAAAATG
The DNA here is from genome assembly GCF_018424685.1 of Mesobacillus boroniphilus. Lineage (NCBI taxonomy): Bacteria > Bacillati > Bacillota > Bacilli > Caryophanales > Bacillaceae > Mesobacillus > Mesobacillus boroniphilus. The sequence continues at coordinate 913,708 of NZ_QTKX01000002.1, forward strand.
ATGTCGAACTCAAAACGTTTTCGATTGAGCGCGAACAGAAATATGTGCTTCCGCTCATTAAGGATGCTGTTAAAGCAAGGGGAGAAGGTTTAACAATACTGTCTTCCCCCTGGAGCCCTCCAGCCTGGATGAAAACCAATAATGAAATGAATAATGGCGGGAAGTTGAAGCCTGAGTTCTATGGGGCATGGGCGTTGTACTATACGAAGTACATCAAGGAGATGGAAAAGGAAGGCATCCCGATTTGGGGAATCACCGTTCAAAACGAACCTGAGGCAACTCAGGTTTGGGATTCCTGCAGATATACGGCAGAAGAAGAACGTGACTTCGTTAAAAACCATTTAGGACCTGTGATGGAGCAGGAAGGCCTGCAGGATAAGAAAATCATCATCTGGGATCATAACAGGGACATAGCCTATGAGCGGGCAAAAACGATTTTATCAGATTCAGAGTCTGCTAAATATATTTGGGGAACAGGCCTCCACTGGTATGTCTCAGAGGAATTTGAGAACTTGAGTAAAATCCATGACGAATTCCCTGATAAACACCTGATTTTCACGGAAGGGTGCATCGAAGGCGGAGTTCAGCTTGGCGCCTGGCATACAGGAGAACGCTACGCTAGGAACATCATGGGTGATATCAACAATTGGCTTGAAGGCTGGATTGACTGGAATATCGTCCTGAATGAACAGGGAGGGCCGAACCATGTAGGCAATTATTGCGATGCACCGGTGATCGTCGATACCAAGACTGGAGAGATTCACTATAATAGCTCCTTTTATTATATTGGGCATTTCAGCAAATACATCAAACCGAATGCATTCAGGATTGCGCATGAACTAAATCACCCAACACTAAAGTCGGTTTCATTCCAGAACGAAGATGGCTCGATTGTTGCAGTCGTGATGAATGATGAAGACAAGCCAGAAACAATAAGCCTTTCACTTGATGGCAGGGTAACGAAAGCAGAACTGCCAGAACACTCTATTACTACCTTCATTCTAAAAAGTTAGATAGCTATAATCAGAGATTAAAATGAACCGCCTCCTTGTCATGACAGAAATCATTTTTTATTTATGGATGTTACGTGAAGGAGGTGGTGTTTTTTAAATTTTGAAAATTGTCTAGCTCCAGCGCCTAGCCAGTTTTCATCCCGAATCGGCTTCCTTGAGTATCTTGCGAGAAGCGTCAGCTTTGAGCAGCTCGAGTCGTTTCGGTCCTGCCAATGAAGTCAAAGAACGACTTCACTGTCAAGCCCTCCAACGCTTGTCGGGGCTGACCAAGGCGCTTACGCTTTTCAAAATGAAGGAGGAATTGGATTGAAAAAAACACTGGCCATTTTATTAAGTACAATGATGATGTTGCCTGGTACGAGTTTCGCAGGCAACGGCGTCGAACAAGGCAATGAAAATGCAGTCCCGAAGCAGGATTTTAAACAGAACAAATCAGAATGGTCGCTTGTCTGGTCAGATGAGTTCAACGGACCTGAAATCGACCGCAGCAAATGGACCCATGATATTGGGAACTGGATCGTCGACGAGGATGGCAATGGAATAGCACCTGGATGGGGGAACAATGAAAAAGAGTATTATACGGATTCAAGTGAAAACGCCTTCATCGATGACGGCAAGCTTGTCATCAAAGCGAAGCAAGAGCAGGTTACAGATGAGTTTGGAACGTATGATTACACTTCAGCCAAGCTGAAAACAAAAGGCCTGTTCAGCAAAACATACGGACGCTATGAAATTAAGGCAAAGCTGCCAACAGGGAAAGGGCTTTGGCCTGCCATCTGGATGCTTCCTGAAGAGGATAAATATGGTTCCTGGGCAGCCTCAGGTGAGATTGATATTATGGAGTCATGGGGCAGCAGACCCCATACAGTAGCAGGAACAATCCATTATGGTGAAGGATGGCCGAATAACAAGTATACCGGCAAGGAATTCGAGCTTCCTGAAAATAGAGGCATCGACAAGTGGCATACATATGCGCTTGAGTGGGAACCAGGAGAGCTGCGCTGGTATGTAGACGGAGAACTCTATCAAACTCAGAACAAATGGTATTCAAAAGGTACGGATAACGCAGCAAACTTTTCCTATCCTGCACCTTTCGACCAGGAATTCTATTTGGTTATGAACCTCGCAGTTGGCGGATGGTTTGACGGGGATCCTGATGAGACGACGGAATTCCCAAGCCAGATGGAAGTAGATTATGTCAGGGTATACGATCTGAAAAAACGCGAATATCGTGAACCGGTTGAGCCAGTGGCAGAGCCGGTGGAATTGCCTGCAGATGCTAAACAGCCTTTGGAAGACGGCAACCTGATCTATGACCAGAATTATGAAGAGCCGATCACCGTTGTGGATGAGCCAGGTGAAGCACTGAATTCAACGTATTGGAACTTTGTAAAGTTACCGGAGTTCGGCGGAGACGGCAGCCTGACAGTGGAAGAAATTGAAGGCAAGAGGTTTGCTAAAACAAATATCACGAATGCGGGATCCCAGCTTTATTCCCTGCAAATGATCCAGAACCTTTCTCTAGGCAATGGCGGGAAATATAAAGTCAGCTTTGATGCTAAATCAACGGATCCGCGTAGTATCATGGTCAAAGCTGGCGCAGGAGCTTCACGCGGCTGGGTGAAATATTCAAATGAAGAGTCGTTTAAGCTGACGAGTGAACTTCAATCCTATGAATTCACTTTTGATATGCTGAATGAAACAGACATTGCGTCAAGACTTGAATTCAATCTTGGCGGCAACGGGACGAATCCTGTCTGGATCGGTAACGTGAGAGTCGTAGATATTACTGGGACTCCAGTAGATCCAGATGCTCCTAAACAGCCGCTTCCAGATGGAAATCATGTCTATAATGGTACGTTTGACCAGGGCGGCATGGATCGTCTCATGTTCTGGAACTTCTCAGTCGAAGACGCAGCTGCTGCAACTGTATCTGTTTCCGAAGAAACGAGAGAGCTACGTGTAGCGATTGAAGATGGTGCCAAATATCCTGAAGCAGTCCAGCTTGACCAACAAGGGATTTACCTAGTTAAGGGAAATGATTATAAGGTTACTTTAAAAGCACGAGCAGACGAAACAAGAACGATTCAAGCTGCCCTTTTGAGTAAGGACGGCATGGTTAATTATTCAGGAATTAAAACAATTAACCTCACTTCAAATATGGAAGAGAAAACATTTGAATTTACAATGCCTGAGGATGTTTCTGATTCAGAAGCTCAACTTGTCTTTAACTTTGGAGACGCAGATGGCGATGTCTATTTGGATGATGTAGCACTGCTAAAGACATCAAACATACCGGATTATGGAAACATTGACTTGTATCCATTGAAGAATGGTGATTTTGCAGATGGTTTGAATTCATGGGGAAATTATGTACACAATGATGCTGCAGCCAGTATCTCAGAGGAAAATGGCGAAGCAAAAGTGGCTATTACCAATGAAGGCAATGAAACATGGAGTGTACAATTTATACAGGGGGGATTAAGCCTAGCTAAGGAAGTAGTCTATGAGCTCTCCTTCGAGGCGCGCTCAACCGTGGAACGAGATATTGAGGCAACGATTGAAAATGCTCAATATACAAGATTTTTGAGTGAAAATCTTCAACTTAGTGACCAAATGAAGCAATACTCATATGAATTCACGATGCCTGTCGATGAAACCGTATCCTTGAAGATGTTGCTTGGCAAAAACGCTTCATCGCTAGTCGAGGCACATGATGTATTCATTGATAATGTGGTCTTGAAAGTTAAGGACGCACCGTCTCAGCAGGAGCCTGAGCCTGTTTCTACACCTGGTATTGATAATGGAACATTTTCAGATGGAACAAATGGATGGACCGCATGGTGGGGCGACCAGTGGAGCGGATATGGAGCAGGTACAATGACTGCTGAAAACGAAGAACTGAAGGTTGCGATTTCACAGGTTGGCGGTCAATCGTATGCCCCTCAGGTTTTTCAGAAGGGCCTGCTTTTTGAAAATGGAGCCAGCTATACAGTCACGTTTGAGGCAAGAGCAGACGTGCCGAGGAAAATGAATGTCAATATAGGGAAAGAGCTGTCAACTGATCCATGGTTCACACCTTATGTACCAACTCAAACAATTAATTTAACGACTGATATGAAGCCATTTAGCTTTAACTTTGTAATGAATGAAGCAACGTATGCCGATGGCAAAATCGTTTTCGAGCTCGGCAATATTTTAGATGGCAATACAGCAACAAATGTCTATCTGGACAATGTAAGCATCACAAAAAATTAAGTTAATTAGCGGATGGATCGACTTGGTCGAAATAATTCGGAATGTGGTCGAATTATTTAGAAATTCGCCAATAAAACTCAGAATGTGGTCGAATTATTCTAAAATTCGCCAATAAAATTCAAATATGGTCGGAATCAAGAGGCAGAACAGCAAGTCTTTTCTGCCTCTTATCCTTCTATTCCATTGCGTTGCTTTAAAATTTAACAATCAAAGTTGAATGATCAGAGGCCAGCGTAATATAACCCCTTTTTTGAATCAAGGGGAACTTTTAAAGGTGGAAATGCATAATGAATTTACAAAAAAACAACAGTCTGCCTAAACAGGTTGGCTTATTAGCACTTACCTGGCCGATTTTTATAGAATTATTTTTGCACATGTTGATGGGCAGCACGGATACTTTTATGCTATCCCATATTTCGGATGATGCCGTTGCGGCTGTCGGGGTAGCCAATCAGCTCGTATTCTTCATGATCCTCGTATTTGGCTTCGTTGCCACAGGCACCGCGGTTCTAGTATCACAAAACCTTGGAGCAGGGCTTCAAGTGGATGCAAGAAGAATATCAGGTCTATCACTCTCTCTGAACCTGATTTTTGGAGTGGTGGTGAGCATTATTGTTGTCGGTTTCAACGATGTATTTTTACAGATGTTCAACCTGACTCCAGAAATCAATCGTCTGGCGCATCAATATCTGGTGATTGTTGGCGGAACACTGTTTACCCAGGCGCTCCTTGTTACTGCGTCGGCAATCCTGCGGGCAAATGGTTTAACAAAGGAAGCGATGTTCATTTCGATCATTATGAATATCATCCACCTTGCAGGAAACAGTTTATTTATTTACGGACTATTTGGCGTTCCGGAAATGGGTGTTCAGGGTGTAGCTATTTCGACAGCCATATCCCGCTCAATCGCAGTGCTTCTAATTTTCAGATTGTTATACCGCAGGCTTCCTGTGAAAATCGCATTAGAAGATTACCTTAACTTCAATAAGTCTTTTATTAAAAAGATCCTGAAAATAGGCATTCCTTCGGCTGGGGAAAATGCACTTTACAATACCAGCCAGATGGCGATTACAGTTATTATTGGTTTGCTGGGGGCTATGGCCCTGACAACAAGGGTATACACATTCAATATCATGTCATTCATGATGCTATTCGGAATAGCTATAGGCCAGGGAACGCAAATCCTGATTGGATACAAAGTAGGGGCCAGAGAGTTTGATAAAGCCTATCACCAGCTATTAAAAAGCTTGAAACTAAGTATCATTATTACTATGGCGATCACCGTTGTAATCGTTTCGATCAGGGAACCCATCCTGGGGATTTTTACTGATAATAAGGACATCATCAGGGAAGGAAGTAAGGTTCTTCTCCTGTGTTTAATCCTCGAACCTGGAAGAACCTTCAACATAGTCGTAATCAGTTCTCTCCGGGCAGCTGGGGATGCTGTATTCCCTGTGAAAATGGCTCTTGTCTCAATGTGGGGAATCAGTGTGCCACTCGCCTATATTTTGGGGATTAAAATGGGTTTTGGTCTTTCTGGCATTTGGATGGCCTTTATCATTGATGAATGGTTCAGAGGAATCATCATGTATATCAGGTGGAGAAGTCGTGTGTGGGAGAAGAAGGTCCTGGTTGAAACAAGGGCCCAAACAGCATGACAGAAAGGAGTTAGCAAATGAATTACAGACAGCTTGGAAGCACAGGGATAAAGGTGTCGGAAGTTGGTTTTGGCGCATGGCAGCTCGGGAACGCCAGGGATTGGGAAGGCATGGAGGACAATCAAGCAATCAGGCTTGTGCATGAAGCGCTTGATCAGGGCTGCAATTTCTTTGATACAGCTCCGAATTATGGCGGTGGTAATAGTGAGTCATTGCTTGGGAAAGCTCTTACTGGAAGAAGGAGCGAGGCGGTGGTTACTAGCAAGTTTGGGCACCATCCAGATAACACCCTCAATTTTGATTCGCAGAAAATCAGCAGTTCAGTTGAAGATAGCTTGCGTCGGCTTAAAACGGATTATCTAGATTCTATTTTGTTGCATAACCCTCCGTTTGAGATCTTGACTGGAAGCACGGATCATTTTGAGATATTGGAGTCACTCAAGCAGGAAGGAAAGATCCGTGCTTACGGAGCTTCAGTTGACTCGGGCAGGGAAATGGAGGAGCTGATTCGGAATTCTAAAAGCCAGGTTATTGAGGTAATGTTCAACATTTTTCATCAGGAGCCAAGAAAAGCCTTCAAGAAGGCAGCAGAAAAAAATATCGGACTGATTGTAAAAGTTCCGCTTGATTCTGGATGGCTGTCAGGCAAATATGATGAAAATAGTGTGTTTACAGACATACGGAGCCGTTGGGACAGGGATCAGCTTACGAAAAGAGCGGAGCTCATTCCTGTTCTTAAGGAAATGCTCGAACCTGGAGAATCGCTGGTACAGATGGCTTTAAGATATATCCTTTATTATCGGGAGGTCTCTACCGTCATTCCTGGAAACAAGAATCTTGAGCAGTTGATTGAAAATTTAACTGCCTCAGGTAAAAGGATTCCAGCGGAAAAAGCAGAAAAGATAGAGGGGATTTGGGAACAAAAGCTGCAAGCTGACCCGTTGGGATGGTAGAAAATAATAAGAATTCTTTGGAGGTTTTTAAATAATGGCATATCAACCAGACAGCAATCGCTATGATTCAATGACATATAATAGGTGCGGCAAATCGGGCCTTAAATTGCCAGCCATTTCCCTGGGCTTATGGCACAATTTCGGAAGTCAAGATCCCTTTGAGAAGGGCCGTTCTTTAATTAGAAGAGCTTTTGATCTTGGGATTACTCATTTTGATCTTGCAAATAACTATGGTCCCCCGCCTGGTTCAGCAGAGGAGAACTTTGGCTCAATTCTTAGGAAGGATTTTTCAGTGTACCGTGATGAGATGATCATTTCAACAAAAGCAGGATATGGTATGTGGCCGGGGCCGTATGGCGATTGGGGTTCAAGGAAATATCTCGTTTCGAGTCTTGACCAAAGCCTGAAAAGGATGGGACTCGATTATGTCGATATCTTTTACCACCACAGGCCGGATCCGGAAACGCCTTTGGAAGAAACAATGATGGCGCTTGATCATGTCGTCAGGCAGGGTAAAGCTTTGTATGTTGGATTGTCCAATTATGGAGTAGAGGAAACGAAGCAGGCAATCGGAATTTTAAAAGACCTGGGTACTCCGCTGCTGATCCACCAGCCTGCCTATTCTATGTTTAACAGGTGGGTAGAAGGCGGCCTGACAGATTTGCTAAAAGATGAAGGAGTCGGATCGATAGCATTTGTTCCATTGGCTCAAGGATTGCTGACAAACAGGTATATCAATGGAATTCCACAAGACTCCAGAGCTCTGAAGCCAAACAGCTTCCTGAATGAGGGAGATGTATCTGAAGAAGTTCTTGCTAAGGTTAGACAATTAAATGAAATAGCCCAGGAACGGGGCCAGTCACTTGCCCAGATGGCACTTGCCTGGGTGCTCAGGGAACAGAAAATCACCTCAGCACTCATCGGTGCAAGCAAGATCAGCCAAATTGAAGAAAACGTCGCTGCACTGAACAATCTTAATTTTAGTGAAGCAGAACTGAATTTGATTGATGAAATCTTAAAATAAGGACTTCAAACAAAGCTGTAAAGCCAAATGGTTTTACAGCTTTTTTCTTTATGGTTAAGGAATTAATAAAATTATTGTGTTATGGATAACTCCATGAAGTTTTCTTAATCCAGCTCCAGCGCCTAGCCCCTCGAGTCGCTTCGGTCCGCCCAATGAAGTCAAAGAACAACTTCACCGGTCGGCCCTCCAGCGCTTGTCGGGGCTGAATGAGACGCTTGCACTTTTTGTTCTTGGAATGATTTTCTTGTATTTAGGGTAAAGGTAATTTGGTCTTATATCAGGATAGGTAAGCCGCTCTTTTTACCCAAGGTGCCAGCTTTGGTAGTATTTAATTAGTGTCATTTCAGCACTGCCTGTAACTGAAAATAAGAAATCCTCAAAGTGCTAACAATATCTAATAGTAAAATTCGAGAGAATATAGGGGTGAAAAAGTGATCAGCTTTGAAAATGTAACGAAGAAATATGACGATGGAACATATGCGGTAAATAACTTTAATTTAAATATCAAAGAAGGGGAATTGCTTGTCCTGATCGGTCCAAGCGGTTCCGGAAAAACGACAACCTTAAAAATGATCAATCGATTGATTCCTCTTACGGAAGGCTATATTAAAATCAAGGATAAGATGATCAGTGACTATGATATTCATGAGCTTCGCTGGGATATCGGGTATGTCCTTCAGCAAATCGCCTTATTTCCGCATATGACGATTGAAGAGAATATTGCGGTTGTCCCGGAAATGAAGAAATGGGAGCAGAAAAAGATAGATCACCGTATAGATGAATTACTGAATATGGTTGGACTTGAACCAAAAACTTATCGTAAAAGGCTGCCCCATGAATTATCTGGAGGACAGCAGCAACGAATTGGCGTGGCCCGGGCGCTTGCGGCAAACCCGCCGATTATTTTAATGGACGAGCCATTTAGTGCATTGGATCCCCTGAGCAGGGAGAAGCTTCAGGATGATCTCATCGAACTGCAAAAAAACATCAAGAAAACCATTGTATTTGTAACCCATGATATGAGTGAAGCTTTAAAGCTCGGAGATCGGATCTGCCTGATGAGGAACGGGAAAATTGTCCAGACAGGTACTCCGGAAGAGCTGATCCATCAACCTGTAAATGATTTTGTCCGTGAGTTTGTTGGGATAGACCAGACTAACAGGACAATGGTAAATGTGCGGGAAGCTATCCAAACGTTAACCGCTGAAGAACTGAACAATCTGCCTGTAATTGCCTCGACAGTGTCTATAAATGAAATTCTCTCGTTACTGATTGAGCATGAACAGCTGGCGGTTGAAGAATTGGATGAAATAATCGGGACCATAGACAGGCGTGGAATAATCCGGGTTTTATCGAGGCAGATGGAGGGGATGAAATGAATAGCTGGACGTCCACATTTATAGATAGAAAAGACGAGCTTTTAAGTTCCCTTCTAGAACATATTCAGATTTCTTTTATAGCACTGTTTTTCGCCGTTCTTATTGCGATTCCGCTCGGTATCTTTTTGACTAGAAGGAAGCGGATTTCCGAAGGAATCATTGGGATAACAGCCGTCCTGCAAACAATTCCTTCGCTCGCATTGCTTGGTTTATTGATCCCGCTATTCGGCATTGGGAAAGTCCCTGCTATCATTGCTCTTGTGGTCTATGCGCTACTTCCAATATTAAGAAATACATATACAGGAATCAATGAAGTAGACCCATCGTTAATCGAAGCCTCACGAGCTATGGGAATGAACAGTAAGCGTCGTTTGATGAAAATTGAACTCCCCTTGGCGATGCCCGTTATTATGGCTGGAATCCGAACAGCGATGGTCTTGATTGTCGGGACTGCGACGATTGCTGCGCTGATTGGAGCGGGCGGGTTAGGTGACCTGATCCTTCTCGGAATCGACAGGAATAATACGGCATTAATTGTTCTTGGCGCAATACCCGCTGCCTTGCTTGCCATTCTGTTTGACCTTGTACTTAGAAGGTTCGAAACGGTTTCCTTTAAAAAATCTCTTATCACCATTGGTGCCTTATCCTTAGCTGTCCTTTTAATAATGGTCATTCCATTTTTAGGCGGAAAAAATGAAGAAGAGATTGTCATTGGAGGAAAACTAGGATCCGAACCAGAGATCTTAATTAATATGTATAAACTTCTGATTGAAGAAGAAACGGGCCATTCTGTTCAGCTGAAACCTGGATTGGGTAAGACATCATTTGTTTTCAACGCATTGGAAAACGGTAATATTGACATTTATCCCGAATTCACAGGCACGGCCATTTCGGAATTTCTAAAAGAAACAGCAGCTAGCACAAGCCGCGAAGTAGTATACCAGCAGGCAAAAGAAGGAATGCGAAGAGAGTTCCAGATGGAAATGCTTCAGCCAATGCACTATAACAACACGTATGCATTAGCCGTTCCCGAACAGTTGGCTAAAGAAAATGACTTGAAAACAATCTCTGATTTAAAATCGATTGAATCCTCGTTAAATGCAGGTTTCACACTTGAATTTTCAGATAGAGAAGATGGATATAAAGGGATCCAAAAACTCTATGGACTAAATCTGCCAAGTCTGATCACAATGGAGCCGAAACTGAGGTACCGTGCGATCAAAAACGGCGAAATAAACCTTGTGGATGCCTACTCAACCGACAGTGAGCTCCAGCGATACAATCTAGTCGTACTTGAAGATGATAAAAACTTATTCCCTCCATACCAGGGAGCTCCTCTGCTAAGAGCCGAAACAGCAGAAAAATATCCTGAAATCGTAAAGGCACTCAACAAGCTCGCTGGTAAAATCACCGATGACGAAATGCGGAAAATGAATTATCAGGTGAATGTAGAAGGGAAATCCGCTGAGGAAACAGCAAGAGAGTATTTGATGGAAGCGGGATTATTGGAATAACAAATTGGTAAGATATAAGGATTTTAAGAAATGTCGTTCAGCAAGATAACGACAAGAGGCAGAAAAACCAACTGGTTTTTCTGCCTCTTTGTTAGTGGAGAGTAGGGGGATCGAGCCCTGACCTCAACGCTTCAAGAGGAAACCCATAAGGAAAATTAAGTTAAATAAGGTGAATTAAAATAAAATAAGTCTTGGTTTATAGGGATTTATAGACTGTGGTAAACAATCGAAGTCAATTTAGTTCAATTTAAAAAAAGTCTGTGCACTGTTTTGTGCATAATTTAAAAATCATGTGGTCATAGAAATCCGTTAAGTTTGGGTTTCTTTATGAGCGATTATGTTTCTAAATCTTTTTCTCTAGTTAAACAGCAATAAGATAGAAGAATCGATCACTTGATTAAAGATTCCTCAGCTTAAAAAATTTTAAGATGGCTAAAGGTTGGGGTCAGTGTAAGGGCTTGGAAGTTGAAGTAAATCTTGAACATGAACGTACCCAGGAAAAAGTGAACACCAGAAAATGGTGACAGGTACACATAGCTACCTGTCATTATGTTTTACAAATTGAAAAATTAACTGGTTAAATTCTTTCGCAGCCTTAGTCGGGATACGGTGGTCAACATTCTCGATAAGATGCAATTCGTTTTGAGGCAATTTTTCATGCAATTGCCTTGCATAAGGGTGAAAGGGCTTATCCTTCTTGCCATAAACCAGCATGATAGGCAGATTAATCTCATGTAGCTGATTGACACAATTGTATTTTAGACTATAGCGGTAATATTGCTCAATGTTGCGGTAATCTCCTTTTTTTGCTTCTGAAAACATATTTTTAAACAGCTTTATATTATTTGAATTACTCCAGGAGATGGACCAGGCTAATAAGTTTATAGCCCCTTTGCTTGAAAGCTTGATTCCTAAAGAAATCTTCTTCCTCAAGTAATCGTCATTTACATCAGGCATTGCTCCAATCGAAATTCCTCCTAAGGCTCTCTCAGGGAACGTCAGCATGAATTCTAAAACAATAGAACCGCCTGTGGAATATCCGCATAAAAACGCTTTATTAATATTAAGGTGGTCCAATAGTCGAATGATATCCTTAATAATCAGTGGATAGGTTAATGGTTCTGGGGAGTATGGGCTTTTTCCGTGTCCTCTAATATCAAAAGTAATGATCTGAAAACTTTTTGAGAGTTCTTCTAATTGATATTTGAAGTTAACTGAAGTCAATACAGGCGGGTGGATAAAAACGATCGGAGTTCCGCTTCCTTTTACAGTATAATACAGGCTGGCACTTTTCATATTCAGCATAGGCATTTACTTGTCACCTCAATTCCTTATTAATATTGAATTCTTTAATCTGATAGGAAGGGTTTAGACCTCTTACAAAGGTTACTAAAGGACTCAGTGAATATTTTTCCTTACTTTATTTAAAAAAATGCATATTGCCTGGGTAAGTGAAACAGAAAAAAGGATTAGAAGGAGCATTTTGTAAAGCATTAAAAAGTATTCCTTTAATGAAAGAGTAAATATCTTACTAACTGCAGGGACTTATGGAGGTTAATGGTAAATATTTTTTCTGGTGAAGGAGGGTCATTAGAGGACCATACATTTGGATTTAGACTAATTGTGGTTGATTTTAAGGAGAATCTTTCAAAATGCAGACTGAAATGCATGGGACAGGGTGGAATAGCTTGTATTGGAATAATCATGAAGAACCAAAGACTGTTTCCTGGTTTGGCAATGACCAAGAGTACTGAGTGGAATCTGTTGAAATGCTTGCGAGTTGCTTACACATGATGCAGGGGAAGTTAGTTTATTATTAAAATGACAATCAATAACGAAAAAAGCTGCAAAACCAATTGGTTTTGCAGCCTTTTTGTTAGTGGAGAATAGGGGGCTCGAACCCCTGACCTCAACGCTGCCAGCGTTGCGCTCTCCCAGCTGAGCTAATCCCCCGTATCTAAATAGATAAGGTACAAGAAAGATTATATAACCATCTTGCCGGACATGCAAGACAAAATTTTATGAGTAAACTAAAAAGCCGCAATTCAGCGGCTTTTCTACAATCCTTCAATTTCAACCCGGTTGATACCTTCAATTTCCGATACCGCCTCATACACATCGGTAGTCTTTCTGCGGAAGTCCACGGTTACAATCAATTGCACGATCTGGTTTCCTTCTGCAAGATCCTTAATACGGACGTTTTTTAGTGCAATTTTTTCAGACTTAATCTTTGTGATAATATCAGCTATGCTCTCCCTGCTGTTCACATTGAATTGCAGGCGTATTTCTTTTTCCCTTAATTGCCTTGGACCTATGAAAGTCATTAGGAACGGTATGAATTCCACACTTACAATGAGTAAAGCAACACCTGCAATAGCTTCCCAATAAAATCCGGCGCCAACTGTGATTCCAATACCAGCGGCACCCCAGATCATTGCGGCTGTTGTCAGACCGGAAATCGTGTCATTCCCTCTTCGTAAAATAACCCCGGCGCCGAGAAATCCGATACCTGATACGATCTGGGCCGCCAAACGGAGCGGGTCCATCGTGATATTAACGTCTTCATCCCCGGGGAACATATAAGCTGATTCACTAGAGACAATAGTCAAAAGACAACTGACGATTGATATAACCAGGCTCGTTTTAAGGCCAACCGGTTTTCTTTTAATTTCCCTTTCAAGCCCAATGACCAGCCCCAAGAAAGCGGATATCCCTAACTTAAGTAAAATTTCCATATCAATTGAATATATCATGTCGTTTCTCCTGCCCCTAATAAGATGTATTTACTTTCCCTAAAATTGACGGACTAAACTTCTCATGGAAAATTAAATTTTATTCAAGATAAAATTTCAAATTCATTGTAAAATACATATAATTCACATTGAATTAATTAAAGGAGAATGTAAATGGAAGCACCTAAAGTAAATCCTTATATGGCGGTCGCGATCGGTGTGGTGGCAGTCTCAACTTCTGCGATCTTGGTCAAAGTCTCATCAGCGCCGTCCGGAGTCATAGCTTTTTACCGATTATTCTTTTCTGTACTATTAATGCTGCCGGTGTTTCTTATAAAGTATGTTTCAGAACTTCGTCTTATTACGAAACGGGATTGGTTATTCACCGGGATAGCCGGGATATTTCTGGCCTTTCATTTTATCCTCTGGTTTGAATCGCTAAACTATACCTCAGTAGCAAGCTCAACCGTGCTGGTCACTCTTCAACCGCTATTTGCATTTGTGGGGGCTTACCTATTCTTTAAGGAACGTGTATCTGTTAAAGCGATTTTAAGCGGTGTGATTGCAATTGGCGGCAGTGTCATCATCAGTTGGGGTGATTTTAAGATCAGTGGGAGTGCACTGTTTGGAGATTTTTTGGCTATAATAGCCTGTGCATTAGTAACCGTATATCTCTTATTTGGCCAAACCGTTAGGAAGCGAATGTCTTTAATAACATATACTTTTATTGTCTATAGCATCAGTTCAATTTCATTGTTCTTCTATGTAATAGCTGTAGGTGATTCGTTTTATCCATATCCTACAAGCGATTGGGTTTATTTTATCCTCCTTGCGCTGATACCAACTTTACTTGGCCATACATTGTTTAACTGGTCTATAAAATGGATCAGCGCTTCGGTCATTTCAATGGCGATACTTTTTGAACCAGTTGGTGCAACCGTTCTTGCCTTCTACCTGCTCGGTGAAAAAGTAATTTGGACTCAGATTATCGGAGGATTAGTTGTTATTGCAGGCATAACATTGTTTTTAGTAGATGAAAGAAAGATGAAGCTGAAAAATCAAACTGAAATCAATTCAATATCGGGGTAGGGGATGGATGTGAAAATTAGAAAGGCTACGAAAGATGATGTGAGCGGTATTGCCAAGGTTCACGTTAGAAGCTGGCAAGAAACTTATCAGGGAATTGTAAGCCAGGATTATTTGGATTCTTTAAATGTGGAGGACCGGAAATCTTTATGGGAAAAAAGCTTGTCAGGAAGTGCTGATACATCTACGGTTTTTGTCGCTGTTAATCCAGAAGGGGAAATCGTTGGCTTTGCTTCCTTTGGAAAAGAAAGATCGAGGAAGTTCAAAGCGGAGGGCGAATTGTACGCAATCTACATTCTTAAGGCGTATCAAAGAGGGAAACTTGGATTGAAGCTGCTCCAAGCGGGTCTGGATGATTTGCTGAAGCAAGAGTATGATTCTATGCTCGTTTGGGTGTTAGCGGATAATGTAAGCCGAAAATTTTATGAAAGCCTTCAGCCACAAAAAGCTGGAGAAGAAGTTGTGAAAATTGCAGGCAAAGAATATATCGAAGTAGCATATATGTGGAGGGATTTAAAATTGCTGCACCGGCTACTATAGAAAAACTGTAAGAGTATAGGTACAAATCTGTATGGTACAAAAAATCCCCTTCTAAAAGAGGGGATTTTTTTAAATGAATAGGTAAGTGAACCTCGAAAACAATAATGCGCAGACAGTGGATAAAATGAAAGTACCTCCGTGAACCTTTCCTTCAGCGTTAGCGATATTAATGGCTTCAATGTAAGCAATGCTAAATAATAGTATTGCCATGATTAGTGATAGATAAAGTGCAATTGATTGCAGCAAATAGGATCACCTCAGTAAATTAGTTTGTCCAAAGCATTATATGAGCACATGCAAGAAATTATTAATAAAAGCATTTAATAAGAAGAAACTCGGAGAACCTAAAAAGAATTCTCTTATTGTGAAAAATTCTTTTAAAATTATATTGCAAACATATTTTATCCGTGGTATATTTAATCTCGCTTCAGAAAAACAACGTTGAATTGAAAAAACAAACATCAGTTTTCACGAAAAAGAAAAACAAAAACGATGTTGACAATAACAAATCAGCGTGTTATATTAATAAAGTCGCTTCTGGGCGACGAACTGAACAACTTGCTCTTTGAAAACTAAACAAACAAGCGTCAACAAACAATAAATTATCATGACTTCTATTATAGAAGATCATGAGCCAACGTTTTAACTTTATGAGCTAACTCATAACTCTTTCTTGGAGAGTTTGATCCTGGCTCAGGACGAACGCTGGCGGCGTGCCTAATACATGCAAGTCGAGCGGATCTTCATTAGCTTGC